>NZ_DALZMB010000211.1:0-1623 GCF_032007265.1 Paracoccus sp. (in: a-proteobacteria) | reverse complement strand
CCGTCGATCTCGGCGGCAGTGCGATACCTCAGCGTGGGTCGTTCGCAAATGAACCGCATGCTGCGCGATGGGATGACTCCTCGCTATTTGGATTATCTCCTCGGCAAGCTGATGGCTGCTGATGCGCGCGCAGCAGCGCTGCAAACAAAATCCTTCGAAAGAAAGGGATCTGAGCATGACGCAAGTTTCTGAGTTCTGGGCTTACCCGTTACGGCAGGGCGACCGGCTTCAAAGCTATGAGTGGATGCCGCTCTATACCGATCGGCTGCTTTCTTCGCGCTTCGTGGCTAAAGCTATTTTTGCGGGGCGGCGGGAAGATATCGGGACAGCATTGCTGCTGTGGTCGGCCAGCATGAAGCAGGATCCTGCCGGCACTTTGCCGGATGACGATGTCGAGCTGGCTCAACTCGCGCGTTTCGGTGCGGACGTCGATGCGTGGCGCGAAGCGCGCGAGGTCTCGCTCTACGGTTGGCGGCCTGTCCATATCGATGATGCGCCAGAGGGTGCGGCGCCGCGGCTTGGGCATCCGTTGATCGCAGATATCGCGCGTGATCAGTTCTCGCGCAAACGGGGGCGCGAACGTGGGCGTGAGGTCGCGGCGTTCGCTACCATGAAATCTCGTGTCCGAACCAAACTGCGGGAAGTTAAGCAGGGGCGCGTTGCCGAAAATGACTTTGCGGTCGAGCAGATCGCAACCTGGCTGCGGGACAACGACCTCTATGTCACGGCTGAGAACGTGCGGGTCGCCATGGATGATGTCATGGGCGGACCTAAGGTGGTCGCTATGGCCGGGCGGGAGGTCTGATCGGAGCGATGTTTCGTCCCTAGCGCACTGTAATCGCGCTGAAATCCAACTGTAATGAACTGTAATGATTACAGCAGATGACAGTAAGATTTCAGCATGTTTTCAGCATCGCAACTGTAATTGCCCTACAGGACAAAACATCACACCGACACAGACAAAGACATGAAACCTCTTAAGGCGGCAACGGGATCGCCTGTGGATAAGTCGGGATTGCTGAGAAAGGGGCGGTGATGAACAGCGAAGATCAGGCACTGGGTGAAAAAAGAGTGATGAGGCTGCTGATCGAGCCTTTGAAACGGCGCGGGCTGGCCAAGCCGTCAACGCTGACGGTTTCGGGGTTTGATGAGATGATCGAGGGACTGTGCCAGCGCCTCGCCTATATGTCGGATGGATCACTGATGGCTCTGGAAGAGCAGGCCGCATCCAACCCGAGCGGCAAGGATCGTGATCGGTTTCCTATTGGGAATATGATCCTGCAATGGGCCGCCAATATCCAGCCGCCGGGTGACGGTGCCTCGCCTCTGATCCGTGCGATCTTCGCGCACGAATGCGGCCAAGCTGCAATCTCGGAGGGCTGGGCACCTGAGCTGCTTTATCACCTTCGTCATAACAGGAGCTGGCCGAATAACTGGACACTTGGCCAGGTCCGCGATGGTGCGGCCACCAACGTGCGTCGGCTACAGGATCTAGAGGGGCGGCTTGCCCGAGACGGTGAGCTTGGCCCTGTCGATCGTGATTGGCGTGATCGTCGTATTGCGGCGCTGCAGCGCTGCCGTGAAATCGGGGAAGGGGCAGCAGCATGACGGCGATCTGGACGC
>NZ_DALZMB010000210.1:0-1629 GCF_032007265.1 Paracoccus sp. (in: a-proteobacteria) | reverse complement strand
TCGTCGAAGTCGCCCGGCCGGTCTGCCGTATGCGCATGGTGACGGAGGCCGAGGGGCTATTTGATCAGTCCTTGTCCGTGCTGCCGACGGTTCAGGTCCAATTCACGGAGGCGATGTAATGGGCGCGCGCGAGGACTTGCTGGCCATCCCGGATGAGGTGCTGCGCAACGGCAGTATTGCCCAAGCGGTTCTGGTCCATATGGATTTCCAAGGTGCGCCAAAACGCTGGTGGACCGGGTTTGGTGATCTGTCAGTTGGTGGGCACACCTGGCAGGGCCTCGGCGACCTGATCGGGGTGAGCCAGATCGAAAGCAGCTACGCGCTATCAGCGCGCGAAGTGACCTTTACCGTCGCCGCCACCCCGGAAATGCTTGGTCTCGCGCTGGCGGACAAGGCCCGTGTACGCGACCGTGAGGTGTCGATCTATCTACAGCTTTTTGCCAATGCTACGATGGCGAACTTCACTCCCGGCGGCAGCGAGATCATGACGGGTGATCCCATCGGCTCACCAATGTCGCTCTTTACCGGAACCATGCAGCGCATGCCCTTCGAGGGAGAGGGGACTACCAAGCGCAGCGTCCAGCTTGAGGCTTGGGGCATCTGGATGAGGCGCAATGCCGCGCCGCGCGGACGCTGGACCGATAGTGATACCCGCGCGCGCTATCCCGGAGACCGAGGGCTTGAGCGTCTGCCGCTCTATGTCAATTATGAGACAAAATGGCGGTCGTGAGGCGGGCGGATGACCGTAAGCGTGAAAATTCAAATCAGTGGAGATCAGAAATGACAGCCCTGCCTGCAAACCCTTTGTTAACGCCTGCGCTCTTTGACGCGATGTTTGAGTGCCCAGAGTTTCAAGATCATCTCAAGAAGGCTTGGTTGGGATTTACAGCGGAAGCTGAAGCCAAGAAAGTTGCAGAGAAAATCGCCTGTGCTCGCAGCCATGGCACGGAGGGCATTTTACGGGAGGAATTTGGGGGCCGTATCGATGTGAACGGAGAGGAGGTTTCGGCACGACGCGCAGAGCTTCATGCCGAATTTGATCGTCGCTTTGGCGGTTAATCCTTTCCGCCAGGGATGCCCCATCCTTGACCATGCATTTTGGAAATATAGAAGTTCAATTCTTCTAGGCGCGCCTGAAGTTTTTCCTTTGTTTCCTCATCAGTCGTGAGCTCAGAAACGGCGTGCAGCAGCTGTCTGACTGAGCCGATTGTAATATCGATAACGCGGCTTCTGGCCTCGGCATCTGTCATTTTCACATCTTCGATAGACATGTGCTTCCTCCTTCACTCATCACAGGCTGAGGGTGGGGTCGTATTTCAGCTGAGTCGAGTCCATTCAAAGGGGGAAGCATGGCGGTAGTTCGAGAAGCCGGCGGCGACGACATCCCGCGCATCATCGACATGATCGAGGATTTGCGCGCGGCAGTTGCGGGTCCGATCACGGTCGATCGGATCTGGACGGCCAAGACCATCGCCGGGCTTATGACCGATCCACGTGGCGCGGTCTGGGTGAGTTCTGGTGGCTTTATCGCTGGGTCTCTGCGACCAACCGTCATCAGTCCTGCGCTGATCGCTTGTGAGCATGGCTGGTGGGCCTCAGACGGCACAGGCCTGCGGCTTCTGCGGGTGT
>NZ_DALZMB010000209.1:0-1809 GCF_032007265.1 Paracoccus sp. (in: a-proteobacteria) | reverse complement strand
TTGCCAAGCGCCGCCAGCTTGCCCTCGATCAGGGTGATTTCGCGCCGCAATGCTGCAATCAGCATCGGGCGACGCTCGGGGCGCATGCGATCTTCGATTGCCGCCAAGGAAATCGCCCCAGCCGGGCGGCCGTCGGGCCAGAGAAAGGCCATACCCAACCCCCAAGAACCGGGGACAACCCGGCCGGGGTTCAAGGCATAGCCAAGCTGTCGCGCCTGGACGACCTCTTGGTCGATATTGGTGTAAAGCGCTGCGTTGATCGCCTCGATCTCGGGGCGTGCGCGCTGGGTCAGGATGCGCGCCTCGGCATCGGGAAGTGCGGCCAAAAGCGCAAGCGCACCAGCGCCGACACCCGCAGGTTTGCGGTCACCGCGCATCAGCGCATGGGTGCGGACCGGATAGGCGCCCTCGATGCGCTCGAGGCAAAGGGTGTGATCGTCCTGTGGCACGGTCAGCAAAACCGTATCCTCGCTTTCCCGCGCAAGGCGCAGCATGGCCTCACGGGTCTGGACCGGCATACCGTGGCGGTCCTCGGCGAAATGCCCCAGCAAAAAGGCCTCGGGGCCAAGGTGATAGCGGCGGGTTTGACGGTCCTGATCAACCAGACGCGCCGCCCCCAATGCCAAAAGCAGCCGGCGCGCGGTGGGGCGCGCCAGCCCTGCTGTTTGCGACAGCTCGGCCAGCCCCATTCCCTCGGCCCCGCCCCTGCCGACAAGCGACAGAAGAGATAGCGCCCGCCCGACGGCCTGCGCGCCACCCGTCTCCGGCGCAACATCTTGCGCCGGTTCCGAGCCTGAGAATAAGGCCGCTTTCATAGCCATCGTTACGCGAGCTTGCGCCCGATTGCGGCTTCAAGAATTTCCCAGGCGGCATCGCCATAGGTCTTTTTCCACTGCGCATAAAAGCCCGCTTCGCGCAGCTTATCCTCAAAGGGTTGCGGTTCGACCTCGTTAAAGGTGAAGCCCTCTTTTTCCAGGTCTCCGCGCAGGGTGGTGTTCAACGCCATGACATCGCCACGCTGTTTTTCCGCCGAAGCGTTGAAGTTCTTCGCAACAACCTGCTGATAATCCTCGGACAATGCGCCCCATGCCCGACGGTTGCCCAGCAGCCAGAAGCCATCCCACATGTGATTGGTCAGCGACAGATATTTCTGGACCTCCCACATCTTGGCAACCTGCATGATCGCCAGCGGGTTTTCCTGACCATCAACAATGCCGGTTTGCAGCGCGGTATAAACCTCGGCAAAGTTGATCGACGCGGGCGCCGCACCAAAGGCCGAGAACATCGAGGTCCACAGCGGGCTGACCGGAACCCGGATCTTGAAGCCTTCGAAATCCTTGGGGCTGACAATCGGGTGCTTGGATGAGGTGGTCTGGCGATAGCCGTTGTCCCAGATCTTATCCATCACGACGAGCCCGGCCTTTTCGATCTCGCCGCGCGCATAGGCGCCCAGATCGCCGTCCATCGCCTTCCAGACCGTATCATAATTGGGGAAGGCAAAGCCGATGCCGCTGATCGAGGCATTGGGAACCAGCGTCGACAAAATCACCGGTGACAGCTGAAAGAACTCGACCCCGCCCGAGCGCAGCTGACCCAGAACATCGGTATCGGCGCCAAGTTGGTTAGAGGGGAAGATCTGAATATCGACCGCACCCGAGGTTTCTTCGAGAATCGACTTTACCGCCTCGCCCAGACGGATGTTGCTGGGATGCTCCAGCGGTTGGTTATTGGCGATTTTATAGCTGAACTCGGCAGCCCTTGCCGCACCTGGGCGGATAAAGGGTGCCGTCAGTGCACCGGCAGCCGCAC
>NZ_DALZMB010000208.1:0-2043 GCF_032007265.1 Paracoccus sp. (in: a-proteobacteria) | reverse complement strand
TCCAGCAAGCGCTTGAATGGGCCTTCGCCACGGAATGCGCGCAGCTGGATTTTGATGATTTGGCTTTTTGCGATCTCCAAGCTGGTGACTTTGATCAGCCTGGTCGTGACACGATCACGACCATCCAGCGCCGCGGTGAGCTTGGCTGCACGGTCGATGGTGGTGGGTACAATGAGCCGCATCCCGATGCTCAGATTATCGCGGCTGCGGTCGCGGCCCTGCCGATCAATGTCGGCGGGCGAAAGATGGCCAGCATCGTCGCCGAATGTGCCCGCGCGCGCGGTGTTCCGGATTGGCGCGCGGATGAACGGCGCGGCGTCGTGCCCTGCGGCTGGGAGATGACCGATCGTGGTGAATGGATGGCCGCAACGCGCAAGCTGCCTGTGGCGGAATATTACTATCCGCGCGGGCGGAAGACGCTTACCTATACCCCAGAGATTTGCCGAATCAGCTATACAGGTTCTGCAGAGGTCCTGGCTCAGCGCCGCCGCGCCTATCTGGCTTGGTATGGTGCGCTGCTCCACCTGCTGTCTGACTTGTCCCGGTGTTATGGCTTCGAAGCGTTGCGGCTCACTGATGGACTTCCTGCGCTCTCTCCGTGGAATCCTTCTTGACTGCGACATGGCTTCCTTGACATAAGGGTCTGGCCATACCTGTGCCCGGATGAGAGGTCATCGCGGGCACTTTCCGTTTCTGGTTCTTCTTCGTGTTCCCCTGATTCGCCGCTATAATGATCTCGGAGGTGAGATTGTAATGGCGATGAAGTTCTTTCCGCAAAAACCGCCCCAGGGCAAAAAGCGGCGGCCTTTAGCTGGGCCGATCTTGTTAATTGTTTTGGTTCTGGCCTTCCTTGCGACCATGAGCAAACAGCCTGTGGACCAAGAAATCACTGCTCAGCAGGATGAAGTCGAGCCGCAGCTTCCGCCTGAATAAGTGCCGCGATTCTCGAGATTGACATCCTTGGCAGAAGGAGAGGTCATTGCGGGCACTTTGCGTTTGGTGACACCATGGACTCTTCGTCGAGGGGATCGGTAACCATTAAAGGCTCGAATGCGCGTTGCTCGACTGGGGGACGGCATAGTCAATTGAGGTTCCGATGCTCAGATCGCCAAACGTTGCTAAGCTTGCGGGATCGAATTTGATCGTGCCGGAAACAGGCCCTTCCACTATTATCCGTTTTCCCTTTTGGACATGGATATATGGCTCTCTCCGGAGCGCTGCAGCATTCACATAGAGTGGCCCGAAGGTCAGCTTGTACTCTTGATCAATAGGGCCTGTGGGTCGGGTGAGCTGTCCTTCGAAAGGCCCGAAGCGGCCCATGAAGAATGTGACTTTTATGGTCATGGGCCTATAGGCCTCCCTATTTCGCTCACTGTTTTTGCTGTGACCGCCGATCGTCATCGTTTCGATTCGGATCCCGTTCTGTTTCCAGATTCGGTTCGAGAAGAGCGATAGTGACGGCGTGACTAATGGTGCCGATCATGCCGCTGAACACATAGACAATTATGACTTTGAGCCAAGGTGCCCCCATCCAGGCTGAAATCGCGGCACAAATAATGCCGCTTATTACACCGACCAATAGCGCAGCCATAATTGGCCTCTATGATTAAAATACAATGCGTAGAGCTTAGCACGACCTAGGGGCGATTCTACCATAATGAAATCACCCCTTCCGGTACGGCGGCCAACAGATGCTCACGCTCAACCTTGATGATACCGCTCTTCAGGCCAACCTGCGCCAGCTGTCAGAGCGACAGATCAAATGGGCTGCGAAGGATGCGCTGGATAAGACGGCGGGCGATGTGTTGGCCGGCATCCATGCGCGAATGGACGCAGTTTTCGACCGACCCACGCCGTTTACCAAACGGGCTTTCGTGATCCAGAAGGCGCATACCGAACGACTTGAAGCGGTGATCCATGAGCGCCCGCGTAATACCGATCGCGATTATCTCAAGGTGCAAGAGGGTGGAGGGCCGCGCCCATCGACGGGCCTCGAAACTGTTCTGCGCTCTCGGCTGGCCTATGACGGCACGATCACGGCGG
>NZ_DALZMB010000207.1:0-2105 GCF_032007265.1 Paracoccus sp. (in: a-proteobacteria) | reverse complement strand
CCAGAACCTGGCGCCCGGCAGCGTCGGCCGCTTCGCGCGCCAGCCGTGCGGCCGCAATATTCAGCGATTGCACGCGATCAGCCGCGCCGGCGATGCGCAGCCGGCAGGCATTGGCGCCAAAGCTGTTGGTCAAGATCAGATCTGATCCCGCAGCAACCATGCCATGATGCAGGGCGCGCACCTTGTCTGGGTGCTTTTCACACCACAAATCAGGCGCCTCGCCAGGAGCAAGGCCCATATTGTAAAGGTTCGTCCCGGTGGCGCCATCGGCCAACAGCCATTCGCGCGCATCCAGAAGTCGGCTCAGCGGATCGGTTCCCAAACGGAATCCTCCAGCTTATCACGGCAGGACCGCCGGTCCTTTTGGTCCGGCGGCTACGATAGCGACCTAGCGCGAGCGGATCATGCCCATGATCCCCTTGGTCTGTTCGACAATGGGATATGCAATTGCCTGTGCGCGCTCGGCCCCTCGACCCAGAATACAGTCAATTTCTGCCGGGTCTGCCATGAACTGCGTCATTTTCGCAGTAATCGGTGCCAAAATCTCGACCGCGACCTCGGCCAATGCAGGTTTGAATGTGCCAAAACCCTGACCTTCAAAGCGGCCCAGGATGTCTTCGACGCTTTCGCCAGTCAGGGCGGCATAGACATTGACCAGATTGCGCGCCTCGGGGCGGTCTTTCAGCCCCTCGGCAGTGGCGGGCAGAGGTTCGGCATCGGTCCGTGCTTTGCGGATTTTCTGCACGATCGTATCTGCATCATCGGTCAGGTTGATGCGGCTGGCATCGGATGGGTCCGATTTCGACATCTTCTTGCTGCCATCACGCAAGGACATCACGCGGGTTGCTGTGCCTTCGATCAGGGGCTCGGGCGCAGGAAAGAATTCGACGCCATAGTCATGGTTGAACTTGGCAGCAATGTCGCGGGTCAGCTCGACATGCTGTTTCTGGTCCTCGCCCACCGGAACGGCGGTTGCGTGATAGGCCAGAATGTCGGCAGCCATCAGCGAGGGATAGGCATAAAGGCCAAGGCTGACGTTTTCGCTGTTCTTGCCCGCTTTGTCCTTGAACTGGGTCATGCGGTTCATCCAGCCCAGACGCGCGACACAGTTGAACAGCCAGGCCAATTCGGCATGGGCCGGAACCTGGCTTTGGTTGAACAGGATGGATTGCTCTGGGTCGACACCCGAGGCCATGAAGGCGGCAGCGATTTCGCGCGTGCGACGCGTCAATTCGGCCGGATCTTGCCAGACAGTTATCGCATGCAGGTCCACGACGCAGTAAATCGTCTCGGGGCCAGTCCCCTGAAAGCCAGCAAAACGGCGCAATGCGCCCAGATAGTTGCCCAAAGTCAGGCCACCAGAAGGCTGGATTCCAGAAAAGATACGGGGTTGGAAGCTTGTCGACATGCCAGTACCTGCTTGGAAATTCTCAGTTGCTGGCTTACCCCTTGGCCGAAGCAGGCGCAACCGCCCTGTCAAGAGCATGCCGGAAAGGATGTCGTTGATGCGTCAAGGATTCGAGGAATCGCCACTTAATCCAGTCCCTGCGGTGGTCTGGCTGCTGGCGCTGCCCATGATCGCCTGCGAGGCTGTATTCGGGCTGGCGCGGTTGGGATTTCTCAGCGCAGGCAATGGCGGTGCGGGCAGGGGGATGGCCATGCGCCAGATCGCAGCCGAGAAATCGGCCTTTGCCCCGAATATGCTTCTGGACATGTGGAGCCATGGCCAGATCATCCCCCAGCAGCTTTTGCGCCTTGTGACCTATCCCTTTGTCAATTTGTCGTTGACCCAGGCCGTGTTCGTGATCGCATTCACCTTGGCTTTGGGCAATCTGATCGCCAATCAATTTCGCGCCTGGGCGGTGGTCGCGCTTTTCCTCGGCTCGGCGATTGGCGGGGCGCTGATTTATACGCTGATCGCAGGACTGTTCCCGCAGACCCGGTTTGAGCCTTTGATTGGTGGCTATCCGGCCGTTTACGGCTTTGTCGGGGCCTTTACCTTTTTGCTGTGGCTGCGGCTGGGCCAAGAGAATGCCAACCGTATGCGCGCCTTTAGCCTGATCGGCATGCTGCTGCTGTTTCAGCTGGTCTTTGGCATCATCTTT
>NZ_DALZMB010000206.1:0-2112 GCF_032007265.1 Paracoccus sp. (in: a-proteobacteria) | reverse complement strand
CGGTGACCGGCCCCGCGCGGGCCGGCATCCCGATTGCCGGAAGGATACCGAATGACTAATCCCCTCAACCATCGCGGCATTACCCTGATCCAAAGCGATCATCCAAGCGGAGCCATCACCTGGTCGCATGAAGCCACTGGCTCCGGCGGCGTTGCTCACACCACGCAAGAGGCCATCCGCCAGATCAGTGGGCAGCTTGGGCCGGATCCGGATTGTCGGGTCTGTGCAGGATCGGGGCACGAGGAGTATGCCGAAGCGGCCTCCGTCGCCTGCCATATCTGCTTTCCAGAGGAACTCTGAGGGATATGCTTGAACGGCTCACCATGGGCTTTTTGTGCGCCGCATCTGCGGCTGCGGCACTAATCCTCATCAGCGTCATCATTGCCGCTATCGCGGGCGAAACGCCCGACTCCTTCGCCCTGCCCAAAAGCATATGGGAGTGCAGCGATACCGTCGCGCAAACACTGCTGTTGCCCGTGGGTAAAGTGCTTGTCCCAACCACCTTCACTGAATGTGTCGAATACCGGCGCGTTGAAAACAGCAAGCCGTGATCGGCGGAAAAGATTGAGGATCCGAAATGAAAAACAAACTCGGCGATCTGAACAACCACCTCTTTGCTCAGCTCGAGCGCCTGGCAGATGAAGATCTCAGCGCCGATCAGATTGATCAGGAAGTGAAGCGGGCGGGTGCGATCGTCACCCTGGCGGATCAGGTAATCAACACCGCCAATCTGCAACTGAAAGCAGCAAAGCTCTTCGCTGAGCATGGGGACGCGATCATGCCGATGTTGCCGAAAATCGGAAAGAGCGAACCATGAAGGGCCGCGCTATTCCATATTCGCCGGATGAAATTGCGTGGGTTGAAGTCCATGCGCAAAAGAACCGGCGCGATATGCATGCCGAATTCTGCGCCCGGTTCGATCGCAACGATGTGTCGCTGACGAACCTCAACAGTCTGTGCAAACGCAAAGGCTGGTTTACCGGACGAAACGGGCGATACGCAAAGGGTCGCACCCCTGAGAACAAGGGTAAGACGATGCCCTACAACGCAAACAGCGCCGCCACGCGTTTCAGACCAGGGCAGCTCCCCCACAACCACAAAGGTGCAGGCCATGAGCGCATCGACAGCAAAGACGGCTATGTCGTGATGATCGTGGCCGAGACCAATCCATGGACAGGTGCGGCCACCCGGCCCGTTCACAAGCATCGCTGGCTTTGGGAAAAAGAGAACGGCCCAATCCCGGAAGGCTATGCTCTCAAATGCCTGGATGGGGACAAGACCAACACTGATCCGAGCAACTGGGAAGCTGTCCCACGGGGTGTCCTGTCGAGACTGAACGGCGGCCGGCACAAGAAGCGCCTCGCCTATGATGCCGCCCCGCCGGAGCTGAGGCCGACAGTCATGGCGATCGCGAAGCTTCAGCACGCAGCTTACGAGGTGAAGAAATGAACGGCATAGCAGAACCTTACCGAAACATTCTTCGCCAGGCCAAGGCGCGGGTAGCATTGCGCGAGGCAGTTGATCCGGACGAAAGTCGAAGGATTTCGATCATGATAAATGCAAAACACACCCCCATGACCCGAGAGGATATCGCCGTCGATTTTGGCGATGATGCTGCCGAAAAATGGGAGAATATCCGGATCGCAATTGCCGCTTTTCAGGAGGCCACAGGATGACCGATCCGGACTGCCGCACCTGCCTTGGCCACGGGGCCGAGGATTTCAATTTCCTCGCCTATGTGCCCTGCCCTGTCTGCTTCCCGGAGGATCTGGAGTGAAACGCGCGCAACTACTCGATACTGCCAAGGAATTGGTGACCCGCGACCGCAACGCCACACACGGCGAGCCTGAGGATACCTTTGGCCTGATTGCAGCCTATTGGTCTGCCCATCTCGATCGCGCAATCACTTCTGCCGATGTCGCGATCATGATGAACCTTATGAAATGCGCGCGCCTCAAGGCAAACCCAAGCAATCCAGGCAACTGGCTCGACGGCATTGGATACCTCGCTTGCGGGGGCGAGCTGGCATTAGGTGGCACAGAATGACCGCCCTATCAGTCCTGATCGGCTGTGAGACCTCGGGGGTCATGCGCCGCGCTTTTGCCGCCCTCG
>NZ_DALZMB010000205.1:0-2154 GCF_032007265.1 Paracoccus sp. (in: a-proteobacteria) | reverse complement strand
AGCTGTGAGCGAATGTTTTGGGGCCGGGTGTTTGTCGTGAAACAATCCCTTTATTGCGCGCCCTGTACCGGGCTGTCGGTCGGTTGCCCCCTTTCGGCCTCAATCGCGCGCCAGCGCGCGACATTGGCATTATGCTCTTCAAGCGTGCGCCCAAAGGCATGACCGCCCGTTCCATCAGCTACGAAGAAGATGAAATCGGTCTGCGCGGGGTGAAGCGAGGCCTCGATTGCAGCTTTGCCTGGGTTGGCAATCGGCGTCGGCGGCAAGCCCTCGATGACATAGGTGTTATAGCGCGTGCGCGTGCGCAACTCCGAGCGACGCAGCCCACGGTCCAACACGCCCTGCCCTTTGGTCACGCCGTAAATCACCGTCGGATCGGTCTCAAGGCGCATCCCCCGGTTCAACCGGTTGACAAAGACCGAGGCCACGACCGGGCGCTCATCTGCGACCCCGGTCTCTTTTTCCACGATCGAGGCCATGATCAGCGCCTCTTCCGGGGTTTTATAGGGCAGCCCCTCGGCGCGGCCATCCCAAGCAGTCTGCAAGATCACCGCCTGTTTGCTGGCCATTTCGGCCAGCAATGCCTCACGGTCGGCGTCCTTTTTGACCTCGTAAGTATCAGGCGCCAACATGCCCTCGCCCGGGACTTTGCCAACATCGCCGCTCATAAAGGTCGCAGCCTTCAGGCCCTCGACGATTTGCCAGCTGGTGACACCCTCGGCCACAGCCACGCGCAGGCGCGCATCGGGCTTTTCGGCGGCCTTGACCATGACTTCGGGCGCGGCGGAAAGCGCCGGATCATATTTCATCATCTCGGCATATTGCCCGGTGGCCGGGTCCATATCGCGCAAGATCACCGCATTTTCGCGCACACCGATACGCAGGGTCACCTCGGTGCCGCAGGTGCTGGGGCCGCCGGCGGTGATCGTGGCTACGACCTGCTCCATGCTGGCGCCCGCAGGCATCAGATAAGAGCCGAATTTCAACCCCCGCGCCTTGCCGGAGTAATCGGCTCCGGCGCGGAAGATGTAAGAGCTGGACACAACGCCCTGATCGGCCAGCTGCTCACTGATCGCGCTCAGGCTTGCCCCCGGCGCCACCTGCACGCATGCCGCGACTTTGCTGGGTCCGGCGCTGGTATATTCGTGTTTGGCCCAGGCTATTGCCCCGGCCGCCACGATCATCACCAGAACCAGCAGCGACAGCAGGTTAGACGCCAGGTTGCGCCACATCAGTCAGTCACCTTGCCCATGACCAGGCTGGCATTGGTGCCGCCAAAGCCAAAGCTGTTGGACAAGACATAATCAACCTTGCGACGCACTGCGGCATTCGCAGCCAGATCAACCGGTGTTTCACGCGCCTGATTGTCCAGGTTGATCGTCGGCGGGCAGATCTGATCGCGGATCGCAAGGATACAGAAGATCGCCTCGACCGCGCCTGCCGCGCCCAGCAAATGCCCGATCGACGATTTGGTCGAGGACATCACGACATTTTTCGCATCATCGCCCAGCAAGCGCTCGACTGCGCCCAGCTCGATGGTATCAGCCATGGTCGAGGTGCCATGTGCGTTGATGTAATCGATCTGGCCCGGCTCCAGCCCCGCACGCTTGAGCGCGGCCTTCATCGAGCGGAAACCGCCGTCGCCATCCTCCGAGGGGGCGGTGATGTGATAGGCGTCGCCCGTCAGACCATAGCCCAGAACTTCGGCATAGATCTTGGCGCCGCGCGCTTTGGCATGCTCGTATTCCTCAAGCACGACCACACCGGCACCTTCGCCCATGACAAAGCCGTCACGGTCAGCATCCCAGGGGCGGCTTGCGGCTTTCGGATCGGCCTCACGGTCGGTCGACAGCGCTTTGCAAGCGTTGAAGCCGGCAATCCCGATTTCGCAGATGGGCGATTCTGTGCCGCCTGCAACCATGACATCGGCATCGCCCCACATGATCAGCCGCGCCGCATCACCAATGGCGTGGGCGCCGGTCGAACATGCCGTGACCACCGCATGGTTCGGACCCTTGAAACCGAACCGGATCGAGACCTGGCCGCTGACAAGGTTGATCAGTGCACCCGGAATAAAAAAGGGCGATACGCGCTTGGGACCGCGCTCTTTGATCAGAACCGCGGTTTCTGCGATCGAACGCAATCCACCGATAC
>NZ_DALZMB010000204.1:0-2263 GCF_032007265.1 Paracoccus sp. (in: a-proteobacteria) | reverse complement strand
TAAAGAAGCTGGCCTCTTCACCCTCCATGAACTCTTCGATCACAACCTCGGCGCCAGCATCGCCAAAGGCACCACCAAAGGCATCATCGATGGCGGCAATCGCCTCGGCCTCGGTCATGGCAACCGTGACACCTTTGCCAGCGGCCAAACCATCGGCCTTGACCACGATCGGTGCCCCCTTTGCGCGAATATAATCGCGTGCGGGTGCAGCCTCGTCAAAGCGCGCCCAAGCCGCCGTCGGCGCGCCGCAGGCATCGCAAATCTCTTTGGTAAAGCTTTTCGAGGATTCCAGCTGTGCCGCCGCCGCCGAAGGGCCAAAGACCAAAATATCGGCCGCGCGCAACGCATCTGCGACACCCGCGGCCAGCGGGGCTTCGGGGCCGACCACCACCAGATCAACCGCCGCTTCCTCGCAAAATGCAATCACATCGCTGCCCGACAGCACATCCAGCGCCACGCAACGTGCCACCCCTTCGATCCCCGCATTGCCCGGCGCGACGAACAGACGGTCGCATTTCGGATTTTGGCGGAATGCCCAGGCCAAGGCATGTTCGCGCCCGCCACTGCCGAGGATCAGGATATTCATGCGCAGCCCTTCCTTCTTGTTCGCCCGCGTTCTAGTCTGAGCGCCCTGACGGAACAAGCCTTGCGAGGATGAAATGGAACTCTTTGAGGACGGGCCAGACAGCGAAGAGGCCGGCTCGAACGCCCATGAGTTCACCGTCTCCGAAATCTCGGGCGCGGTGAAGCGCTCGATCGAGGATCAGTTTGGCCGCGTGCGCGTGCGCGGCGAGGTTGGCCGCGTCTCGCGACCGGCCTCGGGGCATCTGTATTTTGATCTCAAGGATGACCGCGCGGTTTTGAATGCCGTGACCTGGAAGGGACAGGCCGCCAAATTGTTGACCCGCCCCGAAGAGGGGATCGAGGTCATCGCCACGGGCCGACTGACCACCTTTCCCGGCCAGTCGAAATATCAGATGATCGTCGATCAGATTGAGCCCGCCGGTGCGGGCGCGCTGATGATGATGCTGGAAAAGCGCAAAAAGGCGCTTGCAGCCGAGGGGCTTTTCGATGAGGCCCGCAAACGCCCATTGCCCTATCTGCCACAGGTGATCGCCGTGGTAACCTCGCCTTCGGGCGCGGTCATTCGCGATATCTTGCACCGCTTGCGCGACCGCTTTCCCAGCCATGTTCTGATCTGGCCCGTGGCCGTTCAGGGCCAGGAATGCGCCCCCCAGGTCAGCGCCGCCATTCGCGGCCTGAATGCAATTGATGGCAATGGGACGGTACCGCGTCCTGATCTGATCATCGTGGCGCGCGGCGGCGGCAGCCTCGAGGATCTGTGGGGGTTCAACGAGGAAATCGTTGTCCGCGCCGCGGCCGAAAGCACGATCCCGCTGATTTCGGCGGTTGGCCACGAAACCGATACGACCTTGATTGATTACGCTGCGGATCGGCGCGCCCCGACCCCGACCGCTGCGGCCGAAATGGCGGTTCCAGTGCGCGCAGATATTGCGCTAAGGTTGGGTGAAATCCAGTCGCGTATAGGCCGAGCGGCACGGCGCCGCATCGAACAGCCCGCTCAGCGGCTGCGCGATCTGGGCCGCGCTTTGGGGCGCCCGCAAAGCCTGACGGACCCTGCGCGCCAGCGTTTCGATCTGTTTGCGACCCGGCTTGAGCCCGCATTGAAGCAGTTCACCCGTGCCCGCCGTGACGGGTTGAACGTCTTGGCACTTCCTGTTGCCCTTTTGCGCAGCTACAGCCGCAATGCCCGGCAAAACCTGCTGCTGACCGCCTCCAAGATTGATCCCGCCCTGCAACGCCATCTGGGCTTGCGTCAGGAACGCATCACGCGTTTGGCCCAAAGCCTGCTCAACAGCCGCAATCGCCTGCTCAATGACGCCGCCCGTGGCATTGAGCGCAATCGCGAGGCGCTTCAGGGTGCGCAATTGCGTCTGGATGCCGCATTCACCCGTATCCATCAATCGCGTCTCGAGCGTCTCGAGCGGCTGGATCGCCTGCGCCAGACCCTCGGATATACCGAGACCCTCAGACGCGGCTATGCGGTGGTTCACGGCGCCAATGGTCTGATCACCACAGCAGCCACTGCCCGTCAAACCCCGCAATTCGAAATCGAATTTCAGGACGGTCGCGTCCCGGCGCGTCCCGAGAACCTGCCTTCCCGCACAAAACGCAAAAAAGCGGATGATCAAAAATCGCTTTTTTAACCTCTCCCATGACAAAATATCCCGGGGGGCCGGCC
>NZ_DALZMB010000203.1:0-2345 GCF_032007265.1 Paracoccus sp. (in: a-proteobacteria) | reverse complement strand
TCTGGGGCGGCCTTGGCGGGGCGACGAATGCGCTGGTGATCAAGGTCACCGCTCTTGAGGCTATTCGGCATATCGCCATCGGGGCGGCCATCGCTGCGGGGCTGGGCGGCCTGGGCGCGCCATTACTCGGCCACTGGCTCGGCTTGCCGCCCGGAACGCTCAACGCCCCTGAAGGCGCGGCAGGCGGGACAGCCGCCTATCTCACCGGTTCGCTTGGCGCGGCCATCTTCGAGGTGCTGTTGCATCGCATCAGAGGGGGGAGGTTGCCCCGTGACAATCCGTGACCCGAGACCCGAAGTAAGCTGCCCGCTACGCGCGTTTCTGGTGCGCGTGATCATGGCGGGATGTGTCGTGCTGGCGTGGATGCTGATGCGCTGACCGGGCTATACTCGGGGAGTGATGGGGGTTTTTCTTGACCCTACTGACTCACTGTGATTCACTAGATATGCGGGGGCGCCGGGGCCTTGGTGCGACATGCGGTAGTCATGTTGCGGGTTGATGTACGGTTGAACATCGGATTTCAGCCTTCAGACGTCGATCAACACAAGCCGGGACCCGCACCTTTCACATTTTAAATATGTAGCCATAAAATGAAAAAAGTCGTTTCTGCTCAGGCGATAGGTCAATCTCGTCGATCAAGTACGGCTGAAGCGTAACTCCAAAGTCAGCCCAGCTACCATTTTCTCTCGCAACTCGGGGGCTCAGTGCTTGCATTGGTTCCGGTGAAAAGTACTTTCCCGTTCTGTCAACGGCCTGGTACATCGCACTCGCGCAAATATCTGCCAACTGCAGTCCTGCATGCATGTAATGCGGAGCGTCGTCAGACGCATTGAAATTTACAGCTTCCCATTTCACTACTCTCCTCGATAAAAAGGGTTTTCCTTTCGCTGCCTCCAAACGCCAGTATGCTTTCGTTTGCGTGTAAGAATGTCCGCCTCTGGTGCTGAAAACTACTTTGACGCGCCCGATTCTTTGAAAGCGCTTAAGGCCATTTTCAACGCAAAAAGAGGAAACCCTTTCCATGATCATTCTGACAAGCCAGTTATAGAACCAGTTTCTTCCGCCCATCGCTGCCGCTTTAGGGTTGTGGTGGCCGCGCATATTCCTTTTGTTCGAGGCGAGAGTAAAAATTCTTACATCCATCGCTGCGAGAAGCTGTGCAGCACGAATTCGTTTGGCTGGGGAGAGCTTTCGATAGTGCAGGGAATCCGACTGGGTAGCGTTGATGTCGACTCTGATTTCATCCAGCCACACTCGGCATTTAGCTTCGTCTTCGGCCCGCACCAATAGTCCAGCAACGATCAGCCATTCCGATGAACCATCAGGGTCGATCGGTTTGACTTTCTTGAGGCCATCATCACCAGCCTCGTCAATAAACAGGACGTAATCATAATCAGGCTCTGTCATCCAAGGATGATGACCCTGAGGTTGTTAGATTCGTCAAGGTTTTAGCAAGCAGCCCCGCCATCGTGCGGGGTTTTTTCATATCTAGGAGAGACCCATGGGCAAGATTGCTCTGGTGATCGGGCATAACGCCCGATCGCAAGGTGCTGTGCGCGTTACGGACGGGCGCAGCGAATATGACTGGATGACGGACCTGGCCAATCAGATCTTTGCCTTGGAACCTGCGATCTTCCGCGTGTTCCGCCGTCCAGTTGTGCCGAGCTACACCACCGAGATCCGGCAGGCCTATGCCGAGGTCAATGACTGGGGCGCGGATGCTTCGATCGAGCTGCATTTCAACAGCGCGGCCATGCGATCGGCAACGGGTACGGAAACGCTGACCTCCGGCACTACGGGCAGCCTGCGCCTGGCAAAGCTGATCCAGCCCGCCATGGTCACCACCCTCGGTCTGCGGGATCGCGGGCTGGTCACGCGCAAGCGCGGTGAGCGGGGCGGAGAAAGCCTGTGGCAAGGCCGGGCGCCCGCCGTCCTGTTGGAACCTTACTTCGGCTCGAATCCCAGCGACTGCGCTGCTGCCGATCGCCATTTCGCGGCCCTAGCCAGCGCCATTCACATTGCCTGTGCGGCATTCCTCAAAGGAAACTGATCATGGATCTCATCAAAGCAGCGGTGATGCCGCATGTCCTCGAAATCATCAGCATTCTGCTTGCCTCGATGCTGGGCTGGGCGGCCAATACCGCCCGCAAGAAATGGGGCATCGACATCGAGGCCAAGCATCGCGATGCGCTGCACTCGGCCCTGATGACCGGCGCGCGCCTGGCGCTTCAGCGCGGATTGACCGGGCAAGAGGCCATCAACCAGATCCTGCGGCACGTCCAGATCAGCGTGCCCGACGCGGTGATCTGCCTTGATGCGCGGGCAGAGGTGCTGGGAAATCTGGC
>NZ_DALZMB010000202.1:0-2384 GCF_032007265.1 Paracoccus sp. (in: a-proteobacteria) | reverse complement strand
CCTGGCTCGTGAAGATTTTGCCCGCGATCTGGCGATATAGCACGAGGCAGAATTGGCACGGATCTATTCCGCCATGGCCCCGCTTGGCCCCTATCGTCCAGATGCCGAAGGCGCTGCGCGGCGCAGCCTGCGATTGGCTGCTCTGGCGCTTCTCAGCCGCATCGATGAGGGCGACAGGGCGCTGGTGCTTTTTGGCACCGCTGAAAACATGACCGAGCGTCTGGGCGCCTTGGGTCAGCTGGTGGCCATCGGGCGTGACCGTGAAAGCATGGATCTGTTTCGCCAGCAATTCGCGGATAACCGGCTGGTCATGGACAAATGGTTCATGGTGCAGGTCCACCGCGCCAGTCCGAAAACGGCGGTTGATCGCGCGAAAACGCTGGCAGCAAGGTCCGATTTCGACTGGAAAAACCCCAATCGTTTCAGGGCTTTGCTGGGGGGATTTGCCGCCAATCACGCGGCCTTCAACGCAGCCGATGGATCGGGCTATGACTTTTATGCCAGCTGGCTGATCAAGTTGGACCCGGTCAATCCCCAAACCGCCGCGCGGATGTGTTCGGCCTTTGAAACATGGTCGCGATATGATGATGCGCGTCGTGAAAAGGCGCAGGCCGCCTTGCAACGAATTGCTCAGACATCTGGGCTTTCGCGCAACACTTCGGAAATGGTCACGCGTATCCTTGCCGGTAGCGCGCCGCAGTAGCGAACAGCGCTTGCGGGCGCTTGATGAGCACGGCAATAATTATGCTCATGAGCGCCCGCAACGAGATGCAATCCAGAATCGAGCCGCTGATTCTAGAGCGGGCTCCTTGGTTTTATTCCGGTAAATGGCATCATTCCTTCTGTCGCAATCGACTGATGGGGCTGCTGCGGTATCCACAGACGCTGGATCTGGCCGCCGAATATCGTGACCTGCCGACGGATGAGCTGATGCGCAGGCTGGCGATGCTGACCGTGCGCGATATGATCGTGGATGGACTTGCCCATCTTCCTCAATCCGGGCCTGCGCTGATTGTGGCCAATCACCCGACCGGGATTGCCGATGGGGTCGTGCTCAACCATCTGATCTCGGCGATCAGGGGAGATCTGTTCATCTATGCCAATCACGACATTCTGCGCGTCTTGCCGCAGATGGAAAGTCTGATTGCCCCGGTGGAATGGCGGCCGGAAAAGCGCAGCCATGCCAAAACTCGGCAGACCATGGATTATACGCGCCTGGCCTTGGAGCGCGGCCGGATCGGGTTGATCTTTCCATCGGGGCGCCTGGCCAAGCGGCGTGGCTTAACCCTGAACGAACGGCCTTGGATGGCCAGTGCTGCCATGATTGCGCGCAAATTCGGCGTGCCGGTTATTCCTTTGCGCATCCGCGCCCGAAATTCCGCATTGTTTTATCTTTTGGATGCGATCCATCCGACGGTGCGCGATGTGACATTGTTCAATGAGATGCTGAACAAGGCCAATCAGACCTATCGGATCACGATTGGCGCGCCGATTGATCCCGCTTCCCTGCCCCAGCGCAGCGAGGACGGCATTTCATATCTGCGCGATCAAGTCCTGGCCCTGCCCGAACCCGGACCGGGGGCGGTGCGGCTTCAGCATTTGCGCCGGCTGGAGAACCATCGGCTTTCCCTGGCCCGACCTGCCTAGGCACAGTTTCCTGCCCAAGCGCAGGTTTCGGCTCTGGCCCGTCACCGGACCAGAGCGGTTTTGGTCAAATCACCATATCATCGCGGTGGATCAAGGCAGCCCGGCCCGGATAGCCCAGGATCGCCGTGATTTCATCACTGCGGTGCCCTGCGATCTGGCGTGCTTCCTCGGCAGAGTAGCGCATCATGCCAAAGCCCACACGATTGCCATTGCGATCTTGAATGAGCACCGGCTCGCCTCGGCCAAATTCACCCGTAACCAGCGTAACGCCCGCGGGCAGCAGGGATTTACCCCGACCCAGCGCCAGTACGGCACCGTCATCAACGGTGATCTCGCCTTTGGGCTTCATCGCCGCGATCCAGCGCTTGCGCGCAGCCTGCGGATCGGTGTCGGGCAAAAACCACGTGACGCGTGCGCCCGCAGCCACTGCGGAAAGGGGGTTGAGCACAAACCCCTCGGCAATGGCCATGGCGCAGCCCCCGGCGACGGCAGTGCGCGCGGCCATCAGCTTGGTTTTCATGCCGCCCTTGGACAGGCCCGAAACCGGCCCGCCACCCATCGCATCGATCTCGGGGGTCAGATGCTCGACCAGCGGCAGATGCACCGCATCCGGGTCGGTCTTGGGGTTGGCGGTGTAAAGTCCATCCACATCCGAAAGCAGCAAAAGCTGATCCGCGCCACAGGTCACCGCGATCTGCGCCGCCAGTCGGTCGTTATCACCATAACGGATCTCGTCA
>NZ_DALZMB010000201.1:0-2395 GCF_032007265.1 Paracoccus sp. (in: a-proteobacteria) | reverse complement strand
CCGCCGTGATCGTGCCGTCATAGGCCAGCCGAGAGCGCAGAACAGTTTCGAGGCCGGTTGAAGGTCGCGCGCCACCGCTCTCTTGCACCTTGAGGTAATCGCGATCCGCGTTACGCGGGCGCTCATGGATCACCGCCTCAAGCCGTTCGGTATGTGCCTTCTGGATCACAAAGGCCCGCTTGGTAAACGGCGTTGGCCGGTCGAAGACCGTATCCATCCGCGCATGAATACCTGACAGGACGTCATCTGCCGTCTTATCCAGCGCATCCTTGGCAGCCCACTTGATCTGTCGCTCAGACAGTTGCTGCAGGTTGGCTTGAAGAACCGTGTCATCAAGGGTGACTGTGATCATTTAAAGAAGAAGCCCGCTGCCAAGCCGATCCATGGTGCGCTAGCGGCAACAATCAGAGACCGCTTAAACCACTTTGCATTACGTTTTGTACATCCTTCATTGTGTGCAGCCATTTCATCGAGCTGACCGCCAAGCTCGATGAGAACCGCATCAACATCACGCTTCGACAAAATGTCCTCTTTAAAATCTGAAAAGTCCTGTCCTGGAGCAGAAAATCCTATCGGCCTAGCCGACCAAGCAGCATAACAAGACGCGACAAAAAAGAGCGCAGCTGTGAGCACGACCGGAAAAGCAGCGGTCTTGTCAGACATATTCGCGATGATGCCGACCAGAACGCTCGCAATTGCCGCAGTCGATACACACAGCGTCATCGCCCTACTATCAGCAGCCAAGGCAATTTGGAGCTGGGACGCCTGCTTCACTTCAGCATGTCTGATGGCTTCACGAATCAACTCTGAAGACATATCCCTCGGAGACCCCCATCTAAGGCAGAACAAGGCATGGTTAAGCAAAAAACAATTGTGACCAAAGGACAAAGTCGCGATGGCGCTATGTCAACAAACTCATCGAAGCCCGGTCAAACCACACAAAAGCCCGCGACGACCAGCACAAAGCCTCAAGTCGCAGAAAAGCGTTCGCCAGCCGAAAAAAAGAAATAGCCGTATGCCACGAATGAGGCATCATCAAACCACAAGCATTGTTGATGTGCCTCGGTACATCGCGAATCCCATTTTCACCGCTCACAGCGCCTTACAGTACATGCTCGATTAAACTGGGTATGGCTGTAACAACTAAACCTATCGATCCCATAATCCCCTTCGGATGCCGGGAGAAAATTGCTAGAGTTGCTTGCATCAACCGTATAACCAGCATGAGCATGACGAAGATTGCCGGCGACATTAGAACGAACATTACCATCAAGCGTAATAGGCTTGGCTCAACCCCGGACGCAGGGGAAAGCATAGCTACAGCAGTTGTATCCAGCTTTTTGTAAAGTCCAAAGGCACCTGCCGAGAGCAAATAGAGTGAAAGCAAAAACCTGAGAGGGATACGGGCGCTCACCCTTCTCATCCAAATCAAGATGCGCCGCAGTAGCACCTCCGCTGCTTCAGTCTTATCAAACAGATCAATACTGGCCAGCAGATAACCTATAATTTCTATCGCACCCATTTCTAACCTCACCATTTGTATAGTGAGGTTAGATCAGGCCGCCAGAAGTCTGCAGCTAGATGTTTAGACAGCCTGCCATAGGAAAAAACCAAAGCAAAAAACGCAAAGCGCCCGCGATGATTTCTCATCCGGGCGCAGGTATGGCCAGACCCTTATGTCAAGGAAGCCAGGGGGCAGTCAAGAAGAATTCCACGGTGCGTAAGGGGGAAGCCGTTCGACCACTCGGATCGTATCAAGGCGCCACCATGTCATCTCCGACAAGAGATGGAGCAACGCACCGACCCACGCCAGATATTCGCGCCTGCGCCGCGCAATAACAGCAGCAGAACCGCCATAGCTGATCGGACACAATTCTGGGGTGTAAGTTCTCTTTTCCCGCTTACGGGCATGGCGGTAGGTAACCGGTGCAAGTTTACGGGTTGCAGCCAGCCATTCCCCGCGATCGGTCATGTCCCAGCCGCACGGCACCACACCACGGCGCTCATCATCCCGCCAATCCGGGGTCTCGCGTGCCCGTGCCAGCGCAGCAATGCGCATCGCCATCTTCTTCCCACCAACCTCGAACGGCAAGCGCGCCACCTCACCCGCAATAAGCAGCGCATCCGGATGGGGCGCACTGGTTCCACCGCCATCGACCGTGCAGCCAAGCTCGCCGCGGCGCTGGATGGTCGTGATCGTGTCGCGCCCTGGCTGATCAAAGTCACCAGCTTGGAGTTCGTAAAAAGCCAAATCATCAAAATCCAGCTGTGCACATTCAGTGGCGAAGGCCCATTCAAGCGCCTGCTGGATCGTCATCTCACGAAGCATGCTGCGCGGTTGCGTCCAGATCGCCGTCATGCTGCTGCCCCTTCCCCGATTTCACGGCAGCGCTGC
>NZ_DALZMB010000200.1:0-2467 GCF_032007265.1 Paracoccus sp. (in: a-proteobacteria) | reverse complement strand
ACAGTCCGCGATAATCCGTTGTCTCGGGATCGGTGCGCGCCAGCAGCGTCATGACATGGGTGCGCGCGGCATGGGTGATCCAGGTCTTATTGCCTGTCACCTCCCAACCCTCTGGGGTGCGCGTCGCGCGGGTGCGCAATGCCCCCAGATCAGAGCCGGTGTTGGGCTCGGTAAAGACCGCAGTGGGCAAAATCTCTCCCGAGGCGAGCGCGGGCAGCCATTGGGCCTTTTGCGCCTCGGTCCCCCCGCATAAAATCAGTTCGGCCGCGATTTCCGAGCGGGTGCCCAAAGATCCCACGCCGATATAGCCCCGAGACAGCTCTTCAGAGACCACCACCATCGAGGCCTTCGACAGGCCAAGCCCGCCAAATTCTTCGGGGATGGTCAGGCCGAAAACGCCAAGCTCGGCAAGTTCATTGATGATTTCGATGGGGATCAACTCGTCGCGCAGATGCCAGCCATGGGCATTGGGGATCACACGCTCATCGGCATAGCGGCGGAACTGGTCGCGAATCATCTCTAATTCGTCATCCAGCCCGCTGGCACCAAAGGTCGCTCGCCCCTGATTATCCTGCATCAGTTGGACCAGCGCCGCCCGTACTGCGGGAGTATTGGCCGCCATCAGATCGCGCGCCGCCGCCGAGGGCTGCCAGCTGATCCCCAGATCGCTCAGACGGGCGAATTCGTTCTGGCTCATGGGGATGCCGCCAGCGATCTGGGTCAGATATTCGGCAAAACCGATGGTCAGAATATGCACCTCAATGGCGCCCCAGCGCCCCTCATCGGCCAGACGCGCGGCCCAAGCTGAAAGTTGGCGCAGCGATTCGACATAGGTGGCAAGCCAGGACAGGGCATGGGCGGCATGTTGATGCTGCTCGATCAATCCGGCATCCGGCTTGCCCTCTGGCGCGACCAATTCGCGCAAGGCCTTGATTGCGCGATCTTGCAGCGCGTCCAGTTCGGGCTGGACGGCGCGGCTTAAGGCGATCGGATCGGCGGAATGCATCTGGGCGGCAAACTGGTTCATCTGGTTCATCCCTTGCGGCGTTGCAGCAATTTCTAACGCCTTCGCAACCGCAGCGCAACTATCATGCAAATTAATGTTCAAAATCGAACGAATATGTCTTTGACGTTCAGCTAACCCCAGGACGGCGCGCCCGGCCTTGGAAAGGCTATCCTCACAGGTGTATCCCTGAAGCGATATTTCCAAACCGAGCCGCCCCATGAAAATCGATGCCGCCGCCCTGACCGCGCAACTGATCCGCTGCCCCTCTGTCACCCCTGAAGAAGGCGGCGCGCTGGTGCTGCTTGAAGCGCTGTTGCGCGAGGCCGGATTCGAGACCCATCGCGTCGACCGCAATGGCACGCCCAATCTGTTTGCCCGTTACGGCGCAAAAGGGGCCGCGCGCAGCTTTGGCTTTAATGGCCATACCGATGTCGTGCCCCCCGGCGATATCGCCAGCTGGACCCACCCGCCTTTTTCAGGAGAAGTCGTGGATGGCATGATCTGGGGACGCGGTGCGACCGACATGAAATCGGGTGTCGCGGCCTTTACCGCCGCCGCAATCGACATGGTGCCGGATCTGCCCGGCGACGGCGCCCTGATCCTGACCATCACCGGCGATGAGGAAGGGCCAAGCCGTGATGGCACCGTTGCTCTGCTGGATTGGATGAAGGCCAATGGCGAGCAGATGAGCGTGTGCATTGTCGGCGAGCCCTCGAACCCGACCAAGGTCGGCGAAATGATGAAAATCGGGCGGCGCGGTTCGATCAACTTCAAGATTCTGGTCAAAGGGGTGCAGGGCCACGCTGCTTATCCGCATCTGACCAAGAATCCGCTGCATGCATTGATCCGCTATCTGGGCGAGCTGACCCAGACCCCGCTGGATCAGGGCACCGATCATTTTGAGCCCTCTGGCTTGCAAGTCACCTCGATCGACTGCGGCAATGCCACAACCAATGTCGTGCCCCAGCGCGCAAGCGCGCTGCTGAACATCCGTTTCAACGATGCCCATACCAGCGCCAGCCTCATCACCCGGCTGACAGATCTGGCCGCGCGGATCGAGGCTGAGACCGGCGTTGAATTCACGCTGGAAAGCGATTGCTCGGGCGAGAGCTTTGTCACCGAACCCGGCCCCTTTGTTGATCTGGTGCGCGCGGTGGTGGCGCGAGAGACGGGCGTTACCCCGGTCCTGTCCACCGGCGGCGGGACATCGGATGCGCGCTTTGTCCAAAATCACTGCCCGGTCCTTGAATATGGTCTGGTCGGTCGTTTTATGCATGAGGTGGATGAACGTGTACCGGTCGAGCAGGTGCAGCAATTGGCCCGGATTTATCGCTCGGTTCTGGATGGGTATTTTTCGTGATAGAGAAAACGCATGATTTCGCGGCCTGTCTGGCCATCCGCCTGAAGGTTTTCGTTGAAGAACAGCATGTTCCGCTTGAGGAAGAGCGCGACGCCTATGAC
>NZ_DALZMB010000199.1:0-2474 GCF_032007265.1 Paracoccus sp. (in: a-proteobacteria) | reverse complement strand
TTCGGGGCGCCGCACCGGCAGCCAGCGGCTGCCCGATTTACCCATGGATTGGCGTGCAATGACCCATTTCTCGGCGCCAACCCCGCTGTCGGCGCCCGCCTCATAGCTAAACAGCGGCCGCGCGCGGTCAGCCACGGCCACCGACACGGTATAGGCGCGCGGTGATTGCCGCCCGCCCCTTGCCTCCAGCGCCAGATCATAGCCCTTTTCACCGCGCCGCCAGCCCAGATGGACACGGTTAAAGTTCAAGATCATGCCCGAAATCGTTGGGTTATAGGGCAGATGGACAGCTTGGCCGGGGGCGATTTCCGCCACTTTGGGCAATGCCCCGCCCCAGACCGCAAAGCGTTTGGGCAGCGGGCGACCGGCAGCCTTTTCCGCCTCGGCAGCGGCCTTTGCCAGTTTGGCCAAACCATCGCTGTCCAGCTCGGGATCCCCGCCCCCCGCAAGCACCAGCATATCGCCCGCGCGGATCACGCGTGTGCTAAAGCGGTGATCGGAGCCCAGTTTTGACAAGGCATAAAGCGCGGTGATCGATTTCAGCGTGCTGGCCGGAGCAATCGGCAGATCGGCGTCGCGGCTGTGCAGCAAAGCGCCGCTGCCTGCATCCAGCACCGCAAAGGAAATCGCCGCGTCCAGATTTGCGCGCGCGATCAGCTCGTCCACACCTAGAGGAGCGGGCGCGGGCGCGTCGGCGGGCGAAGGGGCTCTGGGCAAAGCTGTGGCAACTTCTGCCGGGCGGGCCTTGGGACGGGGATTGGCCAAAAGCGCCCCCGGCACCGCCCCTGTCATCAGCAAAGCACCCAGAATTGCGCGCCGCGAAACCATAATCATCATCTTTTTCCTTCGGGCGCCGTGCCACGTCGTTGCGCCCGGATAGCCGTCGATGACAGCCCATTCAAAGGCACGTTGATCAACACCCAGGCGGGGGGCTTGGCAAGGGGCAAGAGCCGCGCATCAGCATCAGAAAGTCGTGTACGCGCCAACATCCGCGCAACTTTGGACATTCGCGCAGCCATACGCCAGCCCGGACGGGCAATGACCCCGATGGGCACGCGCGCCGCAATCTCTTGCCAGCGATCCCAGCGGTGGAACTGCACCAGATTATCGGCTCCCATCAACCAGACAAA
Organism: Paracoccus sp. (in: a-proteobacteria); assembly: GCF_032007265.1. Classification (GTDB taxonomy): domain Bacteria; phylum Pseudomonadota; class Alphaproteobacteria; order Rhodobacterales; family Rhodobacteraceae; genus Paracoccus. The sequence continues at coordinate 1,344 of NZ_DALZMB010000199.1, read as the reverse complement.
GCGCACACCGGGATATATGGCCTGCAGGGCTGCGATGGTATCTGCGGTCATGCGCGTGCCCAGCCGCGTTTCCAGATCGGTCACGATCACCCTAGGATCCGCCATGATCTGGCGTGCTTCACGAATGCGCTGGGGCAAGGGGGCCGGGCCATTGACCTTCAGCGGGTTTCCCGGGCTGACCAGCCACCAGATCCGATCAAGGCCAAAGCGTTGCAGCGCCATTTCCGTGATATGGACATGCCCCTCATGGGCGGGATCGAACGAGCCGCCAAGCAAGCCCACCGTCATACCCGGCAGCGCCAAAGGAAAGCCGCTTTTCATTCGCTGATCCTTTTTGCCAGATCCAAAGCCCGCCGCGCGCCATGCGCCTTACTGTCGATGTTCAAGCCGTTTGCGTGCCCACCACCCGCGCAGCTCTTCGCGGCGCAGCCAGCTGCTCGACATCGCCCAAAGTGCGACGATCACCCAAAGATCAATGCCGATTTTCAGCCAAATCGCGTAATCCGATCCGACCGGAACCAGCATATCCATCGCATCGCCAAAAATCGACAGCAGCACGCAAGCCACAAAGGCCCAAAGCCCGCCCTGCCCGATTTCCGCCAAAGCGCGGCCACAAACCGTATCTGCCATCCAGGCAAAGGGGCGCGCCAGTGGCACGGCCACCAGCCAGCTTGCCGCCAGAACCCCCAGCAGCCGGGTGCCGTCGAGCGACCATTTGTCGATCGGGCCATGAACAAGATACAGCAGATCATGCAGCGGCTTGCCGATCTCTCCGACCTTCCAGGACAGAACAATCGCCGAGCTGAAAATCGTCATGCCCCATGCCAAAGCCGAGACCCAGAACGACCAGGGTTTAAGCCGCTCGGTGATTTCCTTGCGAAAGGCCCCCATCGCGACGCCGCAGAAAAACAGCAGCTGCCAGCCAAAGGGGTTGAACAACAGCCCCGGCCCCGGGCGCTGGTTCGGGATCAGCGCATTCAGCGGCTCGGCCACGAACCAAAGCCCGACCGAGGCCGCCATGAAAGCCACCGGCCAGCGCAGCAACAAAGGCACCATCACCGGAACGGTTGCGATCAGCAAAACATAGAGCGCCAGCACATCCAGCAGGTTGGGCTGCATCCACATCAAACCCACAGTGGCAATATAGCCAAGCGGATTTTCCATGATCATATTCGAATATTCAGACCAGACGGCCGTGTGGTTCAGCTCAAAGACGAACAGCAGCTTTGACAAAAGCGCCAGCGCCACAGCGCCCACGATCAGTGCCCGCCAGACCTGAAAGGCACGGCGCCAAAAGCGCTTTTGCACCACCAGCAGGCCTTGCCGTGCCTCGACCTTGATCCA
>NZ_DALZMB010000198.1:0-2605 GCF_032007265.1 Paracoccus sp. (in: a-proteobacteria) | reverse complement strand
CCCCAACCCGTCTATGCGCGACGCCCCAAAGACATCAGGCCGCGCCCAAGGGTTTGACCAGCAAGATCCACTCATTGGCATCGACCTGCCAGTCGTCCTTGACGACGGCACGGCGGGCAATTTCACGGTACCCTTTGGCCTCGTATAGGCGGCGGGCGTCTTGATGCGTATCGGCCGCGATCAGGCTGATGCTGTCATGGCCAGCCTCTGTCGCGATGGTCTCGGCACGTGCCAACAGCGCGCTGCCCAATCCCTTGCCGCGAAAGCCCTCATAGCTTGCCAGAACGTTAAGATACCATGACCCAGGTGCAAGCGCCTCCAGCTCTAGCAGCGGCACGAAAATCGGAGGTGTGTCCGGCTCGATCGGGCCAGGTTCAGTCTCGGCGCCATAGCCAAGCAGACATGCACCGACCGCGCCATCGATTTCGGCCAGCCAGGCATTATGATACGAGAAATTCCCCGTTTCGCGCGATGCACGCTCGGCCCCCAATGCCCAGGGATCACCGTCAATGCCAACTGTCTTGCGCCAGAAATGCAGCGGCAAATCATCTGCCGCCATGTTGATAAAGCGCACCAGATGCGCGGCATCCGATGCCTTTGCCTTTCGGATCTCCATGCCCGTTTCCCGTCTTTTCCCGCGCCCATTGCGCGCCTCAGTCTTTGACGATTTAGCACGCACTCGCCAGCCCCTTTGCAATTGCTTTGCCATGGACAATCGTCTGGCTTGCAGGCCGCGCAGGCGCCGCCTACCAAGTGTTTCAAGCCAAGCACAAAGCTGATGAGGACATAGATGAGCGTTACGGTTTTCCGTTTTCCTGCCCCCGGCCCCGAGCCGATCACCACTGATCTGGAGGGCTGGACCAAGATCGAGGGCAACCCGACCATGCGGTATTGGATCCAGCACAGCTCGCTTGATGGCAGCGTCATCTCGGGGACCTGGGAAGCGACGACCGGCACCTGGCATGCAAGCTATCAGTTCTACGAATTCGTCCACGTAATCGAAGGGCGCATGACCATCACGCCGGATGGCGGTGAGCCGGTCACCTTGCACCCCGGGGATGCTTTCGCGGTCGAGCCAAGCTTTAAGGGCACCTGGACCATCGAAGAGCCCGTGCGCAAGCATTTTGCCATCAAGCTGAAATAAACGCCCTGTCGCACCCGCGGATGTGACGAGATGTCACTGCGGGTGCGCGGGTTCTGCCCCCGCTGCCACGGCTATTTTTGGACGATGCCCATGCCCTTTGCCACACTGATCCTGACCAATGCCCGCGTGTTAAGCATGGATCCCCAAAATCCGCGCGCCGAGGCCGTCGCGATTTCAGAGGGGCAAATCCTTGCCGTGGGAACGGCCGCAGAGATTGCCGCATTTTGCGGGCCAGATACCCGTAGCATCGATGCGGGTGGGCGCAGCCTGTTGCCCGGCTTTTTCGAAAGCCATATCCATGTCGGCCTGGGCGGGGCGGATCTGACGCATCTGCATATCGGTCAACTACATGGCCCAGACGCGGTCGCTTGTGCGTTCCGCGCCTTTGCCGCGCAAAACCCCGATATGCCGCTTTTGATGGCTCAAGAGGCGCATTATGCGATTTTGGGCAAACCGGCCTCTCGCCATGATCTGGATGCGATGATTTCGGACCGACCGATCGCAATGATGTCGCCCGATCTGCATACGGTTTGGGCAAATACTGCGGCGCTGACGGCCGCAGGACTGCTTTATGGCGCAACCATGCCGCATGGCCATGAGGTCGTGATGGGCGAAGATGGCCTTGCCACGGGCGAGCTGCGCGAGTTCGAGGCCTTTGGTCCCTTGATCTCATTTGCCGGCGAAGGGCGCATCAACCTTGGCATTGCCACGGGCGAAGAGCCCGTTCCCGCGCCCACATCACAGCAGCGCAACGCCGATAAGGCCTTGCTGCAAAGGGGCATGATGCATTGCGCCGCCTCGGGTGTGACCAGCCTCGTCAATATGGACGGCAACCACTATACGCTTGATCTATTGGCTGAAATGCAGGCCGAGGGCAACTTGCCCTTACGCGTCAAAGTTCCGTTTCATTTCAAGCCTCATATGGGGCTAGAGGCGCTGGATCGTGCCTCGGCAATGACCGCCAGCTATGATGACGACTGGCTGAGCTCGGGCTTTGTCAAAATGTTCATGGATGGCGTCATCGACAGCCGGACAGCCTTCATGCTGCAAGATTATCCCGCCCAGCCCGGTCACCGCGCCGAGCCTCTGTTTTCACAAGAGCGCTTTGATGAAATTGCCACCGAGATCGACCGACGGGGCCTGCAAATTGCGGTCCATGCCATTGGCGACGGCGCGGTTCGCTTAGTCATCAACGGATATGAGGCAGCCCGTCGTGCCAATGGCGCGCGCGACAGCCGCCACCGTATCGAACATATCGAATTGATCGATCCCAGCGATGTGCCGCGGCTGGGACAGCTTGGCATCACGGCCAGTCTTCAGCCCCCTCATGCCCCCGGCGCGATGGATTTCCCGACAGAGCCGACCATGTCACAGATTGGCGCCGCGCGCTGGCCAGATGCCTATCTGTGTCGCAGCCTTGCTCAGGCAGGTGCGCCAATTGTGTTTTCCAGTGATTGGCCC
>NZ_DALZMB010000197.1:0-2685 GCF_032007265.1 Paracoccus sp. (in: a-proteobacteria) | reverse complement strand
AGTTAGTGCGATAATTTTCCAGCCATGGCTTGCGTAAGCTCTGGACTGCTATAACGTTCTGGGTACAGAGGACCAGCCAGGAACGACCGGAGACAGAGCGTGACCGCAGAAGCCAAGACGCCATCGCCCAGCAAGCCTCGCATCCGCGACGCCGATGCAACCAAGGCACGCATTCTCAAGGCCGCGCAGAACGAATTTGCCCGCAATGGCTTTGGCGGTGCACGTGTCGATGTCATCGCCGAAAAGGCTGATGCCAATAAGCGGATGCTTTATCACTATTTCGGCGGCAAAGAGGATCTGTTCCAGACCGTCCTCGAAAATGCCTATATCGCCATCCGCGATGCCGAGCAAAAGCTGGCGCTGGACCACCTGCCCCCCAACGAGGCACTGGTGCGTCTCGTGCGCTTCACTTGGGATTATTACCTCAAGCACCCCGAGTTCATCACGCTGGTTAACAGCGAAAACCTTCATCGGGCTAAGCACCTGAAGAAATCCGAGATCGTCAAGATTTACAGCCGTCGCTTCGTCTCGATGGTCGACACCATTCTAAAACGCGGGGTTGCAAGCGGCGATTTTCGCACCGGAATCGACCCGGTGCAGCTGAACCTGACCATCGCTGCGATCGGCTATTACTATCTGACCAACCAATATACCGGCTCGATCATTTTTGAGCGGGACTTGATGGCAAAAGAGGCGCTCGAAGAGCGCCTCCAGTTCAATATCGACACGATCCTGCGTCTTGTCAGCGCCTAAGCGGCCCCCAACTCAGCTCGACAGGCCCAAGCTGCGCAGCGCGGTTTGGGCGCATTCGGCATCCTCATGACCCTGCGCGCCAGAGACGCCGATGCCTCCGATAATGGCCTCGTTGTAAACAATCGGCAGGCCCCCTTCCCAGGTGATCAGCCGGGGCCGATTTGCCAGCCCGACCCGAAGCTCGTCCGCTCTGTTCATCCGCGCAAAGAATTCCCGCGTCGAGCGCCGCATCGTGGCCGCCGTGAAGGCCTTGTCAGCCGCGAAACCAAGCGTTGGAGCACCGACACCATCCATACGCGCCGAAGCCAGCACCTCGCCCCCGGCATCAACGACGGCAACCGCCACCAACCATCCCCGCGAGATTGCATGCTCAAATGCAAGATGGATCAGTTGCAAAGCCGGAGCCGTCTTCAGCATTGGCCTCATCTCTATCAGATTAACGCTCTTTTCCTGACCCATCCCTATCCCCTTTTGTTCGGCAGCCAGGTCACGATGGACGGGACTGCAATCATGATCGCCACCAATACGAGAAGCATGATGAAGGACGGAATGGTCGCCGCAAAAACCCGTTCCATCGTAAAACGTGACACCAGCGTCACGCCTGAGCGTCTGAACATTGCGCACAGACCTCAGCCATCGAAACTTATAACTGTATAGTTACTTATTTCGATGGCCGCATTCCCGTCAAGATTTTTATCTCGGTGGTGCTTGTGATGAGGAGAGTGAGGGGCCCTTTGGCAGCTTAGGTTCGAGATCCATTGATTTCAGGCTGTTGGCAGATTCAGGCTCCCTAAAGAAATCTGATCGATGAGCAACCTCTAAACGCGCAAATGGAGCGCCTCAAGCCGATCTTTCCCGAGAGCCATGGCAAGCCCCTCGTCGATGATCGTCGCGTTCTGAGCGGCAAAATTTTCATCAAGCGCAATTGGTTGCGTTGGTGTGACGCCCCGAAGAAATACGGCCCGGCCAAGATCCTCTATAACCGCTGGAAGCACTGAAGAGACAATGGAGGCTTCGCCCGGATCATGGTTGGCCTGGCCACCGAGCGCACCTAGCACATGACGATCATGATCGAAATGGGTACCGTCACGGCATCGGGGTAGCCTGCCCTCGCGAGATAGTCCTGCGCCAAACCTATAGCGAAAGTTGCAAAATACGGCAAATATCTCGCCTCATCGATTGTGATTTGCTGCATAACTTCGCTTGCCTAGTTTGCTGTTGCGGTGGCAGCCCCTGCTGCCACTTCACCTAGCGGACCGTCTAAAGGCTGAACAGCCTCGCGCTTCTTAGACACCTTCGTGTTTCATCACTCGCCGGCGTTCGATCTCTAAGCGCCCCTGGAGATGCTTGGGCCGCTTCGATTAGCACAGACAAATTTCTAGATGCGGGCTGCATTTCCGGTTTCAACATTCGGACGGGAAGGAGCCATGCGGGATCGGCAGTGAACCGTGCCCGCGCCAAGTGCAAGCACCGTACGACCATTTCCAATTTAGCGCCAGCACACCACGACAGCGCTATCGTGCCATAACTGGTGCAACCTGCCGAATTGGATCACGCCATCCAGCGCTCTGCTGCGATCTGCTCTAATAGCCCAAAAAGATAAAAATCGCCACGCTCGATGGCCTCGATCTCAGGTGCAGGGGCCTTCAAGTTTTCCAGTGCGATCACCGCATCAGCACTAACATGCAATGGGCGCCAGATACTGGGCAGGCTTACCGTATCTCCGACCAGGAGTGACCCCCGCCCAGTTTCCGGAGCCAAGTGTGGGTTTTCTCAGGATTGTATCATCATGACCCGTTGTCATGAGCGATCCCCGGTCCTATCTGCGCGCCTACGTAGCCACTGATCCACACGATCATGAAACCTCAGATACAAAACGGCTCTGTTGCACAATTCGGCTGATGGCCAAGGCTCCCCTTTCCCCGGACGGAC
>NZ_DALZMB010000196.1:0-2716 GCF_032007265.1 Paracoccus sp. (in: a-proteobacteria) | reverse complement strand
CCCAGCGCCATGCCGCGCGCGGTCGTCGCCGGGCCGGGCGTCGCGCGCAAGCAATGGTCCAACCGCCCCGGCGCGCCGCGACCACCGCCGTGAAACTGTGGCAGCGCACCATCGGCGTGACGCATCGCGCGCAAAAGCGGGGCCAGTTCGGCGACCATGGCCATCAGTTGCGGCGGCGCCTCGATCTCGGCTTCGGCAGCAACCTCGACGGTCCAGACCAGCAAAGCGCAGGATTCCAAAAGCGCCTCGGGAGAGCGCGCCTCGGCCAGCAATTCCGGGCCCATTGCCTCGGCCTCTTCGGCAAGGGCGATCAGCGCGGGCATGACCAGATGCTCGGCCCCGCGCAAATACAGCGCGGCCACGGCCAGCCCGACCAGCGTTTCCAGCCGGGGGCGTCCATCCGGGCTAAGATGCCAGTTCTCGGCCAGAAAATTCACATGGGTTTCCAGCGCATCGAAATAAGGCGCGCTGGCGGCCCGGTCCAACCCCGGAAGGATCTGTCCCGAATGGAAAATCCAGCGCAAAAGCCGCTTTCCCGCAACCTCGGGCGCCCATTCAGGTGCCCCGTCATCCGCAATGGGATGATCGCCGATCCAGTCAAAGACGCGCTTTTGCGCCATGGCGCGCGCCGGATGAGTGGCCAAGGCGGCCAGATCATCCAACCAGCCAAAGCCATGCAATTCGGCGGCGACATTGGGCGGCTGAGGTCCGGCGGCAAAGGGATCACCCTTTAGGACATGCCCCGCCAATTGCAGCTCACCGCCCAGAATCTGGGCGCCGCGATCAAGGTTGCCGATCGCTTTAGGGTCAGGCCGACGCAGAAAGCCGCTGGTCGGGGTCTGGTTCGGAGGCATTTCGTTCATGGCCGCCCGGTCGCAAGGAGTATGCTAAGATTAGGTCGGGTCGGCAGAAATTCGCAAGCGCGCAATAAAGAATCCATCCATCCCGCCACGATCAGGCCAAAAGTCCGGGCGCAGGCGCAAATATCCCTCGGGGGTGATCCATTCGGGGTCCAGACCCGGCAGGTCGGGCCGCTCGACGACCAGATCGGGATTGCGGGCAAGCGCCGCGGCAATCTGATCCTCGCCCTCGGCAGGCAACAACGAGCAGGTCGCATAGACCAGCCGCCCGCCGGGCTTGATCATGCCCAAGGCGTGATCGATCAGATCGGCCTGCAGGCGTGTCAGCTCGCGGATACCGCTGCCATCACGGATCAGCGGCAAATCCGGGTGGCGGCGGATCGTTCCCGTGGCCGAGCATGGCGCGTCCAGCAAGACCGCATCCAGTTCATCCTCGACCTCGAAATCCAGCGCATCGCCGTTGACCAGCTTGGCCTTGAGCCGGCAGCGCGCAAGATTTTCAGCCACCCGCGCAAGGCGTTGCTGGGAAATGTCCAAAGCCGTGACATTGGCCCCTGCCGCAGCCAGTTGCAGCGTCTTGCCGCCCGGCGCGGCACAAAGATCGGCGATTTCCTCGCCGGGTTGGGCATCCAAGACCTTGGCGGCCAAAGATGCTGCCGCATCCTGCACCCACCAATCGCCGGTGGCATAGCCCGGCAAGGTGCTGACGCGCGCGCCAGTTGGCTGGCGGAACGATCCGGTGGGCAAAGCCTCGCCCGGGGCGGTCAAGCCGGGCTTTGCCGTCAGATCCAGCGGTGCGCCCAGTTCGTGGGCAGCTTCGATCTTGCGCGCAACCTCTTCGCCCCAGGCGGCCACGACGGGCTCTCGCAGCCAATCGGGCATTTCCTGCGGCTCAAGCGCGGCCCAAGCCTCGGTTTCGCCCGCAACTTTGCGCAGGACGGCATTGACCATGCCGGCGGCGGCAATGCCTTTGGGGCCCATGTCGCGCGCCAATGCGACGGCGGCATTGACGACGCCATGCGGTGCCTCGTTCAGGGCCAGCAGCTCGACCGTGGCCAGACGCAAAAGCATCAGGACCTCGGGGCGCGGGCGGCGCGCCAGATGTTTGTCAAGAATGGGCTCCAACCGGCCAACCCGGCGCAGGGTTTCCAGCGCAAGGCGTCGCGCCCTTGCGCGCTCTGCCGGCGAAAACCGTTCGATCAGATTGGCGGCCTCATCCAAGGTTGCGCCCGATTCGACGGCCTCGAGCAGGCGTAGCGCACCCTTTCGTGAACGATCGGGACGGCCCTCGCCTTTTCCTGCACCACGTTCTTTGCTTTCTGTCCGCCGCTTGTCCAACACGCACCCCTTGCCTAGATAGGTTCTGTGTAGCCCCAAGCGGAAGAAACCGCCATGACCGACCAACACCCGCTTCCACCCGCCGCCCAACGCGCCCTTGCCGAGGCAGCCGAGCGCCGCGCCAAGGCCAAACCGCTGGATCTGCCCGTCGAATTGGGCGGCCGCGATGGCCCAGAAGCGGTGCGTTACGGCGATTATGAACGCAAAGGCATTGCTGTCGACTTTTAATCGCCGCTTGGCCTTTGGCCGAAAGGGCGCGCTTGCCAGCGCATTGCCAAGATCTGCATCGCGTGGCTCGGGGCATGCCCCTGACGCCAGCTGCGCCTGATGCCGGTTTCTTTTGGGCCGTGAGGCCGTTGGCATCTGTCGCTTGCCCTTGCAGATCGCCCCTACAGATCACCCCCGCCCCACCCTGCCTCGGACAGCGCCTGACAGACCGGTGCGTCACGGGCGGCGCTTGTGCGGCGCTAGGTTACTTCCAAAGCCACGCCCAACCCGGATCGACCACGCCAAGACTA
>NZ_DALZMB010000195.1:0-2873 GCF_032007265.1 Paracoccus sp. (in: a-proteobacteria) | reverse complement strand
GACCATTTAGCCTCGAGCTTGGCCGCTTCCTGCGTTGTTAATCCGATCAACTGGATCGCACGCTCAATATCGCGCGCGTCATCAGCGCCGACACCAAGGATGTCCGCCGTGGTCTTGCCCTTACTGCCACCGCCTTTTCCACCCGTCTTGCCCCTGCGACCACCACCCGCTTTTTTTGGCTTACTTGGGGCCGCGGGATGATCAGCAATACTCACAGGCGTTGAAGCAGCAGCTGGCGTGGGCGGGTGATAACCCGAACCATCATAGAATGCGCCGATCTCCATCATGGGGCCGCCACGCACATCGTTGGTGTTGCGCGCAATATTGGCGGCCTCTGCCTTGAACGCGGCCAGCTCGCCGCGAAGCTGTGCTAGGCGGGCAAGGGCCTCGCTGGCATCGAAACCCAATGACGTCTGGTTTTCAATCTGGGCTTGCAGCGTCTCAACCTCGCGCTCCATCACGCCGATCTTGGCTTCAGCCTCCTTGGATTCGACATTAACCAGCATCCCACCCTCGGTGATGCCCATGGATTCGTTCAGTTTGGCAAAGAAATCGGAGTTACCGACATTATTGAGCCAACTGGTACCAGCTGCCTCTGCATCCGCGAACGCCTGGGCAATGCTTTGGATTTGGACGATGAACCCTTCCGCATCGAAACCATCAATGCCCGAGGCGACTTCGCCCACCATTTCGGCAAAGTGCGCTGACGCGCCCGTCGCCTGATCAAATTCCCCGACCATTGTCACCAAGGAATTGCCGAGCTGCGTGAATGCCTGACCAGCCGTCGTTTGTGTCGTCTCGGCCTGCCGTCGCAATTCCTCCGAACCAACCCCAAAGGCACGGAAAAACGCGGTGCTGGAAACCTGACCATCGGTGACCAGCTTGCGCAGGCCGGCCACAGAACCGCCCGCCTCTTTCAGGCCGCGCGTCACAGCTTGGGCAATTGTCGGCGTGCCTTCGAGGATCGAGTTGAACTCTTCGGCCCGAACAACGCCACCGCCCAGCGCCTGGGAAAGTTGCAAGAGTGAGCCGCTTGCGGCTTGGGCGTCCGTGCCACCGACCCTCAATGCGACCGCAATCCCATCCGTGAACTGGATCAGCTCACTGCTGCTCACACCCAGCTCCTTTTGGGTCAGTGACAGCTTGCTATAAAGATCGACCAGGGAAGAGATCGGGGCGGAGTTTCTTTGCGCCGATTGGAATAGCTTCGCATAGACAGCGTTCAGCTCGTCCCCCTCAAGCCCTGCCACGCGCAAAGAGTTCTGCATTTTGGTTGCAGCGTCGGCGAGGCGCAGAAAATGCCGGACCTGCTGCGCGACAACGCCGCCCGCAAGCAGCCCGCCGCCAACCTTCAGGAGTTGCTGCATTCCCCTCAAGGAACGTCCGGAAGATCTCTCAAGCTCTGCAAAGGATCTTGCCGAGGACGCATTCGAACGCTTGAACGCATCTTCGGCACGTTGGGCGGTTTTCAATGCCCGCGCCTCTATGCGGGCGAGCTGCTGCGTGAACTTCTGTTCAGTCAAACCAATGGGAAGTTCCAGTCCGGCGTCAGCTTGTGCCACTCCACATCTCCCCGAGCGCCACCAGCTCGTCATATTCATCGTCGGTTAATGGCGCACCATTGTGGTGATGCCCCGTGCCCTGGGATCTGTTCCAACCGTCAATGCAGGCCGAGAACTCCCAAAACGTCATTTCTTTGACTTGCGAGGGCGAGAAGCCGAGCGCGGCGCCGCTGCCGTAGAGGCGGGAGAAGCGGATCCTTTGATCTCCGCCGCCCCCGCCTCCGCCTCCGCCTCCCCCACAGCGTCGTGCTCCTTGCTTGCAAAAGCACGGCTGATGATCGTGAAAGCCATCAGGTTGAGTTCGGCAATATCGCCATTCTCAAATGCCTGCTTGACTTTGCGCTCGGCATGAACCCGGTCCATGCCCGCACCGATCAGGCCAAGGCGCAGACAGGCAAGAACCTCACGGACTTTGACAGGGGCATAGCCCAAGCTGCCGCGCGGCACGCCTTGAGACAGCCTATAGCGCAGATCCAGCACGCCCGCGGCTGTCAGGTCATCCAGCGCCTCCAGCTCGCCGATGCGTAGGAGGAATGCATCCTCCCCGCTTGGCCAGTTTGCAATCAACGCCTCCATTAGGGCGCCGCCACATCATGATAGGTCACCTCGCCATCGGAAACGAAGGAGACGTTGACTTGAGCCTTGCCCCCGCGCTCGCCCGAGACCTCGAACTGGGTCAGGTGAATGTTACCCGCCCAATAATGGCCGTTTGCCGTATCATTGGCCGCGCCAACATAGACACGAGAATTGATGCTCTCATTCGAGCGGAACGCATCCCACCACAGATCGACGGCTTCGGCGGCGAGAATGCCCGAGCCTGATCCGCTCATGTCTAAGCTTTCAACGCCTCGCTCGATCCAGGCTGCGGCCTCAAGGTCGTTACAATCTGGAACGGTGACGTCCTGCGTGTTTTTCGAGAAGGTAATCGTGTGACTGGTCAGCCCGCACGGACGCAAAAACGTGCCGCTCGGCGTCCCTTCAAGGAAAAGGGCGACGTTCGACCCAACATAAGTGGTCGGTTTGGCCATAGATGGCTCCTATGAACTGCTGCGCCTTGCCCAAGGGCGGCTGAAGGGGCGCAAGGCCTACTCGGCCTTGATCTTTGCAATCCGGTCACCTGCGTGCTTGATGCAGGCAGCGTTCAAGCCTTCACGGGTCTGACCTGCTTTGAATGTCATGACGACGCGCGGATTAGGCACCCATTCGAAATCTCGAAGGATGCGCCATTGTTTTTGCTTTGGCATTTTGCTCTCTAGCCGCTGATCCAAGCTTTGCGGATGGCGCGGGAAATGCCGTTTCGGACTTTCCTGC
>NZ_DALZMB010000194.1:0-2906 GCF_032007265.1 Paracoccus sp. (in: a-proteobacteria) | reverse complement strand
ATTTCGGTCTGGGCCGGATCGAAGGGCGACAGGTCAAGATCGCGCCCTGCCCCCAAAAGCAACATGCGCCCAATCGGCGCTTTTTCGCCGTAGGCGAGTTCGATACGCGATCCGGACACGGTATTCCTATTCTTTTTCCATGGTGCATTGCAGCGGATGCTGCTGGCGCCGCGCCAGTTCCATGACCTGCGCGACTTTGGTTTCAGCGATCTCATGCGAGAAGACGCCGACAACCGCAACACCCTTGCGATGCACCGTCAGCATTATTTCGATCGCTTGCGCATGAGTCATCGAGAAAAGACGCTCTAGCACATAGACCACGAATTCCATCGGGGTAAAATCATCATTCAACAACATCACCTTATACATGGGCGGTCGCTGCGTGCGCGGTTTGGTCTTGACCGCCAGATCGACATCATCACGGTCGTTTGGAGTGCTCGTCATGATCACTTCTGTCAGGGTCGAAAGAATATTGCGGGAGTGCTGTGGGATTGAGGGAATATAGGCGCTTTACGGCACATTGTAAGCCCCACCCCATCACCGTGCAGCTTATGGCAAAGACCAGCCGTTGTGACAATTGCGGAAAAGTTTGGTTTTCGCAGCGTCGCTTGCGTGTTATTATGCCTAAATTAAGGAAGGACCTGCATTGTGAACGGGTCCTCGCAGGCAGATGAGATCGGACAGTGAGCAGAATCACCACACGCCTTCGCGCGGGACTAATGGTCCTGTTGGCATGTGCCTTGCCCCTCGTGGCAAGCGCAGCCCCCTTCGCCGCCTTTGTGATGGACGCAAGGACGGGGAAAGAAATTTATGCGCAGAATGCGGATACGAAGCTGCATCCTGCTTCACTGACCAAGATGATGACGCTTTATCTTGCCTTTACGGCGATCGAGCGTGGTCAGGTCAGGCTCGACACCAAATTTCTGGTGTCCCAGCATGCGGCCAGCCAGCCCCCGTCGCGTCTTGGCCTGAAGCCGGGCCAGCGAATCGAGCTGCGCTATCTGATCCGCGCCGCAGCCGTCAAATCGGCCAATGACGCCGCAACCACGATCGGTGAAGGTCTGGGTGGCGGCTCTGAGGCGGTCTTTGCCCGCCAGATGACGGCGATGGGCAAGGCCATCGGCATGCGCAACAGCAGCTTTCGCAACGCCAATGGCTTGACGATCGATGGTCATTATTCAACGGCCCGTGACATGTCGACGCTTGGCCGCCGGTTATTTTACGATTTCCCACAGTATTATTCGATTTTCTCGCGCCGCTCGGCCGATGCCGGCATCGCCAATGTTTCCAGCACCAACCGCCGCTTTCTGGATGAATACGAAGGCGCGGATGGCATCAAAACCGGCTATACCCGCGCAGCAGGGTTCAACCTGACCGCTTCGGCGCAGCGTGGCAACAAACGCATTATCGCCACCGTTCTGGGCGGCCAATCAACGGCCCATCGCAATCAGGTCATGAAGCAGTTGCTTGATGCGGGTTTCGGCCAGGCACCTACCCGCGTCAGGGAGGTTAAGCCCGAACCGCCACAATATATGGTCCAACGTGACATCAAGCGCAGCGTTCAGGTCGCCCGCGCAGAACCCAAGGCGCCTGCGCCTGAACGCTTCACGCTGTCGGCGTCGCCGCGCCCGACCGCGCGTACGACCAGCGCCTCGATCGTCGATCCCGGCGCCGTGGCCGCAGCCGTCAAACGTGCCGCGCGTGCCGAAGCCCCGACAGCAACGGCTTCGGCCTCTGCCTCGGCGGCAATGGCCAATAGTTCGCGCCCACAGCGCCGCCCCGGCAGCACCTCGAATGCCGTGGTTGCAACGAAATCTGCCCCCGATACCGGGGTCGAGGCCCCTGCCGCTAAATCCGAGGCAGGCTCGGCCGCTGGCAACCTGTCCAGCTCGGCTCGCCCCGTCCGCCGTGGCAAAAGCGGCAATGACGAGGTCAGCTCGCTTGATCTGGCCCCTGCAATAACCGCGCCGGGCGCGGTTTTCTTGCAAACCAACCAGCCCCAACCCGAGACGTTGCAGCTTGCTGCCTCGCATGCACCGGTGCGCCGCGAAGATACGATCATCCTCGCCTCGATGAGCGATGATCTGGAGGCACCGGCCGAAGCAACCGAAGTCGTTTCGCGCGTGTCGGGTGGTGGCAAAAGCCATGGCGTGACGCTTGGCCTGTTCAAATCCCAAAGCGAGGCCGAGCAGATCTTGCTGACGACCGCGTTGCAGGAAAGCGGGTCTTTGGGAAGCGCGATGCGCCGCGTCGGCAATACCAAGCGCGGCTTTGAGGCAAGCTTCACCGGAATGAGCAAAGCCACCGCACAGCTTGCCTGCAACCGTCTGCAGGCTCGCCAGCAATCTTGCACGGTGGTCGGCCCCTAAACGTCGCCCGACCATTCCCGATCTGGCTCTAAAGAAGGGCAAGGCAGGACAATTGAAACAGGCGCGACAGAAATGTCGCGCCTGTTTTCTTGTGGCAGCTGGCAAGGCGATCTGGACGCGCGGCAGCCTCTGATTGCCGCATTTCCCAGCGCGAATGTTTCTGTCCTAGCGCGGCTTTGGGCGATCATCCCAATCGCGGCTTAAAATACGCTCAGCATCCCCTTTTGGATCATCATATTGCTGACGTTTGAGCGACCAGATGAAGGCACAAAGGCCAAGGCCGCCAAGTGCCAACGAAACCGGGATCAGAAATCCTAGAACGGCCATAGCTTGTTTCCTTTGTGGTTAGCCCCTTAGCGCAGACGCAATGCGTTAAGGGTCACGGTGATCGAGCTGATAGACATCGCCAAAGCGGCAAGCAAAGGCGTCGCAAAGCCCATCAATGCAAAAGGCACCGCGATGATATTATAGCCAGCCGAAATCGCAAAATTCTCTTTGATGCGCTGACGGGCGCGGCGCGACACCTGTAACGCCTCG
>NZ_DALZMB010000193.1:0-3295 GCF_032007265.1 Paracoccus sp. (in: a-proteobacteria) | reverse complement strand
GCCCAGATCGGTGTCGGATCGTCTGTCGTTGCGCCCCCTGCGCATAAAAAAGCCCGCCAGAGGCGGGGTCGTTTTTTTGATGTCGCTGATCGTCAGGCATGCTGACTATGCGGTCATTGCGTAACGCGCAGCGTCGAGAGCGTAATGGCAGAGACTGGTAGAGCCAGCAGTGCCCCCGCTAACAGCAAGTCTGGCAAGATAAACGCGGTATATAAAATTGACGCGCAGTCCATACTAGCAAGCCCCAGAGCCAGAAACGTCATCGCCCCGCAACAGTAGAACACAGCGACCTCGAATGCCGCGATAATCCGAGTAATCCGGACGGTGCGAAGTGCGAGCGGCAGTAGAAAAACGCTGAATGCGGACATCATTGCATCATCGTCCGATCCTGAGCTCAGCAGCTCCTTACAAAAGAACGGCCCATCGGGCCCTGGTGACGCCAGACCGGTTGAAATCGTTTCGTAAGTTACACCGACGAAAATCATCAACATCAGGCACACAAGATAGGTCAAAGAGAGGATAATTCGTGTCATGGTGTCCTAGTAAAGACCATGCGAATGACTTCAAAGACCTCTTTCCATCGGAGAAAGGTCACGCTTGAGGCAATCCAATCTCAGGGCAACCTTTCCCAGCATTGCTCACTCGATGCCTAGCTGCTCCTCGCCCTCCCTGGGTTAGACGCAGCCAGCCTGCGCAGGGACGTCGAGTTGGGCCTCCGCGTCCCTGCGCATGAAAAAACCCGCCAGTGGCGGGGCTGCCTAGACCAATTGCCTGTCAGTCTACAAATGCACCGAAGGGCGCATCGAAGATCGCGATATCTGTAAGTAGCAGATCGAGATTGCAAGAGTGCTCGGGGCCAGAGCCGATGATTAGATCGCGATGGCAGTCGACGTGATGGTCCATGGCCCGACGCCATCTAAAAAAACGCCTCTAACCATCGCCGCATACTGTCCACTGGCGACACCCGAGAATCCATGCCGCGTCGACAGCTCTGCCTCGGTCGCCCCTATAGACAGCCCTGCTACGCCCACCAGCCTTACATCGTAAGAGACAGCTCCTCTCACAGGGGCCCAAGCTAGATTTAGGCTGCCCGGCGAAAGCGACCACTCCACGATCTTTGGTGCCTGTCGCAGGTTTGGCACGATAGCAGCTGTTAGCACCCCGTCAGCGATGGCTGCATGGCCGGCATCATTTGGGTGGATAAGGTCGGCCGAAATCAGGGCATCCGCCCCATGCGTCGTCATCCACGCGTAGCTGTCAAAGTAGATAACGCCATAATCTGAAGCCACGTCCAGTGCTGCAGCAACATAGGCTTCAAAGCCGGGCCGCGTTTGCCCCGAAAAGCCTGTTGATCCAGTCGCAAGGCCTGCGTCAGAAATATAGTGGGGGCCGACAATCAAGATGCGATCACGAGGATATCCGTTGATCAGAAGTCCCGTGACGACCTCTGCGAGATCACCACGATATCCCGCCACATTCAGCGTCGATGGGGCAGCCACATAGCGAGCATCATTAAATCCGTAAGCGACAATTGCCAGCTCGCGCTTAGCGGCACCCGTCATGGCCGCAAGAAAGCGATCGCGACCATTGCTTGCACGGGGAGACCCTGAGCTATCGGCACTATTTTGCAGTACGGTACCGTTAATCCCGCCATTGGTCAGCGCCGCCCCCATGCTGGCAGCGACAATGTTAAGCCAGCGGTGGCCTTCCGTGGTCGCCGCCTGACCAACGGTGATGCTGTCGCCAATGGCCACGGCACTCGCCACGCGCGCAGGCAGCGCCGAGCCAGATAGCAATTGCTGCATCGCACGCTTGAGCTGCGCGCGCTCAGTCCCGCCGATTGCCTCAACCAGTGTGACCATATCCCTAGCCAAATCGGCACCGCGTTTAGCGCGCCGATAGAGCAAAGAGCGGGGCTTGCGGGCGTCAGCGCAGGCTCGAACGAAAGCGATCCCTTCTGGCACCACAACCCTACCGCTCATTGCGATCTGACCGGTGCCCGTATCGGTTGGCACCAGCGCATCCCGCACGTAGGTTCCATCAGGCCCATAAAGCGCCATGGGCACAGTGGTGCCATAGGTTGCGGCACCATTGTATTCGAGGATCTGCCCAGGCTCGACCGGGATATGATCCGTGTAGACCCACGCGGCAGGTCCAGAGATCAACGCACCCGTGCCGGGCGGAAGATATCCGCCCGACCGCTGATCAGAAAATCCATCAACTTGCACTGTCCCGAGTGACGCAGCGGCAGACGATGGGGTGCGATCTGTTGCCTGAGACAGGATCCGGAGCGTATAGGTTTCAGCCTCTGCTGTCAGTAAGGACACCCTGACAAACCGTGCGCTTGGATAGGCGTCAGCCACACTGTAAAGGCGTCCATCGGGGGCCGCTGGGTTGCCCGAGCCGAGATAACCCAGCTGGGCATCGTAGAAGGCCCAAACAGCCGCCGATGCGCCGGAACTCGGGATGGTTCCGATGAATGAAAGCTGCGCTTTCTCCGGTAGCGCGATCATTCCAGACCTGCGCCAAGTATCAGACGATCCTTCGGCCCCATCCGCTTTGCGGACATAACCAGACGCCAGCGGCAGACCGCGAAGGTTGACTGCTCCGCGCGAAGTTCCGGACATGGGCAGCATCGCGGAGTCTGCGCGCGATATGGCCAAAAGGTCGCCCGCCTGACGATCCAGCGCCTCCGCATAGAGATCTGACATAGCGACATCGCCTGCCATGATCCGCCATTGGCCGCTGATCCGCATGAGAGTATAGGTTCGACCGCTTTTGAGGGTGTGGACCTCCGATAGCGCAGCTCCGTTCCAATGCCGGATTTCGACGGTATCAACCCCTATTGTCAGCGTTGCGGGGCCTGTCGTCGCCGATGGGCTTCGCACGGCCACCACTAGGTTACTAGGGATCCCCGTGCCGAGGATCGGTGCCAGTGCCGCCGGGAACTCCGCCGTGATCGCGTTGCCGCTGCCGGTGACATTGGTCAGCGTGATCACGCCAGCATTTCGCAGGACGGCGGTCACATCGGCATCCTCGGCCTTGCCATCCAGCTGGGTCAGAATGCTCGCAAGCGCAGACGGATCACCGAGGCTTTGCGCAATAGATACCAGCAGATCCCGGATCTCGGTCTTGTCGGGGTTGTAAATGCCCGAACGCGGGTCGCCGCCCGAGGACAGCGGATGCCCGACCGGCGGATTGGGCAGCCCATCGCCAGTATAGCGTTGGAACCGGCGCCAGACGCGCTGGATATCATCAAGCAAAGGCATGCTTACCTCACGTAAAAAAGCCCGCG
>NZ_DALZMB010000192.1:0-3330 GCF_032007265.1 Paracoccus sp. (in: a-proteobacteria) | reverse complement strand
AAATGGCTGCGTGAACTCTACGGCCAAACCCCGTTAAAACGGGGAGGATTACCCAACGGCAATGGCAAACAAGCCAATTAGTGCGATCTTTGCCAGCGCATTCCACTCGACGCGATCGGTAAAGCTGTTGGTCGCGAAAGTTCCCTCACCTGTCGGTCCAAAAAAGTTTAGCGATTTCACGGTCAGCTGGTCGCCGCGTCCTTCATCATAGCCAACAGCCGATGCGACCAACTCGCGGATGACAGCCAATTCTGGCTCCGAGCGCGGCACAAGGGTAGGCTGGCCGTTCTCACCTGTCTGGGGGCTGCCATTGACCAATACCGCAACACTCAGACGGCGGACGTCACCGGGCTGCTTGCGAATTTCACGGGTGGTCCTGCTGACTTCGAAATTCGATCTTTGGCGGTTCTCGGTCCTTGAAGATTTGCTTTGCTGATCGCTGTTTTTCTGACTTTCCGGCAGGTTCGAGGCGGCCGTCACCGGCCCTGGATTGGCACTGCTGTTCTGGTCCGCGGCCTCTTCGCTTTCTTGCGAGATCAGGGCGCGGGCTTCGGGGTCAAAGCGCTGCTCAGTCAACACCTCGGCTTCGCTGACCGTATCAAGATGAACTTCGACGATCGCATTCCCGGAGCCCACATGGGCTTCCAGAATACGCTCGACATTGCGCTTCATGTCAGCCTCTCGGGTTTCGCCGACCATCTCATCACCGGCCGGAATCACGCCACGCTCGCTGTCAATGACTGAGACATTCTCGACCGCCAAACCGGGAACCCCCGATGAAATCAAATGCCGCAACGCGCGCGCCTGGGCTTGGGTGATGGGCGAGCCATTGGTTGTTAAAGTCACCGAAGCAGAGGAGGGGGCATCGCGTCGGTAACCACGATTGCCCGAAACCGCGAGATGGACACGCGCGGATTTGACATTAGGCATCGCTAAAATAGTGCGCGATAACTCTCCTTCCTTCGCACGCCAGTAGGCTGCGTCGAACATTTGTGAGGTGGTTCCGAATCCCGACATACCGTCCAGCAATTCATAACCGCTGCTGCCTGATTGCGGCAGACCCAGGCCTGCTAGAGTGATGCGTAACTCGTCGCGTCGGGCCTGCTCTACCCAAATCGAATCGCCTCGCACTTCATAAGTCGCGCCTGCTTTTGTGATTCCATCAATCACACCGCTGGCCTGGGACGGTTCCAAGCCAGAATAGAGCAGCGACATATTTGGGCGGTTTGCGAACCAAGCAAACATGAGAATCGCTAAAAATGTTGCCACGAATGCGCCGAGCACGAGCGATTTTTGCCTCATGTTCTGATTGCGCAGGAATTCTAGCATCTGCGGCAAAACTGCTCCCTTCGAATCGGATGTTTCCGTTGTGAGAACCAATTTGCACAGCTCTGATTAAGAATCGGTTAGCCGATCTCTGTTATCCCAAGGGTACTGAACGGAGAATCATGATGAGCGATGTGGCAGACGAAAGCAGCTCGATAGACATCAAAGGATCAAGAAAGTGGATGCGCCTTTTGGCGATTCCGATCTTGTTGTCCGGCTTCGGAATTTTTCTTGGTTACTGGATGTCATGGTCACCGCTTGATCTTATTAAAGGGGATAAGTCCCCGGTAACGGTGACGCCAGAAGATGTCACATTCGTCGACCTTCCTCAGATGGTCTTAATGATATCGGGTGAGACATCTAAAAACCTTATTGTGTCAATTAAGATTGAAGCAAAGCAAGACCAGGTTGATCAAGTTAAATATCTTGAGCCAAGAATTGTGGATTCATTTAATGGGTTTCTGAACGGAATTGATGTCACCGCATTCGAAAAGAGGGGGATATTAGAGGTAATTAGGGCAGAGCTTTCGATGAGGCTATCATATATTCTCGGCCCAGATGGCTTTAATGACATCCTCATTACGGAGTTTCGTATTCAATGATTTCAAGCCATATGTTTGAATTATTTACGCTTGGTGCATCTTGTGTACTTGCTGTTTTTTGCTTTTCTCTAAGCAGAAAAGTCTCGCGCCTTAATAACCTAGAAACGGGTATTGGCGGCGCAATTGCGGTATTGGTTAGCGAGGTGGAACGCTTGGAGAGCTCCATATCCGCCGCGCGCATGGAGGCAGATGAAGCGAGCCTAGGCCTTTTAAGGGCAATAGATGGAGCCAAGGAAGAGCGGCAGAAGTGGGTTTTGCAACAAAGCTTCACGGCGTCGGGCGAGTCAAAGCTGTCTGTTGGAGGGAAACGAATACTTAAAGAAAGAAGGCGGCAGGATGCGTAACCGTATGCTCACCGCTCTTGGTGGGGGATTTCTTATATTGGCGGCCGCACAACTGACCATCAGCTTGAGCGAAGGGCTCAGTTCATCCGCGCTTGCCGATACTAAGGACCTGCTCAAAGGATGTGAAGATGTACCTGAGGCCGTAGAGCTTGCAAACAGCCTTCAAGAGCGAGCTTTGCGAATTGAGCGATACCTCCAAGATATGGATCGGAAAAAATCAGAAATTGAAGCCGCAAAAATTGACCTGACCAACACACTTAAAAGCTTCAATGCCGCTGGACTTGGAGCAAGCCCAGTTGGACACTTTTCCGCTGAAATTCGAAATAAAAATATAGAAAGATTGATTTCAATATATGATCAAATGAAACCTGAGCAAGCGGCTGAAATCTTGCAAAATTTACCCCCGGAATTTACCGCTGAGATTCTCATGAGGGTGAAGCCAGATAATAGTGCAAAAATTATCTCTTCTATCGAGGCGGGTCAGGCAGCGATTTTCACGACATTCATGGGATCTATTACCTCGTCTGCGCAACCGGAGGGAGGAAGATGATTGGGATTGTCGGTATTGCTCTAACATTCGCAATGGTGTTCGGCGGCTATATTCTGGCAGGTGGGAAGTTAGGTGTTATTTTACACTCTCTTCCATTCGAGATGATGATGATCGGCGGCGCCGCAGCAGGGGCATATGCCTTATCCAACGACGGTGGCACAATTAAGCATACAATTTCTGGCGTGAGCCGTGTGTTTAAGGGCGCGAAGTGGTCACAGCAAGATTTTCAAGATATTCTCTGTATGATGTTTCAACTTCTTCGCATGGCAAGAAGTAATCCAGTCGAGCTGGAGGAGCACATCGAAAACCCAGAACAGTCGTCAATATTTACTCAATATCCAAAAATTCTTTCGGATGCGGATGCGGTTGAACTAGTCACTGACACGCTGAGATCAGCGAGTTTAAACTATGATGACCCTTACCAGGTTGAGGATATGCTGACTCAAAGAATTGTGGGCACCTCGATTTTTCCTTGTTTTCCGCCGTTCAGGGCCGATTTGGCGGCCTG
>NZ_DALZMB010000191.1:0-3357 GCF_032007265.1 Paracoccus sp. (in: a-proteobacteria) | reverse complement strand
GTTTTTTGTCCCCCGATCGTGTACAATGAGCGGCCTTGCGTCAGAGAAAGGTCTGTCTTGAGGCAGTCCAATCTCAGGATAACCTTTCCCAGCATTGCTCCCCCGATGCCTAGCTGCTCCGCACCCCTCCTTGGGTAAGACGCAGCTAGCCTGCGCAGGGACGTCGAGTTGGACCTCCGCGTCCCTGCGCATGAAAAAGCCCACCG
Organism: Paracoccus sp. (in: a-proteobacteria); assembly: GCF_032007265.1. GTDB lineage: Bacteria > Pseudomonadota > Alphaproteobacteria > Rhodobacterales > Rhodobacteraceae > Paracoccus. Next base: position 3,151 of record NZ_DALZMB010000191.1, on the reverse strand, counting down.
AAGCGGGGCCATCTACTCTCAATTTTTTGGACCCTCAGACCAGCCCGTGCCGCGCCTTCAGCCCAGCAAGCACCCGGCTGACGGTATATGGATCCTGGTCGATGGCTCGGTCGAAGATCATAAAATTCCCCAAACTGAAGCGTGGCGAATTTGCCGTCCCGCCCAGCTTCCAGCGACCCACGGTGTCAGCTGGCTCAGACGAAATGTCAGCGAATGTGGCTGCTGTATAGTTTACCTCACTATCAACAATCAGGCTCACCCGCTTCGCATCGTTATCCCAGCTTGCGATGATGATGTGCGGACCGGGCACAAGGGGCGCAGATACACGTGACGCTTGCGATGCGCCGTAGGCTGGGTTTACCCATAGCCGCCCATCAGATTGGCTTTGAATGACTGCTTGATAGCGAGCCGGGGTTAAAGCCGGACCCTGCCACGAGAGCCAGTTTCGCTGAGCACCCGCCCAATCAGTCGGCAGGTCCACCGCAAACACCGCCGACCAGCTCAAAGAAGGCTTGCGCCTGACCGCTATAAGTCCAGAAGCCGGGGTGCCCAGAAAATTCCACGCCATCCGTCCACCAAGGTTGGCATTATTTGATCGAGCGGGAATGACTGGAGACTGCGCATATGTATCTCCACGCATCTTATCAATGACGCCACCTCCAGCTGGGGTGCCAATGCGTTCCGGGTCGATCCATGTGTCAAGAAATGGTAGGGTTGAAAGATTGCGCTCGTAATCCGACCAGTCGAAGGTCGGCAACCCAAGGCCGGAGAGGTCAAGGTCTTGCAGGCGAATTATGGTAGCCATGTGGGCCTCCGTTAGCTGGTAATTTCAATTTCTTGGCAGCAAGCATGGCGTGCCAACGCCCGCCCCGGTGCGCTGGTCGAGAGGTCTTGATTGCCGTCATTGATCGGGGATCGACTCCAGATCGTCGGGCCACTGCCTCCGCCCGCCGTAATGAAGCGAGCAAGACCGAGGCGGGCCAGGGCATCAGGCACAGCCGAAAGCGTCAGGGTGATCGTCGCGCCGGATGGGGCCGATACCGCCGATATGGTTGCGCCGCTGCTGTCTCCGATAAGTGTGAACCCACTGCTTCCCGGATCTGAAACGACAGTGGTGTCGATGCTGATTGGGCGATTGAAGGTCACGGTGATCGAAGCCCCATCCCGGACAGCAGATACCATGTGCAGCCCCGGCGTGGCTGATCCCGACGCCACATGCTCCCCCATAGCCCGCCCGGCATACTCACCAAGCAGAGCATATCCCGGCCCATCCAAATGCACGCCGTCAGGATGGTTGAACAGATAGTCTGGCGTGACGATGACGAACCGATCCGGATCCGAAATCGCCAGTTTCAAGGGAGCCATCGGCGGGTTGGGCAGTGTGCCGCCAGGGTTGCCGATGCGGTCATTGGTCTGTTGACCGACGAAGAACGGGATGCGTTGGGACTGACCTGTCTGGTGCTGAATGTCGGCCTCAAGATCAGCTTGGAGCTGGGCCAGGTCAGCGAGATACTCGGCGGGCACCGTATTGCCGTCATTCTCCCCTTGTTTCCAGACGATCCCAGCGCAGCGTGCGCTGATCCCCTGCAACTTACAGTAGGCGACGACCTCTGACACATCCTGAATGACATTGGCGTAAGCCACCGCCCCTTTTTTAAGGTTGCGGATCGGCATCGCACCAAAACCCGCAGACCACCCCATGACGGCATCGGCAGGCCCGAGATGCCCCAGCATCCTCATTGCCGCCTGTACCACACCCGTCTCGCCATCATTCGCGCTGAATGATGAAACAGCCTCGCCAGCCGACACGATGTCACGCAGTCGGCGGAAGTCGATGGGAGCGACCTGTGTGTTCATCGACGACGCTTGGAACGGCCTAACTCCCGTCGCCCAGGTCAAAATGCGATCAGCATTTTCGGCCGGGACAGAGGGGGTGACAATCGGCAACCCCATCTCCCCCTTGGACAGGGATTGACCATAGAACACAAAGAATACGAGCCGGGTCGTACCAGCCCGAAGCGGGCTCTTGCGGGTCAGCCACGCACCCTGAGGTGTACGTATTCCGGCCTCAGCATGAATCCAGATCGCGCGCCCCTCATCCGAGACACCACCTATGAGGTCATCTCCACTGCGGGCATAGCTCAAGCGGGTCAGGTCAGCTCCGTTGCTGGCGTAGACCTGTGCACGACCGACATCATCGAGCTGCACTAAAGCGCGATGCCCGGCTAGGCTTTCAACAGGCTGAGAGCGGAACGACAGCGTGCCATCCCAACGGATGCCCGCAATGACGTTATCCGCCGCATCGAGCAGGACCGTGGAATATTCGGCGCTGCACCCTGCAAATATGTCCGCCCGTCCGCGCAGGAGGCGCAGCCAACCATCTCGCGTCAGGCCCAAGAACGGATGGTCATTCTTATCAGTGAAAGCGAAGGAGAAATCTGGCAAGCCAGCCATCATCGCCCGAACTTGCCCTGACACCTGAGAAGATTGAGAAACAGCCTTGATGCGCCCGTTATTCACTTCGCGCGCAGCGGCCTCTGCGCCGATCATCTGCGTAACTCTCGGCAAGCTGACATCACCGAATTTGACGCGCCACTGATTGCCGTTCCGTCCAAATGCAATGAATTCACCAGCGATCAGATTGATGGGGCCCGTCAATTCAAAGCCGCTCGCCTGCCGGAGATCAGCTGTGTCAGAACCAATCGTTAGCGTAGCAGGTCCGGTTGTGGTCACAGGACTAACAAACCCAATGATCAGCTCATTAGGGATCCCCGTGCCGAGGATCGGCGCAAGAGCCGCTGGAAACTCCGCCGTGATCGCATTGCCCTCGCCCGTGACATTGACCAGCGTGATCACGCCAGCGTTGCGCAGGACGGCGGTGTCATTTGCGGTGAAGCCGTCCCAAGTCTCGGACAGCGTCCGGTTGAGTTCGGCCTCAAGGTCTAGCTCCGTGGCATACTGGTTCGGCACCGCGCCTTTAACGGCGAGGTTGAAGGTAGGTGCAGGCATGTCGCCCTCTAAATTTATGGGGTGGTGGCCGAAACGCTGGCGGAAAACGCAGAGAGGTTGCCCCACTGGTCGCGAGCGCGCGCAAAGTAATAGCGGGTGATCCCGCTACCGAGGCCGGTGTTCCGGCGGGTGATGGTGACGT
>NZ_DALZMB010000190.1:0-3500 GCF_032007265.1 Paracoccus sp. (in: a-proteobacteria) | reverse complement strand
ACGTCACCATCACCCGCCGGAACACCGGCCTCGGTAGCGGGATCACCCGCTATTATTTTGCGCGCGCTCGCGACCAGTGGGGCAACCTCTCTGCGTTTTCCGCCAGCGTCTCGGCCACCACCCCATAAATTTAGAGGGCGACATGCCTGCACCTACTTTTGACCTTGCCGTCACTGGCACGGCTCCCAATCAGCTTGCCACAGAGGCCGGTCTTGAGGCCGGTATTAACGCCGCGCTTCTGGCAACTTGGAATGGGGTGCTGGCCAACGCTGGCAAATCCTTCCGCAGCCGCGCCGAGGCGGTCGCCTTTGGGCAAGAGAACCTGCCTGTTTCTCTTGGGGCGATCACAGTGCTCGAGGGTGGCGCGCTTGTCTCCCGCGTGCCTGGAAATGCTGCGGGTGAAGACAATCTTTTTTCCACCTATCCGCAGTGGTCGGTCGCATTGCGCATCGACGCAGCAGAGCTGATGGGTCAAGCGACTTCCAACGCATCCGCGATCGGCGGTATTCTAACGCCCCTCTTGATCGGCCCGCCAAGCTTTTACCGTGCGGCAACCGCTGTGCTCCAAGATCGTGTCTATGTGTTTGATCGTCTCAATTCGGTGGCCAACCGGGCCGCATGGGTGCGGTTCCATGCGCATGAAGCGGGAACGGTTTTGGTCAAAATGTTCGCACGCAACGGCGATAATTTTTCGCAGATTGGCGCTGATATTCCGGTGCCTGCGAAGGTGGGGGTCAATATTATACCGGCAGAGTTTGATGTACCTGCTGGCTGCTATGTGGGTTTTTACGCGCCTGGCATTGTCTCCCACTCGAATGGGACTGGGATCGGATTTTTTGAGGGGGTGAGCGGCAACGAGGCCGCGTTCACAGACCCCACGCCAGCAACGACGCGCATCATTAATTTTAGCTTGGAAATGTCGACAGTGGTGCGATCCACGGACAGCCAAGTCGCGCAAGAGTTTGGCATCTACAACATGCCGTTCAATCCCAGCAGCCCGGTCCAAGATAAAACCTTTGTTTTTGCCGGAAAAGCAGCCGCCGATTGTGTCATCCGAACAGTAAAACTGACCGCCAGAGCTGCGGGCAAAGTAGCTGTCAAAATCTTTACGCGTGATGATGCCTCTGGATATTGCGATCAGTTCGGCGAAGATATTTGGCTCACTGCGGAGGCCGGGGAGAACCTCTTTAGCGGCCTTGCTATCACCGTCCCTAAAGGCGGTATGCTTGGTGTTTATGGCGTTGGCGTACTGGGTCACGCCCCAGGGGCGGTACAAAATCCTGCGACACAGGCGTTTTACGAAAATACCAGTGGAAATAGCTCGTCATTTATGGATGCAACTGCGGCATCAACGACGTCGTTATGTGTTGGTGCATCGACCATCGTAGAGACGGCTAGTCTCGGCGTGAGTTCTGGCGTCATTGATGCCGCAGTTGCTGTTGATGCTATGACCATCCTCCCCTCTGTTACGCTTGGGCGATCAGGAGTAAGGCGAGGGCGTGTGACTGGGGCAGTTATGCCGATTTCTCCACCTGCCTTCGGGATGACGCGCTATGATTTGCTTGTGTTTGACATGGCGGCATCGACCTTCTCTGTGTTGAATGGTGTTGAGCGGACGGTCGGCTATGCGATCAGTCAGCCCAAAGCCGCATTGCCGTCGCAAAAGCCGATTGCCGTGCTCAAGGTCACTGACGCGACTGTTTCCCCGGTCATGGTGCATGATGTCATCGATGGAGAGATTTCGGATCTCGCCGCAGATCTGGAGGTCAAGCGGGCGCGAAACCGCGCTCTGATCCCGCGAACCATCCATATGATCCGGGGCCAGCGGCCGCTGCGCATGCTCGGTTTTGGCGATAGCCTTACGGCCATTCAGGGCGGGGCGGTTTCAACCACCGAGATAAACGGGGCAAATCGGGACTACGCCACCGCGCCTCTGACTAACGCTAACCATTACCTGCGTGATGGCTATTCAGACGAAGTTGTGGATGCGTTGCCGCTTTACACATCTGTCCAGTTGGGCCGAGCCGATGATGGCGCGGGGCAGATCCACAGCCGGATTGGCATCAACTGGGAGGTTGTGGCCGCACTGGAGCGCGCCGGTTACGCACTTGGCGTCGATCTTTGGTATGACAATCTCGGATGGTCAGGGCGCGCTACCGCAGCTGCCGTATCTGGCACCACCCCGACAGAATGGCTAGAGGCGGCTAAAGCTACCGTTGCTGACCTGGTAATTGTCGGACTGGGCATGAACGAGCGAGGCAACGCCGGGACGCAGGGACGGATGGTTATTATCATCAACGAGTTGATCGCATCAGGAAAGGAAGTCATCGTGCTTGACTGCCCGCGCCCGCGCAACGGCAACTATTATGAGTGGCAGTATACCACGGAGGCTCTACGCGGTGCGGCTGAGTTCTGCGAGGTGCCGTTCGTGAGCTATGGTCACTTGGCGGCCGGCGCAAACCTACGTTCCTTCGGAATGCATTCAAGCGATGTCTGCGAGGCCAACAGAATCAATCACCCCGGGTTGCTTGAGTTGGCCGGATATGGACGGGAGGTATCCAAGCTGCTGTTGGGCTGAGTGGGTTTGCTACCATTCTTCATGGACCCCGCCTCAGGTGGGCTTTTCCATGCGCAGGGACGCGGAGGCCCAACTCGACGTCCCTGCGCAGGCTGGCTGCGTCTTACCCAGGGAGGGCGTGGCGCAGCTAGGCATTGAGGGAGCAATGCTGGGAAAGGTTATCCTGAGATTGGATTGCCTCAAGTCAGACCTTTCTCTGACGCAAGGCCGCTCATTGTACACGATCGGGGGACAAAAAACGCGGGGACTCAGCAGATCTCCCCGCGCCAGTTTCGGCCCCTGCTAACTGCATAGGGACAGGGGCCGCGTTCGACCCGAGCTTGGTGAACGCCCCGATCTTAATCACGGGCCAGTCTATCGCAAGCATCATTTCATGCGCAGGAGGCGCAATGACAGACGATCCGATACCGATCTGGGCCTCGATCAAGGCGGCCATCGTCGCGATTCCTGTGCTGGGTGCCGCGCTCTGGGGCGGCCTTGGCGGGGCGACCAACGCGCTGGTGATCAAGGTGACCGCTCTAGAGGCCATCCGGCACATCGCCATTGGGGCCGCCATCGCTGCGGGGCTGGGCGGTTTAGGCGCGCCGCTGCTTGGCCACTGGCTCGGCCTGCCGCCCGGAACACTCAACGCCCCTGAAGGTGCAGCAGGTGGCACCGCTGCCTATCTGACCGGCTCGCTTGGCGCGGCCATCTTCGAGGTGCTGTTGCATCGCATCAGAGGGGGGAGGTTGCCCCGTGACAATCCGTGACCCGAGACCCGAAGTAAGCTGCCCGCTACGCGCGTTTCTGGTGCGCGTGATCATGGCGGGATGTGTCGTCGTAGCTTGGTCAGTGATGCACTGAACGGCCCCCGTAAGAAATGCGCGCACAAAACAACGGGGGCCTGGCTCGTCACTTCTCCCAAAATAACGAGCTTACAGCG
>NZ_DALZMB010000189.1:0-3523 GCF_032007265.1 Paracoccus sp. (in: a-proteobacteria) | reverse complement strand
CTGCGGTCTTCTCCGGCCCTTCTGCCAGCGTGGCATCCAGTTCGCGGGCGAGCGCATCGATGGGTTGAACCACGGCCTGCAGATGCGCGGGCAGGTGGTCGTGGTGAAGCCATTTCAAAAGGCGATTCATGCGGATCTCCGCTGTGATGTGCCCGGAACCGCCGGGCGCGGGTCTGTGGGGAAGGTGCCTCTGTTGTTTGTAGCCACCAGAGGCTTCGCGCCGATCGGTTCCGTCCCCGAGCGGCGGAATTGGGTCAGCCCTGTTGGGTGATCTCTACAGGCACGGACCATTCGCGCGGGTCGCGGTTGTCGAAGAACCGATCGAGCATCGCGGCTGGCAGAATGCGGGCCTGATTTCCGGAAAGCTGCGTTATGGCGACGAAGCGGGTCATGGCGTCACCGTCTCGACAAGCCGCTCGGACGGCGTGGTGAGTGCCGTGCGGATGTCACTGCCCAGCTCGGTGTTGTTGATTTCAGGCACCTCGACCAGAACCCGACGCAACAGGTTTTCTGAGATCAGAGTGCGCGGCATCAGTGTTGGCAGCTGTGCAATGAAGCTCGGCCCCATGATCAGGTTTTCGGTATTCCTCATGGCGCGGCCCTTTCGGCCAGCACTTCCCAGCCGTGGGCACGGGCCTCGGCAGCTGTCGGCGCCACAAAGTCGCGAACCTCGGACCAATCGAAGGCACCAGCGATGATGTGCCAGATCACCAGCACGATGACGGCCAGCGCTACGCCCCCGAGGGCCATCACCAAAGTGCTGGGGCCAGTGGGCGCAGTGCTCGCCTGCAAGGGGAAGGTGCGCCCAGCCCGCGGGCTGCGCAGGTTCTCAGCGCGAGAGATGTCGTGAAGGTCCGCGCGGGCTGAAGCGCGCGGTGCAGTGTCCAGGTCGGTCACGGACAGGACAGTGGGAATGTGCATGTGCAGGCTCCATCCGAAGAGGTCGGGATGGGCTATGCTTGATCCATAATTAATGGATAGTCAATTAATTAAATCCATAATTAATGGATAACGATATTAATCTAGGCGTCGCGGTGTTGTTGCCGTCTGGTTCTTTCTTGGTCTTGTCGCGGATTCTGATCGTAAAAAAGCCCGCGCAAGGCGGGTTCGGGGAGGTGTTGGGCGAGGCATTTATCCACAGATTCGCCCTCAGGTTTTATTTGTGAGGCGCGAGTCAACTGGTTGCTATCAAATGTTGTTCGCGTAACGTTCTAAAATGTTGTGGTGGAGGATAGATGTCCAGGATCATGTTTGCGATTGCGTATGTTGCCATGAGGCTTGGGTTCGATCTGAACCTTCTCTTTGCTCCCATTCATTGTTGGCAACTACGAGAGCGGGGAAAAGTGCATCCTGAACGTCGCCGGGCAACTGGGCGTAATGGCCGCTCATCAGGAAGTTGAAGTCAATTCGATGCTCACTGAAAAAGTATGCCATGATTTCACGGTTTGGAAATGACTGTGCAAGCTCCATGTTGCTGATATTGGTTGTGCGCTTAAGGCCTAGCGCATCTGCAAGCTGCTTTTGGCTAAGTCCAACTGCCATTCGTGCCGCTTTGAGCCGGATGGCGCAGGCTGCCATGCCCATTTTCCCTTTGTGCGCAAGGCGCTCTTTCTGGTCGGTGTTCATGCTGCTTACCTTAGGGAGAGACCAGAAAAACTGGAACAAAAGCCTTATGGATACTTGACTATCCATAAATAATGGAATTCATGAGGTGTATGGAAACGCCTCATTGCCCCTCAGTGTCTTCAATCTGCGACACGATTGGTCGCCGCCGCATCGCGTTGGCACTGCGTGTTACTCTAACCTCTGTCAGTAATCATGTGACGGCAGGGCTATTCCCTGCGCGATGGTTTGACGTAATTGAAGGGCTGTGCTTGGCCCGCGGGTTGGAATGTCCGCGGACACTATTCTCTTTCGTCCGGCCAGATGAAGAACTGTCCGACGCGGTCGAAACTCCCGAGGATGCGGCATGAGTCTTCGCCCAGCCGCATCCTCTCTTCGTTCTGATGATCGTCCTTCTGCACGAGGACACAACAGCACAGGACCTTCTGAAATGTCTTTCCGAAAATGCGGCGGCGAAGAGGCCGAGCGTGTCTGGTTCGCTGGTCTGTTGTGGCGGGCTTTTCCTGAGGCGCAGTCTGAGAACGAGTTGGCGGAACTGGCGGCCGATGTGCTGACCTCGGACAGCCGACCGGTGACCTCGCGCACGGTGCGCAATTGGCTGCGCCGCGAGAACGCCCCGCATTTTCGCTACGTGCTGAAGGTGATCGCGCTGGTTGGTGCCGAGACCATTTTCCAGATCATTGATCCGGAGGTGCACTGATGCGGATCCTCTGGCGCATGGCCCAACGCTATTACGAGGCCCGTCATCGGCGGGCCGCCCGCGTGGCTGAGCAATCGGCTGCGGATGCCGATTGGTTCAAAGGCCAGTCCGAAAAGTTTTTCAAACGCATCAAGGGCGCGCGGCGGGACTTGTGACCGCCGCTGCCTTCGGGCGTTTCGCCCCGCAATTTTAACAAGGTGCGCGAATGCGCAAGGGACAGATGAAAGGTGTTCAGTGATGGGGAAGCGCTCCAGTTTCGAACGCATTGAGCGAGATTTCTACCCGACCCCGCCTGAGGCTGTAGCGCCATTGCTGCCCCATCTCGGGTTTGGTGACAGCTTCATTGAACCCTGCGCGGGCGATATGGCACTGGTCAACACCTTGGAAGAGGCGGGCATGTCATGCCGTTTCGAGGGGGATATTGAACCGCGCCATTCCGATGTGCGCCGATTTAACGCCCTCTCGGATGATCTGGCTGTCTGGGCCGATGGCGTTGATTGCATCATCACCAATCCGCCTTGGCGGCGCGATGTTCTTCACCCGATGATCCGGCACTTCACCGCTCTGCGTCCGACTTGGTTGCTGTTTGACGCTGATTGGATGCACACGGTTCAGTCCGCCGAATTCATGCCGCTGTGCCGCAAGATCGTGTCGGTGGGCCGGGTGAAGTGGTTCCCCGAGACCAAGATGACCGGCAAGGATAACTGCTGCTGGTATCTCTTTGATGCCCGCGGGAAGGGTGCTGCCCAGTTCGTGGGGAGGAAGGCCGCATGAGCGCGCAAGCAATGAATGCAGTGGCTAAGAATATCCCCCATGGAACTGCGAACGGATACCTCCGGCACAAATGTCGTTGCGCGGCCTGCCGGGCAGCTGAAACGCAGCGACAGCGGGAATGGCGACAGCGCCACCGCACAGGCAAGGTCAAACATCGCGGAGACCTCCCCAGCTGTGTCCCGGTTCGTATCAGGGGTGTCGATTATCCGTCGATATCGGTCGCGGCGGCTGCGCTCGGTGTTAGTCCCGCATCAATCAGCGGCATGCTGCGTATGCGGGGCCATGCCGATGGCGCAGGTCTTGGGACGGCTGCGCCCCGTGCCTTGACTCTGCATCGCTCAAAGCCAATCGAAATCCATGGCCGTGTGTTTCCGTCGATCTCGGCGGCAGTGCGATACCTCAGCGTGGGTCGTTCGCAAATGAACC
>NZ_DALZMB010000188.1:0-3527 GCF_032007265.1 Paracoccus sp. (in: a-proteobacteria) | reverse complement strand
GCCATGGCCCGGATCAACTGCAATCCTCAGCTTGCGACCCTCGATCGTCGCGCGCGGTTTGGCTGCGGGAACCGTGCTTTCAGGAAGATCCCAAAGCGCCGAAAGCGCATCAGGACGCACGACAAAATTCTTATCCTTGACCGGCTCGATGCGCAGATGGATGGCCGAACCCGGAGATCCGCCCTGCCCGTCAGCCGCGTTTACGGTCGCTTGCGAGGATTGCACCATGCCATAGGGGCCAGCCAGCTCAACCACGAGCCGCGACCAGCCCGCACGGAATTTCCCCCAGCGCAGACCCGGCACCAAATCCGCCCCCGTGATCTGCGCGGGCTGCGTCGTGCCAAAATCAAGATCTTGAAAATCAATGATCAGCCGAGGCGGCTCTGCCAGAAAATAGGTGCGAAACGGAACCGCGCGCGTCGTCGCAAGGCGAATATCCAGCGGGCGCGGGCGACCACGGTCACGACCCTCGGCGGTGATTGCGCTTTGTGCAAGATTGATCTGGGCGCCCTCATCGCTGGCGCTGTTCGCGGTGACATCGGGTGCCACCTCTTGTGCGCCCAACGCCTGCACACCGCCCGCAATCGCCAACCCAAAAGCCAGCGCCCCGCCAAGCATTACCCCCCGCATCGCGCTCATCTTTGCGCCATATAGCGGGTCAGACGCGCCAGACCTTCGGCGATTTCCTTGGTCGAGCGTGCATAGCTGAAACGCAGCGATTTTGCGCCGCGAACCGGATCAAAATCCAACCCCGGCGTGACCGCCACGCCCGCGCCCTCAAGGATCTCGGCTGCAAAGGCCAGACTGTCATCCGTCAGGTCAGAAACATCGGCATAGATATAAAACGCCCCTTCGGGCGGCGCGATCTTGTGAAAGCCCGCATTAGGCAGTTCTTGCAGCATCAATCGGCGGTTTTCGGCGTAAACCGCCAGATTGGCCTGTGCCTCATCATGGCAATCCAGCGCAGCAAGTGCGGCAATCTGGCTGGCATGTGGGGGGCAGATGAACATGTTCTGGGCGATCCGCTCGATCGTGCGGATATGGCTGGGCGGAACGATCATCCAGCCAAGACGCCAGCCCGTCATGCTGAAATATTTCGAAAACGAGTTAATAACGAAAACGTCATCAGTGACTTCAAGCGCGCTGTGGCAGCTCTTGCCGTAGTCCAACCCGTGGTAAATCTCGTCCGAGACCACCGCCATGCCAAGTTCTGCGGCACGGGTGGTCAATGCGGCCAGCTCTTCTCGGGTCAGGACCGTGCCTGAAGGATTGCCCGGCGAGGCCAGGATCAAGCCCTGGACGCCCTCGGGCAGTTCACTGGGTTGGGGCTGAAAGCGGTTCTCGGCTTTGGTCGCGATCCCGACGGGTTCGACCGACATGGCCCGCAGGATCTGCCGATAGCTGGGATAGCCCGGCTCACCCAAAGCAACCTTGTCGCCCGCGTCAAAAAGCGCTGAAAATGCCAGAAGAAACGCACCAGATGAGCCGGGCGTGACCACGACGCGGGCCGGGTCGATCTCGACATCATACCAGCGTTTATAAAGCTTCGCGATGCCTTGGCGCAATTCTGGCAGACCCAGCGCGACCGTATAGCCCAGGGGTTCATCAATGGCCCGAGCAAGCGCCGCACGCGCACCCGCAGGCGCCGGCGTCGAAGGCTGGCCCACTTCCATATGAATGATGCTGCGGCCTTCGGCCTCGGCGCGGCGTGCCGCCTCCATCACATCCATGACGATAAATGCGTCAACCTGCCCGCGTTTTGACTGTCTCATGGCCTGTCCCCTTTTGGGGTTTCTATCCCAAGACAGCCGCCTCGGGTCAAGCGATCACGCAGAGGTGGCCTTGAAACCATGCGCCATGACGGGCATTTTCGCCGCAACAACTAAGGGAAGCCTACCATGAAAGCCATTTTTGCCGCGGTCGCCCTAAGCGCCGCGACTGCCTTGCCAAGCTACGCCTTTGATCCGGCACAGATGACGGATGACGAAAAAGCGGCTTTCGGCGCTGCAGTGCGCGACTATCTGATGGAGAATCCCGAAGTGATGGTTGAAGCCATCAACGGGATGGAAGCCCGCCGCATCGCACAAGAGGTCGAAAACGATCAGGTCCTGGTCGCCAATAACAAGGACAAGATCTTTGCCGATGGTCACAGCTGGATTGGCGGCAATCCTGATGGCGACATCACGATGGTCGAATTTGTCGATTACAAATGCGGCTACTGCAAAAAGGTAAACCCCGAGGTCGAGGCCTTGATCAAAAGCGATGGCAATATCCGCTTTATCCTTAAGGAATTCCCGATCCTTGGACAGGAAAGCGATCTGGCCGCGCGCTTTGCGGTTTCAGTACAGCAGATCTCTGGCCCCGAGGCCTATAAAAAGGCCCATGACGCCCTGATGGCCTATCGCGGTCCGGTCAATCTGGAAAGCCTTGGCAAAATGGCGGGTGAGCTGGGCCTTGAGGCGCAGCCGATCATCAACCGCATGAACACCGAAGATGTCAGCAATGTTCTGCGCGAGAACCGCCAATTGGCGGAAAGCATGAGCATCATGGGAACGCCCACCTTCATCATCGGCCCCGAGATGCTGCGCGGCGTGCCGCAATCGGGCATGGCAGGCGCGGTCGAAATGGCACGTAAATCGCAAGCCGATCAGGGTTAATTGAGCCGGCCAGTTGAACGGCCTTACTGAAAACAGCTCAGGGGCGCGCCAATGGCACGCCCCTTTTTCTTTTGCCAAACATCAATGGCGCAACCACGCCCATGGCCAAGTTATTCCGCCGCTGCCGCCTCGGCCTCGGCTTCTGCCTGAGTGATCTTTGCGGCGCGCTCTTCGACCAGGGAAACGATGTGATCGATCATCTTTTCATTGGACAGTTTATGATCCTGCTTGCCCGCCATATAGACCATGCCGGAACCAGCACCCCCGCCGGTAAAGCCGATATCGGTCATCAATGCCTCACCCGGCCCGTTCACCACACAGCCAATGATCGAAAGGCTCATCGGGGTCTTGATATGCTCTAGCCGCTTTTCAAGCGCCTCGACGGTCTTGATCACGTCAAAGCCCTGTCTGGCGCAGCTGGGGCAGGAAATGATCTGTACGCCACGGGTGCGCAGGCCAAGCGATTTCAGCATTTCGAAACCGACCTTGACCTCTTCGACCGGATCGGCTGACAGCGAGACGCGAATGGTGTCGCCAAGCCCCATCCACAGCAGGTTGCCCAACCCGATTGCGGATTTGACCGTGCCAGATACCAGCCCGCCCGCCTCGGTGATGCCCAGATGAAGCGGCGCATCAGTCGCATCGGCCAATTGCTGATAGGCAGCAGCCGACAGAAACACGTCTGACGCTTTGACCGAAATCTTGAATTCGTGAAAATCGTTGTCCTGCAGCAGCTTGATGTGATCAAGGCCGCTTTCGACCATGGCCGCGGGACATGGCTCGCCGTATTTCTCAAGCAGGTGCTTTTCAAGGCTGCCCGCATTAACGCCGATACGGATCGAACAGCCGTGATCTTTGGCCGCCCTGACC
>NZ_DALZMB010000187.1:0-3543 GCF_032007265.1 Paracoccus sp. (in: a-proteobacteria) | reverse complement strand
CCGGGCTGATCCTGGCGGAACTTGGTGCCAGGGTCATCAAGGTCGAGAACCCTGCAACCGGTGACTATGCTCGCGGCTGGGGGCCCCCCTTTCTGCACGAGGATGCCACGGCCTTTCATGCGCTCAACCGTGGCAAGGAAAGCGTAACCATTGATTTCGCCGACCCCAGTCAACTTGCTCTGTTGCGGCGCATGATCTCGTCAGCAGATGCCGTGATCCAGAACCTGCGACCGGGCCTTTTGCGAAAGTTTGGCATCGAAGTCGCTCAAATCCGTCTTGAGCATCCCGAGCTGATCTGGTGCGATATCGGGGCATTTGGCAATGGCGGCCCATTATCAAGAAAGCCGGGCTACGACCCTTTGGCGCAGGCCACCTCGGGAATTATGTCGGTTACGGGCGAGGAAAACCGACCTCCGGTGAGGGTTGGCGTGTCGTTGGTCGATATGGGCTCGGGGATGTGGACGGTGATCGGTCTACTGTCTGCCTTGATCGAGCGTCAAAAAAGCGGGCAGGGCGCACATGTCGCAACCTCGCTTTTCGAAACAGGACTGGCATGGATGACCATTCCTTTGGCGGCACATGCCGTCTCGGGCGAGGTACGAAAACCTCATGGGTCGGGGCTGGCCGAAATCGTGCCCTATCAGGCATTCGAGGCCAGCGACGGTTGGGTGATGGTCGCTGCGGGTAATGACAAGCTGTTTGGTAAGTTGTGCGCGGCCATCCCTGGTCTGGCCGAGCTTGGAACTGATCCACGCTTTGCCCATAACCGCGGGCGGGTTCTGTTGCGCGAAGAACTGGTGCCACAGATTTCTGCCGGGCTGAAACGGCTCAGCATGTCCGAAATCAGCGCCTTTCTGGATGCGGTTCAGGTTCCCAATTGCCCACTTTTACGCATCGACCAGGTTTGGACCCATCCGCAGACCGAGGCCGTGGGCATTCTCGCTCAGGGTGGGGATCACAAATGGGTCGGGCTGCCGTTTTCGATCGATAGTCATCGCCCCACTTCGGGCGGTATTGCGCCTGTCCTTGGCGCTCAGGATCAGCAGATCAGGCAGGAATTCACATGATAGGCGAATATGAAACGCTCGCGCTAGAGCGCATTGACGAACATATCCTACTAATCCGGCTGAACCGGCCAGAGGTCGCCAATGCGATGAATTCGCAGATGGGTGAAGATCTTCTGGCGCTTTTCGAGGGATTTCAGCTGGAGACCGAGGATCTGCGCGTGCTGGTCATGACCGGTACGGGCGACAAGGCTTTTTGCGCGGGCGGAGATCTGAAAGAGCGCAATGGCATGACGGATGCGCAATGGCTACGCCAGCACGCCATGTTTGAGCGCATGGTACGCGCCCTTGTTGCTTGTCCCATTCCGATTATCGGCGCGATCAATGGGGCGGCCTATGGGGGCGGTTGCGAAATTTCGGCTGCCCTCGATTTCGCCTATGCGGCTGATCACGCGCGCTTTGCCCTGACCGAGGTCACCTTGGGTATCATGCCGGGGGCGGGGGGAACCCAGACCTTGCCACGCGCCATGGGCGAGCGCCGCGCCAAAGAGGTCATTCTCACTGGTCTGCCATTCACTGCGCAGGAGGCCTGTGACTGGGGCATGATCAACCGTGTCCTGCCCGCAGCAGAATTGCTTGACGCTTGTCTGGCGACCGCGCGTCGCATCGCAGCGAACGCGCCAATTTCCGTTCGTCAAGCCAAACAATCAATGCATCGGGGATTGCAGATGTCGCTGGCAGACGGCCTTGCCTACGAGATTGAATGTTACAACCGCATGGTCCCGACGCAGGATCGGCTGGAGGGGGTGCGCGCCTTTAATGAAAAGCGCAGGCCACAGTTTCGGGGGGCATGAGGATGGCCGATAGGGTAACTCTGCGTGAGGTCGGTTTGCGCGATGGAATTCAGATGGCATCTCGCTTTCTACCGACCGAGCATAAGCGAGAATGGGCACTTAGGTTGCGCGAAGCAGGCGTGGCCGAGATTGAGCTGACCTCTTTCGTGCCGCCCAAAGTCGTCCCGCAATTTGCCGATGCTGATCAATTGGCGGGCATCTTGCCTGAATTAGGTGACGTTACGGCCTCGGCCTTGGTGCCCAATCTCAAAGGTGCCGAGCGTGCGCTAGCCGCAGGATTCCGTCATATCAATTATGTGCTTTCGGTTTCCGAGGCGCATAGCCAGGCCAACGTACGCCGCAGCACCGATGAGGCTTTGGCCGAGTTCGATCGCATCGTCTCGCTTAAAAACAGTGAGGCCGGGAAGGGAATGGTTCTGGGCGTCGGTCTAGCCACGGCATTTGGCTGCACATTGCAAGGCCATGTCGATCCCGCTCGCGTTTTCGCACTTGCACGTCATCTTGTAGCCGGGGGCGCGGATGAGCTGATCGTGGCAGATACAGTCGGCTATGGCAATCCGGCGCAGGTCGAAGAGATCCTGCCTGAAATCATAAGTATTGCCGATGGCGGCCGTGTGATCTGCCATTTTCACGACACACGTGGTCTGGGCCTGGCCAATGTGGCCGCAGCGCTTAAGGCGGGGGTGCGCGCCTTTGACAGCTCGCTTGCAGGGTTGGGCGGGTGTCCTTTTGCCCCTGGCGCCACAGGAAATATCAACACAGAAGATACCGCCTTCATGGTGGAAAGCATGGGCTTTGCCACGGGGATCGACATTCCAATGCTGCTTGATCTGCGACGCGACGTCGAATCCTGGCTTGGTGATGAGCGCTATAGCGGCGTCATTGCGCGAGCAGGCCTGCCCAAGACCTACCGGCCAATTGAATGAAAGAGCCTCAAGCATGAACCAGGAACACGTCAGCTTTGAACTTGGCGAAGACTATATGGAGCTTCGCGATTCCATCCGCAGAATCTGTGCCAATTACCCCATGGAGTACTGGGCCAACCTAGAGGAGACCTCTGGCTACCCCACGGAATTCGTTGCCGAATTGACCGAAGGTGGCTTTCTTGCCGCTTTGATTCCTGAGGAATATGGGGGCGCCGGTTTGCCTCTGCGTGCTGCCGCCGTAATTTTGGAAGAGATCAACGCCTGTGGCTGTCAGGCAAGCCCCGCCCATGCACAGATGTATATCATGGGTACGCTCTTGCGTCATGGCACACAGGCCCAGAAGGATCGCTATCTTCCCGAAATTGCGGCAGGAACGCTGCGCCTTCAGGCTTTTGGCGTGACAGAGCCTACGACCGGATCAGACACCACCCAGCTGAAGACCCGTGCGGTCCGCGAGGGCGATGACTATGTCATCAACGGACAAAAGGTCTTTACTTCGCGCGCGCTTCATTCCGATTTGATGCTGCTTCTGGCGCGCACTACGCCGCTGGACCAGGTCAAGAAAAAGACGGATGGGATCTCGGTCTTCCTGATCGATCTGCGCAGCGCGCGCGGGAATGGTGTCGAGATCCGACCGATCAAGGCGCTGATGAACCACAATACGACTGAGGTATTCATTGAAAACCTGCGTGTGCCTGCCTCGGCGCTGATCGGCCACGAGGGAGATGGCTTTCGCTATATTTTGGATGGCATGAATGC
>NZ_DALZMB010000186.1:0-3548 GCF_032007265.1 Paracoccus sp. (in: a-proteobacteria) | reverse complement strand
GGCTCTGGCAGGGCCCTGGTTCTGTTACCTGGCACCCACCTGGACAACCAGGCTTTCGGGGAAACTTGTGCCGACACGGTCGCTGCGGTTCTCGCCACCCTTTCCCTTCATGATGATCCGGTAGATTTGGCCCCTCATGGGCGGGTCGGCGGGTGAGCTGGGCCAGCTTGTGGCTTTCTCCGCTCGGCAAGCATCCCCATCAATGCGCACAGAAAAACCCGCGGCGATACGGCCAGAAGCGTATCAGCGCGGGTGATTTGAGATCTTGGGACGACCTGCAAGCGATCGTTCACACTGATCGCTTTACAGCGTTAGCTGGAAAAGGCCTCGGGGCGGGCTTCGCGCGCCATATGGTCCAAGACGGCATTGACGAATTTCGACTCGCGGCCGTCATCAAAAAAGGCCTGCGCGATGCGCACATATTCGGTGATCACCACCTTGGGCGGCGTGCCCGGCGTAACCAGCTCGGCACCGGCTGCGCGGAAAACGGCACGCAAAACGGGATCGATCCGGTCAATCGGCCATTTGGCAACCAAGGCGCGGTCCGTCATCTGGTCGATCTTCGATTGCCAGGTCACGGCATCCTCGACAACGCGGGTAAACAGCGCTTCATCGGCTTCGGGGGTGATTTCGCCCTCGTATTCCGTGGCAATCCGCCAGTCTGCGAATTCGCGACGCACGCGCTTGGCCGACATGCTGGCCGCTTCCATCTGGAAAAGGGCCTGGACGGCATAAAACCGAGCCGCCGCGCTAAGGGCGCGACGGTCGGGGCGTTTTGGGGTATGTTCTGCGTCGCTCATGCTAAAGTCGGTCCGTCAATTTCTCCCGCGATGCGGATAATGTCGTGATCGCCCGTCAAAGCTTTTCCCTGACGTGGGCTTTCCGAGGTGAATTTTCGTGCCAGAGCAATCAGGTGCAAAGCAGCGGCTGCCGCGCCGCCACCTTTGTTCTGACCATTCGGCTCGGCGCGAACCTCGGCTTGTGCCGGGTTCTCGACCGTCAAGATACCGTTGCCGATGGCCAGACCTTGCAGCCCCAGCAGCATCAGCCCGCGCGAGCTGTCATTACAAACCGTATCGTAATGGGTCGTCTCGCCGCGAATGATGCAGCCAAGCGCGACATAGCCATCATATTGCCCCGAACGCGCAGCCAGCGCGATCGCCGAGGGGATCTCAAGCGCGCCGGGCACTTCGATCAGATCGACCGCCGCCCCCGCAGCTTGCCCGATGGCACGTGCGCCCGCGATCAAATCATTGGAGATCGCGCGATAATAAGGCGAGACCACGATCAAAAGCCGCACGGGTGCGCTCAGTTCGGGCAAGGGCATCTGGTAATGTTCGACGCTGGAAGCCATGATCAATCCTCTGGTATCGGGCGGGTGGAATGGATCGAAAGCCCGTAGGCGTCAAGCCCGACAACCTTCAGCGGAGCGGAATTCGTCAAAAGAACCAGTTCTGACAGCCCCAAAGTGGACAAAATCTGCGCACCAAGGCCGTAAACACGCAATGTATGCGGCGAGGCCTCGTCAGGGAAGGTCACATTCTTGGCCAGATCACGGATCAGCACGACGACGCCTCGGCCCTCTTGGGCAATGACGTTCATGGCGGATGACAGCTCGCCCGAGCCGACGCGCCCGATCCCCAGCACATCGTGAAGCGGATCAAGTGCATGCATACGCACCAAGACCGGCTCGGGCGTGCTCAGATCGCCCTTGCTCAGCACGATATGTTCCGCGCCCTGTGCGGCATCAGCAAAGATGCGCAGCATCCATTCGCCGCCGTGGCTTGAGTGGACATGGCGCTGTGCGCGCTCCGAGATCAGGTTGTCGTGACGGCGCCGATAGGCGATCAGATCGCTGATCGTGCCGATTTTCAGCCCGTGCTTTTGCGCGATGGCGATCAAATCCGGCAAACGCGCCATGGTGCCGTCTTCGTTCATGATCTCACAGATCACACCCGAAGGGTTCAGACCCGCCAGCCGCGCGACATCGACGGCAGCTTCGGTATGACCTGCGCGAACCAATACCCCGCCATCGCGCGCGCGCAGCGGAAAGACATGGCCAGGCGTGGCAATATCGCTGGCACCCTTGGTCGGGTCGATGGCCACGGCCACGGTACGCGCCCGGTCATGGGCAGAAATCCCGGTGGTGACGCCTTCGCGCGCCTCGATCGAGACGGTAAAGGCGGTCTCGTGCCGGGTCGAGTTCTTGGGCGTCATCAGGCCCAGTCCCAGCGCGTCGATGCGCTCGCCGGGCATGGCCAGACAGATCAACCCGCGACCATGGGTGGCCATGAAGTTAATCGCGTTGGGCGTGGCCATTTGCGCGGGAATGACGAAATCGCCCTCATTCTCGCGGTCCTCATGATCGACAAGGATAAACATGCGACCATTGCGGGCATCTTCGATGATGTCCTCGATCTTCGAGATCGCATCCGACCAGTCGCGCTCGACCGGACCGGGATTGTCATATTGCATCATCTGCTCCTGCAAAGGGGATTGCGGCCAAGCCAACCAGGATCCGACTTCCCCTGTGGGGGGCAAGATCAGAAAGGCCAAGGCGGCCGCGAGTGTCAAAGCATCTTTTTAGCGGGCTGAGGTGGGACATCAGGTTAAATATAATCCGATCCTCGCCATGCTCAACCTGCATCACGCGGGTCCGGCCTCGGCCAGACGGGCGACGTAACGGGCCAGCATATCGATTTCAAGGTTCACCGCATCCCCCTGACGCGCCTCACCCCAGGTCGTGACCTGCTGGGTATGAGGGATCAGATTGACCCCAAAGCAATCGTCATTGACCTCATTGACCGTCAGCGAGACCCCGTTCAGCGCGACCGAGCCCTTGGAGGCGATAAATCGCTTCAGTTCGGCCGGTACGCGAAAAACGATTCGTGTGCTATCGCCCTCGTCGGTGATCGACTCGATCCGCGCGACCCCATCGACATGCCCCGACACGATATGCCCGCCCAGCTCATCGCCGACCTTTAGCGCGCGCTCTAGGTTCAGGCGCTGACCACCTTGCCAGCCATTCGCCCCGATCGCGGTTTTGGCGATGGTTTCGGCCGAAATATCGACATCGAACCAATCGGCGCCCTTACCCACAACCGTCAGGCAAATCCCATCACAAGCGATTGATGCGCCCATATCCACGCCACTCATGTCATAGCTGCAGCCAATACGCGCGCGCATATCGCCCCGCATCTCGACGCTTAGAACGCGGCCAATGTCAGTGATGATCCCAGTAAACATGCAAATTCCGCCAATTGTACCTTGCTAAGTGAGTAAGTGCTTGGGGGCCGATCTTCAAGCAAGACCCGTAAAGACCACTTTAGATTGTGACAGCACACAGGTAATTGCGCTTTTTCCATTGTATTTTAACACCTGAGGCCTAGTAAGACGGGAAAACACTTATCTTTTTTCGCGTGGATTTTATTACCTAGTGTTGACCCCATCCCCCCTGCCCGCAAGCGACAAGCCTCCCTCTCTATCTAACAGCGCTGATGGGCGGGTGTTTTTGCTGCTTCAAGGCCCTCATGGGCCGTATTTCGACC
>NZ_DALZMB010000185.1:0-3555 GCF_032007265.1 Paracoccus sp. (in: a-proteobacteria) | reverse complement strand
CTGCCAGAGCCAGCCCCCTCGGTGAAATTATAGGCCAGTGGAAAAGATGGCCGCGCACGAGAAGAGCAGAAACCCGCCGCCTACCGAAATAGTCCCAGTTGGCCGGCACTGCAAGGGCTCTGGTTCCTCTTGCGCAGTGTTTTCGTTTCGTTCAAGGTTTTTGTATGCAAGACTTGCTACCCCCTCGACCTGGCCAACAATTGACGCGCGGTGTCATGCGACTGCTTTTGTCGCTGGGTCATGCTTCTTTGGCAGAATTCGTGCCGCAAAGCGGTTTGCGTGTCGATGTCATCTCGATCTCACCGACCGGCGAGATTTGGATCGTCGAGTGCAAAAGCTCGCGGGCAGATTTCGTCAGCGATCAGAAATGGCAGGGCTATCTTGACTGGTGCGACCGCTATTTCTGGGCGGTCGATCAGGATTTTGACGATAGCCTGTTGCGAGAGGGCGACGGGCTGATCCGCGCGGATGCCTGGGGCGCGGAACTGATCCGCATGCCCGCAGATATCCGGATGGCCGGCGCCCGTCGCACGCGCCTGCAACGCGATATCGCCCGAGTGGCGGCCATCCGGTTGCAGGCGCTGACCGATCCGATGGGGATCAGCGGCCGCGCTTTTTAGGGCCGTTGTTGCCCGAGGCCATCGCCCGCGCCGCTTCGGCAGCTGCCGTCAGCTCTTCGGCAATTTCCTCGGCCTCTTCGGGGTCAAAATCAAGCGGAAGATCGACGCCATCGGCCTCAATATAGATCCGCACCATGCCGCGATCGGTTGGTCCGATCTGAATATTTGCGGCAATCTCGCTCTCACTGTTGATGCCCATGACGGTCCTTTCTGAAATGTTGAATTTCTGATTAACGCGATGAAAGAAAAGCGGCAAGATGGGCTTGCATCCTGCTGCGGAGAGCATTAGAGAACCCCCAGTGCCGCCTTAGCTCAGTTGGTTAGAGCGCTAGATTGTGGATCTAGAGGTCACCCGTTCGAGACGGGTAGGCGGTACCATCAAATCAAAGACTTAGCTGAAACAAAGTTGAACCGTGAAGCAGGGTTGAGCCGTGGTTGAAACGGATCGTTCTTAGCCTGTTCTCGCGACTCAACGTAGCGTTCTAAGTTGTAAAACTTTTGCTGCGCTTTCGCTTCTTCCCCTCATATATCGGTCCGTCGTGTTTAGATTAGCGTGTTGGTGCTTGTGCGCCATCTCTGTGCAAGCGGCGGTCGGATATCCACCAAAGTACTGGATGCAGTGAAATGGTCGATCATCGAAGCTGCAGAGGTTGAGCAGCCTGAATCGTGCGGTCTCAGCCCGACCAGCACGTCCGACACGAATAAGGGTCTCGTCGCCGCAGAGAGGCTGCAATGGGAGCACTTCAAAGGTGCCGTCGGGACGGATAGCCTATTCCGCGGATCGCCGTTGTGGATGGGTTGCCGGGGCCGTTTACACGGTCCAACAACACCACGTTTCTATTGAGGGCTTGACCACAAAGTCCTCACATTCCAGCCGCTTTCTGAACTAGGCACCAGGCGAAACACTTTGTGCAGCACAAGAGCTGCTTTGGCCTCTAACCGCCAGCTACGAGAAGCATCAACCTCCGTCCGTCAGGGGCGATCAGCTCGAGGCCGTCGAGGCCAGTTCTGGCAACTGAAACCTGCTCAAGCGCATTGAGAAGGGCGATGGTGTCGCGATAGACAGGGCACTCATCGCTATAGAAAGCCTCGACCTCCGTAATGCTGACCGCGGGCAGGTCCATGTCAATCTTAGCGTTCCAGCTATTACCGCAGGGCGTATCACCCCCAACGTCACGACTTTTGACCTCAAACATGCTGAGCGTCGGCGCGGTTACGAATTCAGCGTCACTTTGCCCCTCGAATTCAGCAATTACCCAAGGCAGGGTAAAGAGCTCATCAGTTAGTTTAACCGCCTCTTGTGCCATAGCAGTACTGCCAAGAAACAAAGCACAAGCGCCAGAGGCCGCCAGGTTCATAAGCCGGATCATTTTCTACCTATTCAATATGTTGCCGCCATTAACGTAGACCGTGATGTCGACAGCAGCCAATGGAAATACGCACCGAAATCCAGAAATGCGCGAGTGTCGCGGCACCACATTCGAAAGATCAATCGGTGACAGAAAACTGACACGCTATCGCCGTCGATGCCGCTATCGGTCGGCGCTACCGCGTTCTCGTTGAAACTCTCGCGGTTGATGGCCCATCGAAATCACCCTGGTGCGCGTGTTGGATGACCCTGATCCTGACTGGGTTCATGGAGTGGTCCAGGTCGAAGTGATGGTGGAGGGGTGACCTCTTGGTGTCGCAGCTCGTACTGATCACATGCGACGAATTAATGATTGTCACGCGAAGGCGCTGTGTTCAGACTTTAAGTCTTAGATCTATCAAGGGGGCCACAATGGACTGGAATGATAACAGAAGCCATTTGATGGAGGGCGTCGGAAAGCTTGCTCAGCTCTCGCCAGACACGGTCAAGGGTTACGCGACCGCAAGTGGTGCTGGCAAGAAAACCGGCCATCTTGACGAAAAGACCCGACAGTTGATCTCACTGGCTGTTGCTGTGACCACGCGCTGCGATGGGTGCATTTCGGTGCATTCCAATGAGGCGCTGAAGGCTGGCGCCACCCGCGACGAGGTTGCTGAGGCTTTGGGTGTCGCTGTTGCAATGAATGCAGGCGCAGCCTTGGTCTACTCAACGCGTGCGCTAGAGGCTTTTGACAACGCCGATAGAAGCTGAACAGCTTCAACAGAATGATGTTGGTGCCACTGGATGCACGATTTAAAAGCCCCTTCAAAAGAGGCTTTTTTGTTAGGCTGCCCGTGATCGGTCAGACGCACGAGTAGGTACCTCAGAGTGGGCCTGGTGGGTAGCAAGGCTGAGCCGTCAGTCTGTTGGCCTGTCCCGATCATCGCGCGGCAATGTCGAAGTTTAGATTGCTGCAAGAACAAACATGAGCGGTAGCGCTCCGGGTAAGTTGAGACCGATCAGCAATATGAGTGAGATACTCATAGCAACTTGTCGTTTTGCTTGACCGCCTGACAGGCACTGCTTTTCCCATTTTTACAATCAGTTCGCAGCTCGTGAAGCGGTTTGGTGGAGGAACAGGCGCCGACGGCGAGCACGATCAGGACGGCAGACAGGCGAAGCATTGGAATTCCTTTGCTTTGGTTGGGCAGGTTACGCCAGGAAGGACAAATAATGGTTAATGGCGCAGAAAGAGTCCACGCCATGTTTCGTCGCAAGGGACGGGCAGTCGTTGCCGCGTCAAAGGCGGCTGCCCGCGATGGTGCCGAAGAGGTCGCCGTTTCGATGCGGTTCCTCGCCCCGAAAGACGATGGTGAGCTGATCGCCTCCATCAAGGTGCGGGATGCCGATACAATTGCCACGCGCAAAGGCCAACGCGACTTCATCGGCGTTATTGTCAGCGCCGGGGATAGTTCGACGGTGGTCACCAATAGTACCGGGAACCAGTTCCAGAACGCCAAGATCCAAGAGTTCGGCAGACAAGGCGCGGGTGGCGCGGCCAATCCTTATTTCTTTCCGGCCTGGCGC
>NZ_DALZMB010000184.1:0-3606 GCF_032007265.1 Paracoccus sp. (in: a-proteobacteria) | reverse complement strand
GCAGCCTTTGCCCCGGTTGCGGGTGTCATCGGTCTGGTGGCGGGCCTTCTGGCCGGCATTGGCATGTTCAAAGGGCCGGTGCAGGCTGCGATCTCGGGGGCGATCATTGCCGTTGCTTTGGCACTGATTGCCGTGCCGATCCGGGTCTGGCTTTTTGGCGGCGTGACCGGCAGCGGCGCGGATTTCCTGACGGGCTGGCTGCTGCAAACCGGACGCGATATTTTCAGCTCGACCCTTTACACCGTCATTATCGCCAATCTGGCGGATAAGATCGTTACGGCGCTGTTGGCATGGGCGATCTTGCGCGGTCTGCCTCAGCGCATCACCAGCGATTGGCCGTTCCTGCGCCATAGCCGCCCGGTCTAAAGTCGGTGTTGGCGCATGCCGGGCAGGGTGCACTTTATCGGTTGCACCCGCTGACCAAGCTGGCACTGGCGCTGCCGGTCTTGGGGCTATTGCCTGTCGCGGCTTGGTGGGTTTTGGTGCTTGTGGTCGCTGCCGCGCTGATCTGGGCGTGGCAAAGCGGTATCGGCGCGACCTTGATCCGGCGCATGGCGCTGTTCTTGGCGCCCCTCGCCGTGGCCATTTCTGTGGTCCATGGCCTGCTGATCGTTCGCGGGGCCCCGCTTGATTGGGGATATGTGACCATCTACCCCGATGGCTTGGCCCACGGCGGCATGATCTTGCTGCGTCTTGCCGCACTTTTGGCGGCGGGTCTGCTTTTCGTGCTTTCGACGCCGCCGGGCGTCTTGGCGGATGGGCTGGAGGATAAGGGCCTGGCGCCTGGTTTGACCTATCTCTTGACGGCGCCCCTTAGCCTTGCTGCGGGCCTTTCCCAAGAGGGGGCAGTTCTGAGCGATGCCATGCGTCTGCGCGGCCTTGCCTTGAATGAGGGGCGGCTGTGGCATCGGCTTCAGGCATTGTGGTGGGTCGTGATTGCCTTGGTGCGCGCGCAATTGCTAGAGGCAGCCCCCCGCGCCCAGATGCTAGAGGCGCGCGGCTTTCGCAGCCAACCCCGGCGCAATCAACTGTCGCCACCTCTCGACAGCATGGCGCAATTCCGGCTTCGCCTGGCGATGTTGGGGCTGACGCTGGCCATTTTGCTGTGGGGGCTATGGGCATGGCTTTAACCCTGCGCGATTTGCATTTCCAATGGCCCGACGGCACCGCGCTTTTTGCGGGGATCGACCTTGATCTCAAGCCGGGCGCGCGTTTGGCGGTGATCGGCAAGAACGGCTCGGGCAAGACCACGCTTGGGCGTATTCTGGCGGGAATTTTGCCTCCAAGCGATGCCTCGAGCCTAAGCTGGCAAGAAAAGCCGCTGTCATCATGGCCGCTGGTCAATCGTGTTTCTGACATACAGCTTGTTGGGCAAAGGCCCGATTTGCAGCTTTCTGGCCGCGCGGCCACGCTGCGTGCCGAAGTGGCTTTTGGCCCCGAAAACCTGAATCTTCCCCGCGCCGAAATTGCGCAGCGCGCCGATGAGGCACTGGCCGCGATGGGGCTTGATCATCTGGCGCATCGCGATCCGCGCAGGCTGTCGGGTGGCGAAAGCCAACGATTGGCGATTGCCGCGGCTCTGGCGTTTCGACCGCGGTTGCTGATCCTTGACGAGCCGCTAACCGATCTGGATCAAGCTGCGCGTCAGGGCTTGATTGCGCGCCTTGCCACCCTTTCACCCGGGCTTGCGGTGATCGCGCTGGATATTCGCGCCGATGAATGGTTGGCACAGGGTTTCACCCGGTTTCAAACATTGGCGGATGGCAAGCTGACACAGCATGATGCCACGACCCAAGGCGCAGCGGCACCTGCCCCTGAAACGCGCAAAGTCAGCGCGCAATCTTATTCCCCTCTGGTTCAGATCCGCGATCTTTCATTCGCCTATGCCGCCGATACGCCTTTGCTCAAGGGGGTCAATCTTGATCTGCCGGGCGGGGCGGCAATTGCGGTCACGGGGCCGAATGGGGCCGGAAAGTCCACGCTGATGCGCCTGATTGCCGGGCTGAACCGGCCTGATCAGGGCCAAATCACGCTGGCCGGGCTGGAAGTCGGTAAGGTCAAGGCACGGGTTCTGGCAGGCGTTCTGGGCATGGTCTTTCAAAATGCCGATCGCCAGTTCACGGCCGCAAGCGTTGTGGGCGAAGCACGTCTTGCCCCCCGTTTACAGCGCATGAGCGAACCTGATCTGATGGCTCAGGCCGCGGTTGATGCGCTTGGCATCGGCGCTGTGACGCATCACCATCCTTTTGATCTGGATAATGGCGCAAGACGGCTGGCAGCGGTCGCCGCCGCCCTGTCGCATGGTCCCAAAGTGCTGATCCTGGACGAGACGCAGCGCGGGCTTGATGCCCACCATCTGACCCTATTGGAGCAGGCAATCCGCAATTTCTGCGAAAAGGGCGGATTAGTTCTGTTTGTCTGCCATGATGAGGACTTTACAACGCGCAACGCCAGCCATCGCCTGGCCGTTTCGGGGCGAACTGCGGTCTTGTCCCAGTTCAGCTGATCCAACAGCTATTTTGAAATGCTTTAGCGCAGATCGCGTCGGGGGACCGCCGATGAATAGGTGTTCAGCGCTTTGAGTTGGGCATCGGTTCGCGCCAAATGATCCAGGGCCTCGGTGCGATTGGCTTGCGCCAAAAGTCCGCATAGGACCTCGGAGACCGCAAGCGCGGGGCTTAGATTGTGAAAGAAGCTTGGGCTTTCGACGGGGCAAAGGATGACATGATCCGCCAGCGTTACGAAAGGCGAGACAGCACTATCGGTGATGGCCACGACAACCATAGCTTTATTTTTTGCAAATTCAGTTATTTCAACGCTTTGACGTGCATATGGTAGAAGTGAGATCACCATCAGAACATCGCCTTCGCCCGCGTGGATCAACGGGTCTGTACCGGTTCCTCCGGGACCGTCCAGATGGATGCTGGCCTCACCCAAAAGGGACATGACATAGTGAAATTGCCATGCCACAGAATGACATGATCGCGCACCCAGAACGTAGATCCGCTTCGCCTGTTTCAGGCAGCCCGCCGCCGCCGCGATCTGGGCCAGCCCCTCGGGTTCGGCAAGCCGGGCGATCTGCGCCGATAGACTAAGCAGCATGGCCCTTGCGCGCTCTTGGGGGCTGCCTGCGGGCGGATGCGAGCCGCTGGCCAACGCGCGTGGCAAAAGCCCATCGGGTGCGCGTCGAATGGCCTCGGCCTGCTCATTGCGCAATTCATCATAGCCATCCGCGCCCAAGAATTTGGCCAGACGGGTCATGGTGGCAGGCTGAACACCGGCGTTGCGCGCCAACTCGCGCATTGAACTCAGCGCAACATCCTGCGGATGGTCGAGCAAATAACGCGCCGCCTGTTGCAGCTGCGGCGACATATCGTCAAAGCGCTCGACCAGCTTTTGGCGCAAGGGCCCGTTCTGCGTCATTTGTTTCACCCCTGCACCGAATGTTTCAGCATCTTCCATTCCGGCATCGCGAAATCAATTGATTTCCGCCGCATGCGCTGTTGAAATCTGGCGCGGCCAGCCTTCGATCGCACGAATGCAGTTGCTCTTGTGATCAGCCTGCTGCGATAAAGCGCCATGTTGCTTCAAGAATATGAACGTCGC
>NZ_DALZMB010000183.1:0-3627 GCF_032007265.1 Paracoccus sp. (in: a-proteobacteria) | reverse complement strand
ATCCGGGGCGCTGCCCCGGACCCCGGGATATTTGTCGCATGGAAGACATGCCAATCTGGCAAGAGTTGACCATTGTGTTCACCCATGGCATCGACGTCATCCGCTTCTTTTTGATCATTGCTTTGCAGGTGCCCCATGTTTCGCTGGTTCGAACGCCGGCTAAATCCCTATCCGTCCGAAGCGCCGCGCATGGCACCGCGCGGCATGTGGCGATTCATTTTGCACTATTCCAAGGCTGCACTGCCCTGGATGGTGGTGATGTCTGCCTGCTCGGCCGCGATCGCCATCGCCGAGGTCATTCTTTTTGGCTATCTGGGCGATTTGGTGAATCGGCTGGCTGAGGCGGATCGCGCTGGATTTTGGGCGCAAGAGGGCAGCCGCCTGATGGTGATGGCCGCCATTCTTTTGATCGGGCTGCCGCTTTTGCAGATCATTTTTTCGCTGGTCATGCATCAGACCCTGATGGGCAACTTTCCCCAGCGCATTCGCTGGCAGGCGCACCGCTATTTGCTGCGCCAGTCCATGAGCTATTTTCAGGATGAATTCGCCGGGCGTATCGCCACGAAACTGATGCAGACCGCGCTTGCCGTGCGCGAAGTCGCCATGAAATTCATGGATGTCATGGTCTATGTCAGCGTCTATTTTATCGGCGCTTTGATCCTGGCTGCGACGACCGATATCTTGATGGCCATTCCCTTTGCGGCTTGGGGTCTGCTTTATGGCCTGCTGTTGTGGTGGATCATTCCGAGGATTGCCCGGGTTTCCGAAGTTCAGGCCGATGCACGCGCGGCCATGACCGGCAGGGTTGTGGATAGCTATACCAATATCACCACCGTAAAGCTGTTTTCGCATTCCGCCCGTGAAGAGGCCTATGTTCAGGAAAGCATGGATGCTTTTCTGGAAACGGTTCATGCGCAGATGCGTCTGGCCTCGGTTCAAAACGTCGCCCTGTCGACGCTGAATTCGCTGCTGACGGGGGCGGTGACGACGCTTGGCCTGTATCTATGGGCGACGGGTAAATTAGAGGTGGGCGCGGTGGCTGTGGCCATTCCACTGGCTTTGCGGTTGGGAAATATGTCCCATTGGATCATGTGGGAATTCGCCGGTCTTTTTGAAAATATCGGTACGGTGCGGGATGGTATTGGCAGTTTGGCCCTGCCGCGGATGGTCAATGACGCGCCCAATGCGGTTGCGCTGCGGCGCGGGCAGGGTGAGGTCGCGTTTGAGCAGGTCACATTCCGCTATCCTGCGGATGGATCGCAGGCGCCCAATGCCGTGCTTGACCGGTTGGATCTAAAGATTTTGCCCGGAGAAAAGATCGGGCTGGTCGGAAGGTCTGGCGCAGGAAAATCGACGCTTATCAACTTGTTGCTGCGCTTTCACGACATTGATGAAGGCAAGATCAAGATCGATGGTCAGGATATTTCCACCTTGACCCAGGAAACCCTGCGTGCGGCGATCGGTGTCGTCACTCAGGATAATTCGCTGCTGCACCGCTCGGTTCGCGACAATATCAGCTACGGGCGCCCCGATGCGACCGAGGATGATATTATCGATGCTGCCCGCTCGGCCGAGGCATGGGACTTTATCCAGACTTTGGTCGATAGTCATGGTCGGCGAGGGCTAGACGCGCATGTCGGCGAGCGTGGGGTCAAGCTGTCGGGTGGCCAGCGTCAACGAATCGCCATTGCTCGCGTCCTGTTGAAGGATGCGCCCATTCTGGTGCTGGACGAGGCGACCTCGGCGCTTGATAGCGAGGTCGAGGCCGCGATTCAGCACCAGCTTGTGCGTCTGATGCAGGGAAAAACTGTCATCGCCATTGCCCATCGCCTGTCGACCATCGCCGAGATGGACCGGCTGGTCGTGATGGAGGCCGGTCGCATCGTCGAGATGGGAACGCATGACGATCTTCTGGCGCATAACGGCATTTATGCGCGCCTTTGGGCACGCCAATCGGGCGGTTTTTTGGCCAGTGGCACGATTTCCGATCTTGTTGATGCATGATCTTTGCGCGCGCACACTTATCCTCTTGAACAGTGCCGCAACCTGCCGTAAGCAGACCCGCGGCTTAGGGGTATAGCTCAGTTGGTAGAGCATCGGTCTCCAAAACCGAGGGTCGTGGGTTCGAGTCCCTCTGCCCCTGCCAGTTGATTTTACTGGCAAATTCGCCGCATCAATCATGACCATTTTCTTTCGGTTGGACGCGCAGTTGGGAAACCTCTGCGCGTGTTTCGTGATTCTCGCGTTTGCGCATCGCTGATTCGGCGAGGCCGCCATCTCGTTTGAGGTAGTGCGCATCAAGGATGATCTCGACATCCCTAAGAGAGTGCCCGGTGATCGTGGCGATCTCGGGAGTGGTGCATCCAGCCAGCGCGAGGCGCGTCACCGAAGTGCCTCTAATGTCGTGGAATGTTGGGCCCTTCATGCCGACGCCGATCAGCCCTGCAGCTACGCAGGTTTTGCGCCACGTGGTCCTGAATCCATCGCTGGTCCATGCATGGCCGTCAGAGTTCGTCAGGATCGTCACAGCCCGCTTTGGGGTGATGTCCAAGAGGGCCTTAAGCGGGGCTCCGACCGGAATGGTTACACGCGTGCCCGTTTTCGACTGCCGGAGTCGAATGGCACTGCCGTCATACGCGCCCCAGCTTAAGCGCAACAGGTCGCCCTGCCTCTGTCCCGTCCAGACGGCAATCATATAGGCAAGCCAGATCCTATCGGGCGCCACTTCCTCAAGCGCGCGCTCGGCGTCAGCCGTCCAAATGCTTTCTGCTCTGTTGGATCGGTAAAGCTTGCCCGGTCTCTCACAAGGATTCGCGATGACGCGGCCTCTGTCCTTTGCCCAAGCTAAAATTGCGGCCAGTGTGGCAAAGACATAATCGGCTTGCCGCTTGGATCTGCGTGACATCGCGTCTCGCCAGTCAAGCATATCGCCACGCGTTGCTGGGTCGGGCAGGGCTTCCAGCGGTAATGTCCCGTATTTTGCCTCAATCACGCGGATATTACGGACGTAATCGGCTTTTGTTCGGGGTGCTAGTTCCGTGAATTTTGGACTGCCCTGATAGGCATTGATGATCGCTTGCAGGGTGTCTTCCTGCGGTCTAGTTCGCGACTTAATTGCGTCCGTATATGCGTTGACAAACTCAGCATTGCCGGGCTTTCCCGGCAGCCGTGGGCCACCTTTCCACGCGTAGTAGTAAGTGATGCTGGATCCATCAGCTAACCGCTTGCTGACACGGTTAACTCCCTTAAGACGCATGCGCATTCTGTGTTGCCTTCCATTTTTCGAAAGGCGTCAGGTTCTCCGGCCTCTCGATGACGTCGTGATAGATCACAATCCGCCCATCGGGCAAAATCTCGGTGCGTGACACTGGTGTACCCGCATCGGCTGCTGCGCGATATGCTCGGGCCATGTCGGACTGTCTGAATGTTGCTCTAGCGGCCATCACCCAACCCTCCTGCTTTCTTCGAGGGCGTAGCCGCCCCACTGGTCTGCGCACGCTGCCGCGATGCCTTCGAATGTCCGGCTTCGGAAGCGCCACCGATCGGGACCGGGCGGGGCGCGATGAATGCCTGACCAGAGTTTGTGCCGATCTGGATCTTCCTTGGCCTTGGGCGGCGTAAGTCGGT
>NZ_DALZMB010000182.1:0-3848 GCF_032007265.1 Paracoccus sp. (in: a-proteobacteria) | reverse complement strand
AGATCTGGCGCGCGCCCATCTACGCGCGGAAGACCGGGTGCTTGATCTGGGCGCGGGGGCCGGGCTTGTGGCCATCATCGCGGCCCGTATCGTAGGGGCGCAAAACGTCACCACGGTCGAGGCAAACCCGGAGATGCTAGAGGTTCTGCGCGATAACCTTGACCGCAATGCGGGGCCGGGCGTGACTTTGCGCGCGGGCGCGGTGGTCGGCGCGGATACCGATGAAGAGACCGTGATTTTGAACCTGCGGCAAGCGTTCTGGTCAGCATCGACCTGCGGTCCTTTGGGCAAGGAGCCGCGCCTGATCGAGGTGCCCGCCCTGCGCTTCTCAGAGCTGCTGCGCGAGAGTGCGGCCACCGCAATCACCATGGATATCGAGGGCGCCGAGGCCGAGGCGCTGGCCCAGCCTTTGCCCGATCATGTCCGCCTTGTCATCTTAGAGCTGCATCCCGCCATCTATGGCGAGCGCAGCAAGAATACGATCTTGCGCAACTTGCGCGAGCAGGGCTTTCGCAGTCTGGAAAGCAAACGCACCGAAGAGGTTTATGCTTTCGGGCGCACCGCCACCGAATGACAAGCAGGCAGCCGATTGATCGGCCCGAAAGACCCCGATTATTGGGCGGCTTATCCGATCGCGATCTGAAACAAACGTTGCGAATATGAAAAAGGGCGGCAACCTTTTCAGGTGCCGCCCAAATTTTCAAGTGAAGCAAAAGGCCGAAATCAGGCCTCGGCTTCTTCCTCTTCGCCAGCTGCCAGCAGGCCCGCAGGTGCGGTGATGTTGGCGATCACGAAGTTGCGGTCGATGGTCGGCTTGACGCCTTTGGGCAGCTCGATGTCGTTGATGTGGATCACATCACCGATTTCACGGCCGGTCAGGTCCACAGTGATATGGTCCGGGATGTCCGCAGCCGTAACCATCAGTTCGACTTCCGAGCGAACAACGGTCAGCGTGCCACCGCGCTTCAGACCAGGTGCTGCTTCGTGGTTTTCGAAGTTCACGTGGATGAACAGGTTGACGCGCGAGTTGCGGTGCAAACGCATGAAGTCGATATGGGTCGGAAGGTCCTTCACCACATCGCGCTGAACGCCGCGGCAGATGACGCGAACGTCGTCTTGGCCTTCGACCTGCAGGTTCCACAGGGTCGACATGAAGCGACCTGCGCGCAGCTTGGTCAGCAGCGGGTTGAAGTCCATTGCGATTGCGACCGGCTCTTTGCCGTCGCCATAAACGATACCGGGCACCTTGCCTTCACGGCGAGCTGTACGGGCGGCCCCCTTGCCTGTCCCCGTGCGTGCCTCGGCCACTAGATTCGGGATCTCTTTGGCCATAGTCATATTCCTTACAGTTAAGATAAACGCCATCCTCCAAGGGTGCATGGCGATAAGCTCGGGCCTATACCTCAGGATCTGTGGAATTAAAAGGGGTTTTGTCTGAGCATTTCCCAAGGTCTGAGCGTGCCTAGGGCCTAGGCTGGGCCACGGGGCTGACCTATGGGCTGGGCAACATCCGCCGCATTATGGGCCGCGCTTACCTCAGACGGCCCATCCGCCTGCTGGCCCTATCACATTGCGGCGGCGGGCGCGCTGACAAAAAGCTTGAAGCGTGCTGACAAAAGGATTGCTGATCGCCTGAGTGGGTCTGCTCGCGCCATCTACCGGCCGGGGTGGCTATTGGCGATTGGCGGGTGTATTTGCCTCAGGCTTGGAATGTCACCAGATCGGGGCGCCACCGGCCCGAGGCTTTTTTCTTTCGGCGCAGTCTGGCGTGGCTGCCTCTTGCGGCGCTGAGGTCAGGGCTGCATCGCTGCGCCAACGACCTGCGTCTGATATGCGCCCTGATTTCCGGGACGACACCGCCGGATACCAAACCAGAACACAAGGAATGCTTAGCGATGACCCCCGAATATCTTGTCACCCATTCGGGTGGTTTTCATGCGGATGAGCTGTTTTCCAGCGTCATCCTGACCCGCCTTTTTCCCACCGCGCAATTGGTGCGAAGCCGCGCCGCCGAGTGGATCACCCCGGGTTCGGACCGCATCATCTATGATGTCGGCGGTGCCTATGATGCCGAGGCGATGATTTTCGACCACCATCAGCGCGGCGCCCCTTTGCGCGAGGATGGTCAGCCGCTTAGCTCTTTCGGGTTGATCTGGCGCCATTTTGGTCGCGATTATTTGCAGGCAAGCCAGGTTCCTGCCGAGCACATCGAGCATATCCATGCCTCTTTCGATGCAAGCTTCGTGCTGCCGGTCGATCTGATCGATAACGGTGCACTTAGCCCATCTGCGGCGGGGCCGCAGCTGACCAGCATGGTGCTGCCCAGCCTTCTGGAAACGCTCAAGCCCGTCTTTGACAATACCGACCCCGAGGCTGAAACCACCGCCTTTCACACCGCACTTGGCATTGCCCGCGCCTTTGTCGAGGCGCGTGTCGCCCGCAGCGCCGCCAAATTGCGCGCAGATGGTCTGGTCATGGCAGCAATCGAGGCAGCAGGTACGGGTCGCATATTAGAGCTGCCGATGGGCATGCCCTTCCGACCTTCGGTGGTCAAAGCCGGGGCCGATCATCTGTGGTTCGTGGTTAACCCGCGCGGCAAGGACTGGGCACTTGGCGGCATCCGCAAATCCGAGGATGGGTTTGAGCAGCGTGCTGATCTGCCTGCGGGCTGGGCGGGACTGACCAATCAGGCGCTGGAAGAAGCCTCGGGCGTCAAAGGGGCACTCTTTTGCCATAATGGTCGCTTCATTGCCGCAGCTGCCACCCGAGAGGCCGCGCTTGCCATGGCCGAAATCGCAGTGCGCGAGGCCGAATTGGCCGCTCAAAGCACCAGCGACGCCCCGGCGTGATCGCAATCACCAAGAGCTAAGGGGGGAATGCCCCCGCAAGCCGATCGTCACCCAAAGCGGTGACCTTGCCGCGCCGAACCCGGCGCGGCAGAGTTTTTCAGACCTTAGGCCGGGCTATATTCGTCCAGAAAGCCCTTGGGCAACAGGATGTCATGGCGGCCAAACTCGCGCACGTCGCGCTCGCCGCACAGGGCCATTGTCGTGTCCAGCTCTTTGTGGATGATCTCCAGCGCCTTGCTGACGCCCTCTTCGCCCATCGCGCCCAGCCCATAGATGAACGAGCGCCCGATATAGGTCGCATGTGCACCCAGCGCGAGCGCCTTGAGCACGTCCTGACCCGAGCGAATGCCGCTGTCCATATGGACCTCGATCTTGTCGCCCACAGCCTGGACGATATGCGGCAACATGCG
Organism: Paracoccus sp. (in: a-proteobacteria); assembly: GCF_032007265.1. Classification (GTDB taxonomy): domain Bacteria; phylum Pseudomonadota; class Alphaproteobacteria; order Rhodobacterales; family Rhodobacteraceae; genus Paracoccus. Next base: position 589 of record NZ_DALZMB010000182.1, on the reverse strand, counting down.
GATTGCGCTTAGCGCGCCGTCAAGCTGGCGCCCGCCGTGGTTGGACACCACAATCGCATCCGCGCCGAAATCAGCGGCGATGCGGGCATCCTCTTCGTCCAGAATCCCCTTCAGGATCAGCTTTCCACCCCATTGATCGCGGATCCGTGCAATTTTGGACCAATCAAGTTTCGGGTCGAACTGCTCGGCCGTCCAGCTGGAGAGGCTGGACAGATCGCCCACGCCTTTCGCATGACCGACGATATTGCCAAAGGTCCGGCGTTTGGTGCCAGCCATACCCAGACACCACTGCCAGCGCCGCGCCAGATCCATGATCACCGGCAAGGTGAATTTCGGCGGGGCGGAAAGGCCGTTTTTAAGATCCTTGTGGCGCTGGCCAAGAATTTGCAGATCCAGCGTCAGCACCAGTGCCGAGCAATTGGCCTTTTTGGCGCGCTCGATCATGCCATCGACGAAATCCTCGTCCTTCATGACATAAAGTTGGAACCAAAAGGGCTTTTCGGTATTGGCCGCGACATCTTCGATCGAGCAGATCGACATGGTCGACAATGTGAAGGGCACGCCGAATTTCTGCGCGGCGCGGGCGGCT
>NZ_DALZMB010000181.1:0-4068 GCF_032007265.1 Paracoccus sp. (in: a-proteobacteria) | reverse complement strand
CCAGCTGCCGACAGGATAAAGCGGCACGCGCCATGAAAAAGGCGGCCGAAGCCGCCTTTTTGCCATATTTTGCAGCGTGATCAGACGCCAAGGCACCAGCGCATGACGGCCTTTTGGGCATGGAGACGGTTCTCGGCCTCGTCAAAGACCACAGAATGGGGGCCATCCATCACGGCGCTTGTTACCTCATCCTCACGATGCGCGGGCAGGCAATGCATGAAAAGTGCATCTGGCTTGGCATGGGCCATCAGCGCCTCATTGACCTGATAGCCGCGCAGCTGGTTGTTGCGCCGCTCTTTTGCGGATTGGGGATCATGCATCGAGACCCAGGTATCGGTCACCACCAGATCTGCGCCGGTGACGGCCTTGACCGGGTCACGCTCGATCTGGACATCCACGCCCTGAGCGCGGGCGAAATCGACCCATTCCTGCTCGGGGTCCAGCGCCTTGGGTCCGGTGAAGGTGAAGTCAAAACCGAACTGCCCCGCAGCCTGCATCAGGCTGGCGCAGACGTTGTTGCCGTCACCCGACCAGACCACCTTCTTACCCGCGATCGGGCCGCGATGCTCTTCGTAGGTCAGGATATCGGCCATGATCTGGCAAGGATGGGTGCGGTTGGTCAGCCCGTTGATCACCGGCACCGTCGCATATTCGGCCATCTCTTGCAGGGTCGCCTCTTCGTAGGTGCGGATCATGATCATATCGACAAAGCGCGACAGAACCCGGGCGGTATCGGCAATGGTCTCGCCATGGCCCAGCTGCAGTTCAGAGCCAGACAGGATCATTGTCTGCCCGCCCATCTGGCGCACGCCGACGTCAAAGCTGACGCGGGTCCGGGTCGAGGGCTTTTCGAAAATCAGCGCAACCATGCGATTTTTCAGCGGAAGATCGTCGTCAGGCGCGCCTTTGGGGCGGCCGTTACGGGCATCCTTCATCTGCCGGGCCGATTCGATCATGGCGCGAAGATCGGCTTTGTCAGTGGTGTGGATGTCGAGAAAACTATTCATGAATGGATACTTTCGGCTTTCCCCGCGAGCCAATCAGGGATGCGGGGGGCAGGTCAAGTGGTGAGCGCAGGAAATTTGCTGGGGCAGTCGACCTCATCGGAGGCGCGTGAGCACGCTGGCCGAGGTGCCATTGCGCAAAGCGGCGGGCATCAAACCAGCATGAATTGTCGCAGGGGTTTGTCGCGCTGACTGCGCAAGATCGCGCATCACATGCACCGCCTTGGGCAGGGCGCCGCGATTTGCGCAGATGATGGGGCGCGCGTGCAGGCTGGCAAGGCTTTGGCAAGCCTGCAGATCCTGACCTTGACGGCGCCCCAAGGTGCCAGCGGGCGCAAGATGCGCCCTGTGCTGGCTGTTCGCTGCTTCAGGCGTCGACGTCCGATCTGCCAGACAAGGCAGATCGGCGCGCGTGAGCGTCCTGAAGCTCCGCTTAGGCATGGCATCTTGCCGCTGCCCGGTCGAGGCGCGCGACGGCCTCGGCGATGTCCTCGTCCGAAATGTTCAGCGGCGGCAGCAAACGCAGGGTGCTGTCAGCCGCCGGAACCGTCAGGATATGCTCCTCATAGCCGGCTTTCACCAGATCAACCGGGGCAACCTTGGTTTTCAGACCCAGCATCAACCCCTGCCCGCGCACCCCTTCGAAAACATCGGGATGTGCCGCGACAAGCGCCTCGAGTTTTTGACGCATAAGGCCTGCTTTGCGGTTCACCTCTGCCAGAAACTCGGGTGTGGCGATGATTTCCATCACACGCGTCCCGACCGCGGCCCCCAAGGGGTTGCCACCATAGGTCGAACCATGCGTGCCCGCGATCATCCCCTTGGCCGCATTTTCTGTGGCCAAGAGTGCGCCCAAAGGAAAGCCGCCGCCAATACCTTTCGCGACCATCATAATATCGGGCGCAATTCCGGCCCATTGATGCGCAAAGAGTTTACCCGTGCGGCCGACGCCGGATTGAACCTCGTCCAGCACCAAAAGCGCGCCGGTCTGATCGCAAAGATCGCGGATCAGTTTCAGATCAGCATCGGGCAATGGGCGGATGCCGCCTTCGCCTTGGATCGGCTCCAGCATCACAGCTGCGGTCTTGTCCGAGATGGCAGCCTTCAATGACTCCATGTCGCCCCAGGGAAGGGTGCGGAAGCCGGGCATCAGCGGGCCGAAGCCCTTGGTCATCTTTTCCGACCCCGAGGCCGCAATCGCGCCGGTCGAGCGACCGTGGAAGGCGCCCTCAAAGGTCAGGATCTCGATCCGCTCGGGCTGGCCCTCGGCGTCCCAGAACTTGCGCACCATCTTGATGGCAAGTTCGGCCGCCTCGGTGCCGGAATTGGTGAAAAATACCGTATCCGCAAAGGTGTGCGCGACCAGAAGATCGGCCAGTTTTTCCTGTTCGGGGATGTGGTAAAGGTTTGAGACATGCCAGATTTTCTGGGCCTGCTCGGTCAGTGCCGCGACCAGATCCGGATTGGCATGGCCAAGGGCGTTCACAGCGATCCCTGCGCCCAGATCCAGATATCGCGTCCCATCCGTCGCAATGGCCCAAGAGCCCTCGCCCTTTTCAAAGGCAAGATCGGCACGGTTATAAGTCGGAAGGACATGCGGAATCATAGAGATTTCCTTTGCAGGCAAAGCCGCGATCAGCGCGGCATAGAGATGTCAGATTGGCAGGCGGGATCGTTCGTTGAAAAATCAACGTCGGGGACGGCAAGAGGTGATGGTCCATACGATCATGGCGCGGACCCTGCGCGAGATCACGTTCCCGCGCAAGAGTAGATTTGCATCCAAAGCGATCAGATTTCAGACCCGTGACCTTAAGGTTTCATCCGGTAGCCGATCCTGAGCCAGCGCCAGGCAATGAACAAGACGATTGCGACCGCCACCAGGCTGATGGTGAACCCCCGCCAGACCGGCGCATCGCTGACCCCGGCAAAGCCATAGCGGGCGCCATCGATCAGATAAAAAATCGGGTTCCAATGCGCCAGCGTGCGGAAAGGCTGCGGCAGCGCCTGAATGGAATAGAAGGTTCCCGACAAAAACGAGAGCGGCGTCACGACAAAGTTGGTAATCACCGCCATCTGATCGAATTTCTGGGCGATAATCCCGCCCAAAAGCCCAAGTCCGCCCATCAACAGCGCCGCCAGAACCACAAAAGTCAGCGCCCAAAGCGGATGCGCAACCCCCTGCCCGATCACCAGCGCCATGCCGATACCAATGGCTGAGGCCACGATCAGCGCTCGGATCAGCGAACCAACCAGATAACCGGTCAGGATTTCCCCCGCCGAGAGCGGCGCCATCAGCGTATCCACGATATTTCCCTGCATTTTTGCGGAAATCAGCGAGGAAGAGCTATTGGCAAAAGCATTCTGGATCACCGACATCATCAGGATGCCCGGCCCTAGAAAGGCCAGATAGGACAGGCCCATGACCTCGCCACGGCCCTTTCCCAGCGCCAGGGCAAAGACAATGACGAAAAGTGCAGCCGTCATCAGCGGCGCAAATATCGTCTGTTGCCAGACAGACATAAAGCGCATCGTCTCGCGGCGGCACAGCGTATAAAGTCCGATCCAGTTCACCCGACCGAAGCGGCGGACCCCCATCTCGGAATACGCGGCGGAATATTCGCGGTTATTGAGGCTGTCTTGCATCTGCGCTCCTTGAATTTTCGGGGACGGGCGGGTATTTCAATACATCCCGTTTAGAACCGGGCTTTGCAGAATAGAAGCCGCAACCTCGTACGACCGCGGGTCGGCCACGACCCGAATGGAAAGGCAAATCATGTCCTGGACCGACGAACGCGTCGAAACGCTGAAACGGATGTGGGCGGAAGGCCAGTCGGCCAGCCAGATCGCCAAGGAATTGGGCGGCGTCACGCGCAATGCTGTGATTGGCAAGGTGCACCGCCTTGGGCTGTCGAACCGCACCGAGGATGCCGCGCCCGAAAGCGCACCGGCAGCCGCACCCGCAACCCCCACCGCTGCCGCACCGACCCCGTCGGCTGCGCCGGCCAAAGCTGCGGCCCCCAAGCCCCAGCCCGAAGCCCAGCCCCGCGCCGCCGCTGAACCTGCC
>NZ_DALZMB010000180.1:0-4144 GCF_032007265.1 Paracoccus sp. (in: a-proteobacteria) | reverse complement strand
GATTTTATGAACCAAGTCGCCCATAAGACCCATCCGGTCCTGCCGCTGCGGGATATTGTGGTCTTTCCGCATATGATCGTGCCGCTTTTTGTGGGGCGCGAAAAATCTGTTCGTGCGCTGGAAGCGGTGATGGATCAAGACCGCCCCATCCTGTTGGCGGCGCAAAAAGATGCCTCGGTCGATGAGCCCGCGACCGATGGTATCTATGAAACCGGCGTTTTGGCCAATGTGTTGCAGCTGTTGAAGCTTCCCGATGGGACCGTGAAGGTTCTGGTCGAGGGGCGTGAACGTGTGCGCATCACCGAATTCGTCGAAAATGAGAATTATTTCGAAGCGGCAGCCGAGCTGCTGGCCGAGATCCCCGGCGATGCCGATAGCATCGAAGCCCTGACCCGGACCGTGGATGAAGAGTTCGAGCGCTATGTCAAAGTGCGCAAGAACATCCCGGAAGAAGTGATCAATGCGGTTGGCGAAGCGCGCGAACCCGCACGTCTGGCCGATTTGGTCAGTGGTCATCTGGGTATTGACGTGATGAAGAAACAGGATCTGCTGGAGACCCTGAACGTCGCCGAGCGTCTTGAGAAGGTCTATGGCCTGATGCAGGGCGAAATGTCCGTGCTGCAGGTTGAGAAAAAGATCAAGTCGCGCGTCAAGAACCAGATGGAGAAGACCCAGCGCGAATACTATCTGAATGAGCAGATGAAGGCCATTCAGAAGGAACTTGGCGAGGGTGACGAGGGCGGCAATGAGCTGACCGAGCTGGAAGAGAAGATCGCTGCCACTAAGTTCAGCAAGGAAGCCCGCGAAAAGGCCGATGCCGAGCTGAAGAAGCTGAAGTCGATGTCTCCGATGTCGGCCGAAGCTACGGTCAGCCGCAACTATCTGGACTGGCTTTTGAGCCTGCCTTGGGGCGTGAAATCGCGTACGCGCAAGGATCTTGGCAAGGCTGAAGAGGTTCTGGACGCCGATCACTATGGCCTGGAAAAGGTCAAAGAGCGCATCGTCGAATATCTGGCAGTTCAGAACCGTTCGGCGAAGCTGAAGGGTCCGATCCTGTGCCTTGTCGGCCCTCCGGGTGTGGGTAAGACCTCGCTTGGGCGTTCTGTTGCCAAGGCCACGGGGCGCGAGTTCATCCGGATCTCACTTGGTGGGGTGCGTGATGAAAGCGAGATCCGCGGTCATCGTCGGACCTATATCGGCTCGATGCCTGGCAAGATCATTCAGGCGCTGAAAAAGGCGAAAACCACGAATCCGCTGATTTTGCTCGATGAAATCGACAAGATGGGCCAGGATTTCCGTGGCGACCCGGCTTCGGCCATGCTGGAGGTTTTGGATCCGGAACAGAACTCGACCTTTGTGGACCACTATCTTGAGGTGGAATATGATCTGTCGAATGTGATGTTCCTGACCACGGCCAATAGCTACAACATGCCGGGGCCGCTGTTGGACCGGATGGAGATCATTTCTCTGTCGGGCTATACCGAGGATGAAAAGCGTGAGATCGCGCGCCATCACCTGCTGAACAAGCAGATCGAGGCAAATGGTCTGCGCAAAGGTGAGTTCTCGGTCACCGATGAGGCGCTGACCCATGTCATCCGCTATTACACCCGCGAGGCTGGCGTGCGTTCGCTGGAGCGCGAGATTGCAAAGCTTGCACGTAAGGCTGTGACCGAAATCCTGAAGGGTAAGGTCAAATCTGTCGAGGTGACGCCTGAAAAGGCCGAAGAGTACCTTGGGGTTCGTCGTCACCGCTATGGTCTGGCCGAAAAGGACGATCAGGTTGGTGTCGTCACCGGTCTTGCCTGGACGCAGGTTGGCGGCGATCTGTTGCAGATCGAAGCTTTGCGTTTGCCGGGTAAGGGTCGGATGAAGACCACGGGTAAGCTTGGGGATGTGATGAAGGAATCGATTGAGGCGGCATCAAGCTATGTTCGCTCGATCGCACCTGAAATCGGGGTCAAGCCGACCGAGTTTGATCGGCGTGACATCCACGTTCACGTGCCCGAAGGCGCAACGCCGAAGGATGGCCCCTCGGCTGGTCTTGCCATGGTCACTTCGATCGTCTCGGTCCTGACGCAGATTCCCGTACGCAAGGATATTGCCATGACGGGGGAGGTCACGCTGCGCGGGAATGCGCTGGCGATCGGCGGCTTGAAAGAGAAGCTGTTGGCAGCGCTGCGCGGTGGGATCAAAACCGTTCTGATCCCGGCCGATAACGAAAAGGACTTGGCCGATATTCCGGCCAATGTGAAGGAAGGGCTGAAAATCATCCCGGTCCATCACGTCCGTGAGGTTCTTCAGCATGTGTTGGTACGTATGCCCGAGCCGATCGAATGGGATGAGGCTGCGGAAGAGGCCGCCGAAGCCAGCCGCCTTGCCGCCCTGAGGGCGGAAGGGGCAGGTGGGGCGGCGATCGCCCACTAGTCCAAATGATTAGGAAACGCGCGAAAGTTTTTTCGCGCGTTTTCTTTTGCCGTCTGCGGATTCAGCGCCCCTTCAATGGCTGGCGCACTGTCGTTTTTTCCCTTGCGCCGTGGGGATAGGGCGGCTATCTAGCCCGCGTGGGGCGATTAGCTCAGTGGTAGAGCGCTTCGTTCACATCGAAGATGTCAGGGGTTCAAATCCCTTATCGCCCACCATTTTCTCTTGCAATTCCAGTGAGTTATCGTGCGCTCTGCGCCGGTTGCGCCGTCCCCCTCGGTTCGCTGAGCATGCGGACGTGATTTCAGTTTGACAAAATCCAGCACCTTGGCTGCTTCCGTAAGATTGTCAGTAGTGCAAGCGCCCGTAGGTCAAACAGATAATCTTCATATTGCCGTGGCCGAGCTACTGGCCCACCCGAATGATCGGAGCGCGGCCCGAGACCATTGCGGCAGCTGAGCGGCGCCCGATTGTGTGCAGTGACACGACCTTGAGGCTGGATCGACGCGCCGCCCGCCCAATTCCAAGACATCGTCGGTCAGTCCGTCAGGGCTGCATTCTGTGCGGTGTGCAGTGCCGTGCATAGGCCGCGGTTAATCGGGAAGATCGCCCCGACTTTGTCGGTCCGCGCATCGTCCAAGGCAATGCGAAACTCTAAGCTTGAATTCCGCTAAATTGTGGAGGGCTTAGCCCGGTCAAGAAATGCGGGCTGCTGATCCGGGCACGGCGCGACGAGCCGGATCAGCATTCGAGGGCGAGCCTCTGGCTTCGGGCTAGGCCCGGTCAAGGTTAACGGCAATCAGGCCTGCAACCTCGTTGGGATGTGTGACGGGCAGCATGTGACCTGCGCCGGGAACACTGGCACGGCCGACATCCGCGAGGCGCTCGGCCAGCGCATCAATGATCGCGGGTACGGCCTTGGGCGATTCTTCACCCATGATGAACAGCACCGGGGCATCGATGCTTTCCAATCCGCCGGGCCGCAAAATGCGCGGAGTATCCAGATGCAGCGCATCATTGGTGCCCGCGACAATATCAAGCTGGCTGATCTGGCGCGGGGAGGGGGCAATCGTGGTGGGATCGGCGGCGGGCATTCCCCAACCCGTCAGGAACGCGGCTGCGGCCTCTTCGCGATCACCGGCCGCCAAAAGGGCATGCATGCGGGCGAAAAGCGCCTCTTGTTCGTCATCGGGGGCAGCGGCGAACAGGACGGGTTCGATCAGGGTCAGGCTGCGAACGGCCTCGGGGGCCGCAACAGCGATTCGCAGGGCGATGGTCGCACCAAAGCTGTGGCCGATCAGATCCAGTGGCCGATCGATCAAAGCCGCAACCGCGCGGGTCGCGAATGTATGATAATCGGGATCTGGTCCGGGCCAGTGCGGGCTGCGGCCATGGCTGGGCAGATCGGGGGCCCGCAGGTCGACACGTCCGTCCAGCGCCTTTGCGATTGGCCCCCAGTAAGAGGCCGAGCCCATCATGCAATGCAAAGCCAGGGCAGGGCGCGACGTATCGCCCGGCCAGTGACGCAGGTGAAGCGCGCTCATGCGATTTCGGCCAGATGGCGGTCCAGAAATTCGAGGCGATCCTGCCCCCAGAAGCGCTCATTGGTTTCACGCACAATATAGAAGGGTACGCCGAACACGCCCTGATCGATCGCGTCATCTAGGTTGCGCCCATAGATTTCAGCGCCGACGAATAAACCTTTGTTCGCGATTTCAGGGTC
>NZ_DALZMB010000179.1:0-4231 GCF_032007265.1 Paracoccus sp. (in: a-proteobacteria) | reverse complement strand
CGCGGGCTTTTTTACGTGAGGTAAGCATGCCTTTGCTTGATGATATCCAGCGCGTTTTGCGCAGTTTCCAACGCTACACCGGCGATGGGCTGCCCAATCCGCCGGTCGGGCATCCGCTCTCCTCGGGCGGGGACCCGCGCTCGGGCATTCACCATCTCGACAAGGCTGATCTCCGGGATTTGCTGGTATCTATTGCGCAGAGCCTTGGTGATCCGTCCGCGCTGCAGAGCATCCTGACGCAGCTGGATGGCAAGGCGGAGGATGCCGACGTGACCGCCGTCCTGCGCAATGCTGGCGTGATCACGCTGACCAATGTCACTGGCGAGGGCAATGCGATCACGGCGGAGTTTCCGGCGGCTCTTGCGCCGATCCTCGGTACGGGGATCCCTAATGGGCTGATCATTGGGTTTGTCAGTACGATCACCTCGACGGATTCCGTTGATTTGACGATCGGTACTGACACCACGCCGCTGCGTCAGGAAGGCGGGCAACTGCTGAACGCGGAAATCACGGTCAAGACCGGCCGTTTCTATGCCTTTCGACGTCATGGTGCTCAATGGCGCATGGCGTTTGGTGATGTGGCGCTTAAGGACGTGCTGGATCAGGTGGCCTTTGAGGCAGCCGCGCGAGCGGATGCAATCCAGGCTGAAGTTGTGGACCGCACGGAAGCAATCGCGACCGCCATCGCCCCCGTGGCGAAACAGATCGGCCGCCGCCGTGGCCGCCGCGTCCTGGCAGAGGATCGGCGCGGGGCGGCACTGTCGGGCTATGATGCAGAGGGGGCGCTCGTCGCGGATCTCTCAGAGCATACGATCGACAGCGTTTGGGGTGATCTGCCGCGCATGATGGGTGATCGGCAGCGCCGTGGCCTCGGACGCGGCATCGCGCATCGTCGCGAGGATGGTGCAGGGCTGCTGTGGCTGCAAGATGATGGGGTCTATTCGGCTTGGGGCAAGCTCGCCATCGCAAGCAATGTTGCCGGGTCGTCGCTGTCTCTTGCAGATCGCGATGCTATCAATAAAGGCGCTTCTGCCCAGATCAAACAGCGCGTCCCGAATGGCCCAGCCCTGTCTGCCGATTACATCATCTTCCTGAGCGAGGGGCAGTCATTTTCCAACGGCTCCGAGGCGCGCGGTACGCTCAGCACAGCCACCGCCTTGTCCTGCCTGATGCTGGGAGAGCAGGTGCGCTCGGCAGCGCCGTCCGAGGCAGGCTGGACCTCGATTGGTGGGGACGTGTTGCACCCTCTGGTTGAGGGGCGACAGGGGGTGACGGGCCTCGATGGCACGGTCATCACAGATGACACGGTGGCCTATATGGGCGAGACCTATATCTCGGGCTGGCTCCGGACCCTCAAGGCAAGGATGGCGGCGCAGGTCTTTGCTGATGATCTGCCGGATCGACGCTTTGTCGGCAATGCGATGGGACCGGGCAACACGACCATTGCCCAGCACCAGAAGGGCGCGTCGCAGGGCTATTATCTTCGGGGTCAGGTCTGCGTCCAGAAAATCAAGGCGATTGCGGATGGCGAGGGGCGCAGTGCTATCGTCGCCGCTTTCTCTTGGTCGCAGGGCGAAAACAACGCATCAGCGACCCAAGCTGATTATTTTGCGGCATTGTCTCAACTGATTGCTGACAAGCGTGCCGATTACATGGCGACGACCGGGCAAGCGGAGCCGCCCTTGGTGTACCTGACCCCGCCCGGTGGGCGCTACACCAATGATGCCGCCAATCTTGGCATCCAGATGGCGTTTTTGCAGGCCGAAGCCGAGATCGATGGGGTCTATCTGGTGGGCCCCTATTACCAGTATCCCAGCCCGCCCGCGCATATCATGGCCAACAGCTATCGCTGGCATGGTTGCCAGATCGGCAAAGTGGCGACGATCACGCAGGTACACAAGCGCGGCTGGCACTCGCTGCGCCCGCGTCAGGTGACCGCATCCGGTCGCAAGATCACCATCGACTTTCTGGTGCCAGTGCCACCGCTCCAATGGGGCACGGCTTATGATCAGGGCACGGTGGTCGATTTTGTCGACAAGGGGTTCCGAGTCACCGGCGGTGCCGCGGCGATTGGGATCACCTCGGTCCAGATTGTCGCCGACACCATTGTCCAGATCGAGCTGGCGACGGCAGCTCCCGAGGGCGCGTTGCTCTGGTATGGCGACCGCACCACGCACAATGGCAAAGGCCAGCTCTGCGATAGCGACCCATGGCGGCATGATCATGGCTGGGAGTACCCCGCCGATCACCTCGATCCCATCGAGAACCTCCCGTCTTTGATCGGGCAGACCTACGGCGGTGAAAACTGGTGCGCCCAGTTCTGCCTCCCCATCACCATCACACAAGAGGTATAACCATGGCTACTGGCCTGCCGATCACCGGCATTGTCCGCCCGAGCGGCGATGATCTGCCCATCTACGATCCGATCCTTGAGCTGGCGGGCATCCCGGATCTCGTCGGTGTCTGGGCCCCAGACGCGGATTATGTTGTGCGCGACAGTGGGGGAGTATCGTCGATTGCGTCTCAGTATGGCGATATTGACTTGCTCCCCCTCCTGACCGGACGCCCCTCCTTTGTTGAGCATGACGCCATGCTGGATGAGAGCGCGCTAAGATTTGCTGCGGCCAATAACGCCTTGCTGCGCGGCATTCCTGTCGCGTCGTTCTGGGGCTGGACAGCGATCTTACTGTTGCGACCATCCACAGCGGATCTGACAACGAACTACCACCTCAAGGCCTATGCTGCGCTGGAGTCGGGCAGTTACGAGATCTCGTGGCGCACGACAGCGACCGGCGGCCATGCGGCTGTTAAAAGCACGACCATCCCGGTTACACCACAGCTTGGGACAGGGGCGGGGACGATCAACCTCGGCAAATACAGCACGCTCATCTATCGCGCGACCCCTGACGCCGTGTCGGTGTTCAAGGACGGGGGCAAGACGGAGTTCGCGGGCGCGATGCCAGCCCCCGACGGCCCAACGCTGCTCTATCTCGGCGGAAGGCCAAATGCGGCAGGCACGGCGTCCTCAGGTTCATATGATGGCCTCCTTGGTGCAGCGGTGGTTTATGGCCGGGCACTGACGGATGCCGAGGTGGCGCAGGCCTACCGCGCTATTCGCGACATGCATCCCGGAGCAGTGCCTGGGACATTCTAGCCAGCGCAGGATCACTAACATGGAGGGGGTTAATAGCATTGCCGATGCACAACTGATGGTTAATTCTAGGATGGCCCGAAGGGAGTGCAGGACACAATGACAGAGACGCAAGCCGAGGTTGCACCAATCATTAATGTGGTTGGAGATTCTCATACCGCTTATTTCAACCTGCCAGATCAATTGACGGCTCGACGCTGCGGGCTGCCTTGGCCCTTACCTTACAAGGTAAGAGCCAGGGTCATCCCCAGTGCCTCGCTTGTCGGCTTGCGCGGTGAGGAGGGGACCCTCCGAACGCGGGACATTATCCGTCCGATCGCCGCTGGCGCATCTCATCTTCTGTTGGCCTTCGGGCAGGTGGATCTAGAGATTGGCTATTATAACCGGCTCGTCATCAAAGGTGAGAAAATGTCTCCCTCCGGGTTGGTCGATTACCTCATGGCAATGATGCATAAGTTTTTCTCCGAGGTTGACTTGTCAAAGCCTCAGTGCGCTATCAAAGGCGTCAACCTGACAGCGTACAATGACCGTGCATTCGCAGCCCGATACATAGGCAAGATATTGTCTGATCGTCATGCCCCAGATGCGCTAGATGACGTAGTGCGCCGCACAAAAAAATTCTTCTTGGGCGAGGCGGCGCAGGATGAACTGCATATGGAATTCAACGCCCGCGCCAAAGCTTTTGCGGATGAGCGCGGATATGGCTATGTGGATGTGAACGATTTTCTGGCCCGGCGGGACGATAGTGGGCAGGTCGCTCAGCCAGTTGCAATCGACATTGCCTACCTCCCGATTAGGCGAGACCATCATGTGATCCACTCCCTTGAGATGTATCGCGAGCACTACTGGGCTGCAGGCCGAGCGTTTGGGCTAGGGCGCTAGTTTCTCAGCCTTTTTCTCAATGCTCAGCCCCGCCTCGCGCGGGGTTTTCTCATGCGCAGGAGGCGCAATGACAGACGATCCGACACCGATCTGGGCCTCGATCAAGGCTGCCATCGTCGCGATTCCTGTGTTGAGTGCCGCGCTCTGGGGCGGCCTTGGCGGGGCGACGAATGCGCTGGTGATCAAGGTCACCGCTCT
>NZ_DALZMB010000178.1:0-4345 GCF_032007265.1 Paracoccus sp. (in: a-proteobacteria) | reverse complement strand
GCGGGAAATAAGGTCACGGTTGCGTTCGAGGCGCCCGATATAGGCGCATAAAACTATCACAGCGGTTTGTGCAGGGCAAAAAACCAAAGCCTGCCCTGCGCGTCACCACCCAATCACTCGGGAAGGCTGGTTGCCGCAACATCCGCAGTGTCGCTTGCAGGCGGACCGGCAGAGGCCAAGGCGACCATCTCGGCCAGCTCGGGGTCTTTGCTGATGTCAGCAAAGGCGAACTTCTGGGTCAAAGCCCCAGCCGACAGCTCGACATTCTTGACCACCTGAGAACCCGGAGCCGCCGGGCCATAGGTCTGGCCGTTGACCGCGAAATAGACCGCACCCGAATTACCCGCCCGCAACACCGGCGGCGCCTCGAGTTTGGGCAAAGCGAAACGCTCGCCTGCATTCATGGTTTTTTCCAACAGCACCGTACCCTCTGCCGAGGTCACACGGACCCAGGCGGCGCGGGCGGCCAGAAGTTCGATCTCGGGGGCATCGGGGGCGACAGTGCGAACCGGAGCGGTGCCATCACCAGATTGGTTGGGACCCATTGCCAGGGTTGCGCCACCCGGCGCCATCGGAAAGATCGCGCCCGTTCCCTCAGCCACTGCCGCATCCGTCGAGGGTTGCGCCGAGGTGCCAGTGCCCGATGCCGCCAGAACGCTTTGGCTACTCGAACTGGTCAGGCCGGGATCAATCGCGGCAATCGGCCCGTCGCGTGCGGTCAGGACAGGAACCTCCAGCACCTGCGGGCGATAGATCCGGTCAAGCCCCTCGGGCTGAGGAAGATTGACTTGCGCGCTGTCAAAGGCCTCGGGCAATGAGGCATCCTGAACCGGGTCAAGGTTTGCAACCACGCCCGGCGCATGTTCACCCGGCGTCAGATTGACCTTTTGAACCTCTTGCAAGACGGCCCAGCCGCCATAGCCCAATCCACAGACCAAAAGCGCCATGACCAGAACAGATCCCACGGCGCGCGGCTCGACCGAGGACCAGAAGCTGGGCTGCTGCGGCAGGAAAAGCGCGTGGGGGTTGGCCAGGGCCTCAGCCGGATCCGAGGGGCGGCGCTGCGGCTTTGGCCCAGAGGCTGCGGCGGCCAGGCCATGCGGCGGGCGAAAACCCGATTCCGTACAAAATCTTTGAAAAGTCCAATCTGGATCCATCGCCAGATAGCGCGCGTAAGAGCGGACGTAACCCGGGATAAAACTTGGCGCATCAAAGGCAGTGACATCGCAATTTTCGATGGCCGCCACAAATGACGCACGGATGCGCAACTCGCGCTGAACATCCAGTAAGGATTTTCCCATGGTTGCGCGTTCACCGCGCATCAAATCACCAAGACGAATATCGTCGGTGTCTTCATATCCCGGTGGTACACCCACCGGGAGTTCTTCATTCTCTGCCGGGGAATTGCCCCTCAGCCCGATCATTTTGCGCCTGCCCTATGCTGCCGATTATGCCTGTGCGAATCGACGTTGTCCCACAGTTTCTTTAATTTAGGAATATCACGGCGGCGAGAGCATTTCACCAACAAAGGTCTTAAGCGACGGAAGATGAGCGGTTTAATGAGCATTGGGACCAGAGCGCGTCCATGGCCCGAACCAGATGCTCGATCTGCTTGGGGTCATGCACTGGCGAGGGCGTAAAACGCAGCCGCTCGGTGCCGCGCGGTACGGTCGGAAAGTTGATCGGCTGCACGTAGATGCCGTATTCCGCCAACAGCAGGTCGGACAAAGCCTTGCAATGCTTGGGATGGCCGACATGGACCGGCACGATATGGCTGCCATGATCGACAATCGGCATCCCCATCGCGCGCAGGCGCATCTTCAGGATCTTGGCATGAAGCTGTTGCTTGTCGCGCAGCTCTTGGCCGGCCTCGGTCTTGAGAAAGGCGATCGAGGCCGCCGCCCCTGCCGCAATCGCTGGCGGCAAAGAGGTCGTGAAGATAAAGCCCGGCGCATAGCTGCGGATCGCATCGATCATCTTGGCGCTGGCGGCGATATAGCCCCCGAACACGCCAAAGGCCTTGCCAAGCGTGCCGTTGAAAAAGTCGATGCGGTCGCACAGGTTATCGCGCTCGGCGACGCCGCCGCCACGCTTGCCGTACATGCCAACCGCATGAACCTCGTCCAGATAGGTCAATGCATTGAATTCATCGGCCAGATCGCAAATCTGCGCGATCGGCCCAAAATCGCCATCCATCGAGTAGATCGACTCGAAAGCGATCAGCTTGGGCGCGGCTGGGTCATCTGCGGCCAGCAGTTCACGCAGATGTGCCAGATCATTGTGCCGGAAAATCCGCTTTGGACCGTCAAAACGCTTGATCCCCTCGATCATCGAGGCATGATTCAGCTCGTCGGAATAAATGATCAGACCGGGAAACAGCTTGCGCAGCGTCGAAAGCGTCGAATCATTCGCCGTATATGCGCTTGAGAAAACCAGCGCGGCTTCCTTCTGGTGCAGATCGGCCAGTTCGGCCTCAAGACGGCGGTGATAAACCGTGGTCCCCGAAATATTGCGCGTGCCGCCCGAACCCGCACCGGTCGAATCCAACGCCTCATGCATCGCACCAAGCACCGCCGGGTGCTGGCCCATGCCCAGATAATCATTTCCACACCAGACGGTTATCTCGGTCTCGGTTCCGTCCGGACGCGTCCAGACGGCCTGAGGGTAGACACCCTTCCGCCGCTCGATGTCGATGAAGGTACGATAGCGGCCTTCTTCATGAAGCCTGCTGATCGCCTGATCGATTGCGGCTGAATAATCCATCGCTTGGCCCCTTGCCTTGCTTGAACTTACACGCTGGGAGGATCATTGTCCGATCCCGCGACTCCGAACTTAGATAAGGTCGCGAGCCGAGAAAGGACAGTGCAAAATTGTCGCATTGCGACGATCGGGGCATTCAAATTCTTATGAAAACTATCAGGAAAGCTTGAAAAAATGGCAACCGGAAACACAATCGACACTGTGCTAGAGCGTCTCGATCAAGACCTGCCGCAGGCACTGGATCGGCTGCTCGACTTTCTGCGCATTCCATCGATCTCGACCGATCCTGCATTCGCGCAAGATGTCCGTCGCGCTGCGGAATGGCTGTGTGCAGATCTGAAAGCGATCGGCTTTGACGCCTCGATCCGTGAAACCACGGGATATCCGATGGTCGTGGCCCATTCCCAACCCGGCAAGGGTCGCAGGATCTTGTTCTATGGTCACTATGACGTGCAACCGGTCGATCCGCTGAACCTTTGGGACCGTCCGCCCTTCGAGCCAGCAATCGAGGACACGGCAGCTGGCAAGGTCATTCGCGGCCGCGGGGCCTCGGACGACAAGGGGCAGCTGATGACCTTTGTCGAGGCGATGCGCGCTTGGAAAGCGGTTCATGGCGAACTGCCCCCCGGCATCACCTTGCTGTTTGAGGGCGAAGAGGAATCCGGCTCGCCCAGCCTTCAACCTTTCTTGCGCGCCAATGCAGCTGAACTGAAGGCCGATATCGCCGCGATCTGCGACACTAGCCGCTATTCCGACGGTCGCCCCGCGATCACCACCCAGCTGCGCGGCCTTTATGGCGAGGAAATCACCCTTCGCGCTGCGGACCGCGATCTGCACTCAGGCTCTTTCGGAGGTCTTGCCGCTAACCCATTGCAAATCCTGTGCAATGCCTTTGCAGCGTTGAAGGATGAAAATGGCCGCATCACCCTGCCGGGCTTTTACGACGGCGTTCCTGAACTGACCGAGACCCTGCGCGATGACTGGCAATCGCTTGGCTTTGACGCGAGCGCATTCTTGGGTGGCGTCGGCCTGAATGCGCCCATCGGTGAAAAAGGTCGCACCGCGCTGGAAATGGTCTGGAGCCAGCCCACCTTTGAAATCAACGGCATGTCCGGCGGATATACTGGCGAAGGTTTCAAGACCGTGCTGCCCGGTGAAGCCAATGCCAAAGTCAGCTTCCGCCTGGTCGGCCAGCAAGACCCCGACAAGATCCGCGACGCCTTCCGCGCCCATATGGCAAAGTTTATCCCAGCGGATTGCTCGCTGAGCTACAAGCCGCATGGCGGCAGCCCGGCCAGCCACATGGATATCAGCGATGCGGCCTTTGGTATCGCCAAACAGGCCCTGACCGACGAATGGGGCCGCGAGGCTGCGTTTATCGGCGCGGGTGGATCGATCCCGATTGCGGGTGATTTCCAGCATATCCTGGGCATGGATACGATGCTGATCGGCTTTGCGCTGGATGATGACCGCATCCATTCGCCCAATGAAAAATATGATCTTGAAAGCTTTGCCAAGGGCGCGCGCTCTTGGGCGCGGATCGTCGCGGCTTTGGTCTAAGACCTGCAAAGGCCTGTGCGAATAA
>NZ_DALZMB010000177.1:0-4387 GCF_032007265.1 Paracoccus sp. (in: a-proteobacteria) | reverse complement strand
CGACCGGCGGTATCTCGACGCTGTTTGGCGGTATCAAGAGCTTTTTTGCGCGTCGGGCACTGTATCGTCAGACCGTGCGTGAGCTGAATGGCCTTTCGGATCGCGAGCTGGCGGATTTGGGCATTCATCGCCTGGAAATTACTTCGATCGCGAATACTGCGGTCGGCGCCAAGCGCTAAGACATAGAACAGGCCGACCCTCTCCTCCTCCCTGGGTCTGGCTTTAGGCGACATCCTCCTCCTCCCTGAGGATGTCGCCACCTAATCACGGAAGCCCTCTCCTCCTCCCTCGGGCTTCGGTGTTGAGAGCGGCGCCCCCCTCCTCCTCCCTGGGGGCGCCGCATTTTCCCGCTGATTGCGGGTACGGAATACGATGGTCCCCTCCTCCTCCCTGGGACCTATCGTTCGCGGTAATGGCACTCCTCCTCCCAGCCATTGCCGCACCCTATACGTTGCCCTACCTCCTCCCAGGGCCAACGTTGCGCGGCGGTGCCCCTCCTCCTCCCTGGGCGCCGCCGCTTTCCTTTTCCCCCAATCCGGATTAAGCGCGACGGATGTTGTCCTATCAGCACGTCTTTCATGCCGGGAATCTGGCCGATCTTCACAAACATGCCCTTTTGGCGTGGATGCTGACCTATCTGACCCAGAAGCCCAAACCCCTGAGCTATATCGAGACCCACGCCGGGCGCGGGCTGTATCATCTTGATGATCCCCAATCCTTGAAAACCGGAGAGGCGGCAGCCGGGATCACCCGTGCCCTGGCCGAAGGCTGGCTGCCCGATGATCATCCGCTGATCCGGACCGTAAAGGCCTTGCGGCTTTTCTACGGGCCCGATGCCTATGCAGGATCGCCCCTGATCGCCGAACATCTGCTGCGTCCGGACGACAAGATGCATCTGGCAGAGTTTCACCCCGGTGAGATCGAACATCTGGCCGAGGCCGTGCCGGATGCACATCTGTATCATCAAGACGGCTTTGCCATGGCCAATGCCGTCTGCCCGCCGATGCCGCGTCGCGGGATGATGCTGATTGATCCAAGCTTTGAGCTGAAATCCGATTACGACACCATTCCACGCTTCATTGCGCAGATTGCACGCAAGTGGAATGTCGGCATCATTGCCTTGTGGTATCCGCTGTTGCGCGACGCCCGCCACAAAGCGATGCTTTCGGCGCTCGCTGCGGAATTTCCCGAGGCCTTGCGCCATGAGGTTCAGTTTCCGCCTGCGCGTGACAGTCATGGCATGATCGGATCGGGGATGTTTGTCGTCAACGCCCCCTTTGGCATGGCCGACGAAACTGCCCGTCTGGACGAGATCTTCGCGCGGCTTTAACGCCCCAGCTGACCTGCCGACCATTCCGCAAGGAAAAGCACGGTCTCGAGGCGGGGCGAATCAAGCGGCTCATCTTGCAAGAACCAGCTGGCCGATAGCCCTGCCCAGGCCAAAAGCCAGCGCAGGATCATGCGGCTGTCATGCCCAGAAAGCGCCGAGATCTGCCCCAGACGGCGCGCCGCCACACCGGGTAAACGAGCGCATTTGTGGCTGGGATCACTTAGGTCAGGATTGGCAAAGAGAACCGCATAATCAAGCTCTGCCGGGCCGATCAGACCCTTGGCGTCGATTGCCGCCCAGCCGTCGGGGAAAAAGAGGGTATTTTCATGATGAAGATCGCCATGCAGCAAGATGGATACGGGGTCTTCGGCAAGCAGGCGATCCAGCTCGGTCAGGGCTTTGCGAAAGATGCCGCCGTGATCGGCTGCTGTGGCGCGAAGATCGCGAAACCAGTGAGACAAGGGTTGCGCCGAGGTGGGTCGTGCGCGCGTGCTGGGCTGGTGGAGTTTGGCGGCCGTATTGCACAGGATCGTCGTCGCAAGATCGTCCTGGCCTGTGCGCGCAAGTTCAGCCAGATTGGGCAGGGTTTCGGCGCGCGGCATCAAGATCGCAGGCCCCGCACGGTTTAGAACCTGCACGGCGCCATTGCCCTTCCACCAGATCAGGGCGTCAAATCCTGCGAGTTCTTCGGCGGTAAGCGCGAGTTTGAGCATCAGCTTTTGGCTCCCCCTGCGGGTCGGCATTAACCTTGCCTGGGCGGTTTCAATCACTGCCCCATCAGGTGTCAGCTGCCAAAGCGCAAGATAGGGCGCAAGATCAAAAGCCATGCTCGCACGCGCGCCCGTCACCGGGGGACGGCGGCCGCAATCCGGCGGTCGATTTCATCTTCGGGACCGCTTGCCCAAGGGCGAAACCGCAGGCGAAACGCCGTCAGTCGGTCCTGCTCATTTCCTGCAGGATATCCGATTTCGCTGAGGCTTTGCTGCAAGGGCAGGTCTTGGCCAAGGCCCTTGGGCCAGACCGCCAGACCTTGCAGGGCCAGGCGGCGCCAGTCAAAGCGGGGGCCGGGATCGATTTTGCGGCCCGGCGCCATATCGGAATGGCCGATGACCGCCTGAGGTGGAATATCCCAGCGCGCCATGATCGCCGCGATCAGCGTCTCAAGGGCCCGCATTTGTGCGGCAGGAAACGGGCGGTCGCCGGGGTTGACGATTTCGATCCCGATCGAGCGCGAATTCACATCGTCACGCCCAAGCCAAGCCCCTGCCCCGGCATGCCATGCCCGACGTTCCTCCGAGACAAGTGCCTCGGCATCGCCATTTTCGTGAAGCAGCCAATGCGCCGAGACCTCGGCTTGGGGGCAGCATAGGCGGGCGCGAGCCGAGGCCCCGTCCGCCATGCCGGTATAGTGCAGCACAATCAGTTCGGGGCGCTGTCCCCCGCGCCGCTCGCCGTGATTGGGCGAGGGATAGCTCAAAGTGCGGATTGGCGCAGCGGCCGCGGATCCCAGCCACACACAAAGCCATCACCATCGGGGTCCATCCCTTTGGGATCGATGACCGGGCCGCCCGCCGCCAAGAACGCGGTTTGCGCACTATCGGCAGTGGCAAAGCCGCGGCAGGCTTGCTGGGCTTTGGCCGCATTGGCGCCCGTGCGCGGATAGATCGCCGTGCCGGGGTTATGACGCTCGGCATGGGCAAAGCGCACCAAGACCGGGGTCGATCCGGGATAGGCGCCGGTGGCCGCGGCGCGGGCCTGAGGCGAGACGCGCACCTCGGTCACGGCCACGGGCACACCCACGGTCTTGACCATCGCTTTGGTCTGGCCGGGTCCAGCAATATCGGCGGCAGTCGGCGCCTTGGCGGGAAGCTGGATCGGGATGATCGCCGGCCCCTCGGTATTGGTCATCAGCGCGACTTCTCGTGCGCGCTGATATTCGCCATAGGGCGTGCCATTCATGGTGTAATTGGGGTTCCAGCCCGCATTCTCATTGCAAGCCGCCAAGGCCAGCACCGCAAGGATCGCCAGTTTCCGCATGTTCACGCCCTCTGTTTTCACAAGATCACCACCAGCGATCCGGCTTCGCCACGAAGCCTGCCGCATTTTCCAGTGTTTGTGCAAGGTTCAGCAGTTCACCTTCGGCCCAAGGGCGGCCAATCAGCTGCATCCCCAGGGGCAGGCCCTGTGCATCTGTGCCGACCGGCACCGCAATCCCCGGCAAACCTGCAAGGTTGACCGTGACGGTGAACACGTCGTTGAGATACATTTCGACAGGATCCTTGCCCGCCATTTCACCCAAGCCAAAGGCTGCGGATGGGGTGGCCGGGGTCAGGATCGCATCGACGCCGCTGGCATAGGCCTGATCGAAATCACGCTTGATCAGGGCACGCACGCGGCGGGCGCGGTTATAATATGCGTCATAAAAGCCTGCCGACAGCACATAGGTGCCGATCATCACACGGCGCTGAACCTCGTGGCCAAAACCCTCGGCGCGGGTGCGGGCATACATCTGATCGATGCCGTCACCTGCCGCAAGTTTCGCCCGATGGCCATAGCGCACGCCATCATAGCGCGCGAGGTTCGAAGACGCCTCGGCCGGGGCGATGACATAGTAGGCAGGCAAAGCATATTTGGTATGGGGCAGCGAGATATCGACGATCTCGGCACCGGCATCACGCAACATCTCGGCAGCCTGACGCCACAGCGCGTCGATTTCATCCGACATGCCATCCATACGATATTCACGGGGGATGCCGATTTTCTTGCCGCGAATATCGCCAGTGATCGCCGCCTCATAGTCAGGAACCGGACGGTCGGCGCTGGTCGAATCCTTGTCATCGACAGATGCCATCGCGCCCAGCATGATTGCCGCATCGCGAACCGTCTTGGTCATCGGGCCTGCCTGATCAAGCGAGCTGGCAAAGGCAATGGTGCCCCAGCGGCTGACGCGGCCATAAGTCGGCTTCAGGCCAACAGTGCCGGTAAATGCCGCAGGCTGACGGATCGAGCCGCCGGTATCGGTGCCGGTCGCCGCGAGACACAGGTCTGCTGCAACGG
>NZ_DALZMB010000176.1:0-4742 GCF_032007265.1 Paracoccus sp. (in: a-proteobacteria) | reverse complement strand
CAAAATAACGAGCTTACAGCGCCATTAGCGGGTCGATAGGTAATTGCCGTTGATCTAGGTCAAGAACGCAAGCCTATTTCCAGAGAGAGTTCCTCGAGGGCCGAAATCGACGCGTCATAGTTGTTTCCGGACTTCGGAAAACGCTCCTTCTGGCGGCGATAGAATGTCAGCCACTTCTCTAGATCTTCAAGCGGATAGGTGTTCGACCATGAGCCGCGTGCCAGGGTGAAGGTCGATTCGTCGTGTGAAGCTTTCATGCGGTCTTATCGACGGCAGATACCCAGAAGGTAAACAGGGCGAACGTGGCTGTGATGCAATAGTCGGCCCCCGCGGTGATCTTGCGCAACCAGACAGGGGCCGCCGGCCTGCGACGGATCCTTCACCAGAAGGGGCAAGCCGTCCCCCATTTTAACACACCACCCCGCCATCGTGCGGGTTTTTTTCATTCCAAAGAGAGCCCCCCGCGGCCAACTGCGAGGTGCGGTTGCATCGAATCATAAGGGGGGTGCCCCGCTATAATCTGTAGCTCGATGCCATAGGTAAAATGCCCGCCTTGCGAGTGCGTGTGATCATGGCGGGATGTATGATTGCGGCGCGCGCGTTGATGCACTGACCGGCCCCCGCAAGAAGCGCAACCTCTAGTCGGGGGCCGGAGCCCACATGCACTCCATCTCCGAGTCGCGAGCTACCTGATTGATAGCAAAATCATTCACCGCATCAACCAAAGTTTTCATAGTTCGGAGATATTATTGGCGAATTAGCTCCAGCCACCGAGAGAGAGTTATCAGCCGTGAGAGATGCCCTGACCGGCCCCCACTAAGCCGCGCGACAGGGTAGAGGCCGGGATCCGCGGCAGACTCCTCCCCAGGGCGGCGCGGATCGAGTGTATTCTAGCATATTTACTAACGCCTCACGCTGAATGTTTTGTCACCTTCGCCCCGCACGAGAGTGTGTCGAAATGGGAATTCTGTGTTGGCGTGGAGGGCTCAGATAACCGGCCCCCGTAATCGCATCTCTCACGGGGGCCGGGGCGAACCGAACAGTTAAGTCAGCTCAAGCCAAGAGCATCATATCACATCACCCCGCCATCGTGCGGGGTTTTTTCATTTCAAGGAGAGATCCATGGGCAAGATTGCTCTGGTGATTGGGCATAACGCTCGATCGCAAGGTGCTGTGCGCGTCACGGACGGGCGCAGCGAATATGACTGGATGACGGATCTGGCCAATCAGATCTTCGCCCAGGAACCTGCACTCTTCCGCGTGTTCCGCCGTCCAGTTGTGCCGAGCTACACCACCGAAGTCCGGCAGGCCTATGCCGAGGTCGATGCCTGGGGCGCGGATGCCTCGATCGAGTTGCATTTCAACAGCGCGGCCGTGCGATCGGCAACGGGTACGGAAACGCTGACCTCCGGCACCACGGGCAGCCAGCGCCTGGCAAAGCTGATCCAGGCCGCCATGACCAGCACGCTTGGCCTGCGTGATCGCGGGTTGGTCACGCGCAAGCGCGGTGAGCGGGGTGGAGAAAGCCTATGGCAGGGCCGGGCGCCCGCCGTCCTGTTGGAGCCTTACTTCGGCTCGAACCCCAACGACTGCGCTGCTGCCGATCGGCACTTCGCGGCCCTAGCCAGCGCCATTCACATTGCCTGTGCGGCATTCCTCAAAGGAAACTGATCATGGATCTCATCAAAGCAGCGGTTATGCCGCATGTCTTGGAAATCATCAGCATATTGCTGGCCTCGATGCTGGGCTGGGCCGCCAATACTGCGCGAAAGAAATGGGGCATCGACATTGAGGCCCGCTACCGTGATGCGCTGCATTCGGCGATGATGACCGGCGCGCGCCTGGCGCTCCAGCGCGGGCTGACAGGACACGAAGCGATCAATCAGATCCTGCAGCACGTCCAGATCAGCGTGCCGGATGCCGTGATCGGCCTCGATGCCCGCACCGAGGTGCTGGGAAATCTGGCTAAGGCCAAGCTGCAAGAGATCGCGAAGGAGGCCGGGCTGGATCAGCTGACCGAGGCGCTGAAGCGGGCAGGAGTGTCACCAATCGAGGGAATCGCTTCGGCCCGCTAAGCGCTACATTAATCTGGTGAATTCGGACGGAGCCGCGACGATTGGATCTGCGCGATGCCCACCCCGCCCAGTGAGGCGGGCAGATGGGATAAGAAAGCCCCGCGCTGACGGACTAGGCGGGGCAATCTTTACAGATACTGGTCAGTTAGCTTGTGGTTCTGCTGGCTGGATGGGGGTGTTGGTGTCACCCCCCGGCATAACAGGATCGTCTGTTTCATCTGCGAACCAGATGAGGAAACCAGCCAAAACCAGCAAGACGACGGCAACAATGCCGATGATCGGCCAGATGTGATTCTTCTTTTGCTTCTCGATATCGGTTTTCGGCGCTGACATGAGAAATCCTCCTTTGTCCCAACGGGTCGAAGCAGGGATAGTTCCTGATCTGCCCACTGCCTGTGCAAGGAGTCGCGCAGACGAAGTCGACAGCGCCCGTCTGCATTGCTGTGGGGAAGCAGAAACGGGGTTATGATTGCGTGTTCCCGCTTTTTCTCGGCGCTGCTATACGGAGCTGCGACCCCCGAAATGCGAAGCGTCCGCGGCGATCTCTTGTCCGGGCGTAACTGTCGCTCATGAATCAGTGCGAAGTTTTCGCGCCGCAAGTCAACAGGGCGCTGTTCTAGGTGCTTAATTCTGAACTTTCTCGCCGCCGCGTGGTTGGTTCCCAGCATTTGATGAGGAGAAAGAGATGAGAGGCATTATTGCTTGGCTGCTTGGCGTCCCGGTTTTCGTGATCATTCTGCTCTATTTGCTCAATGTGTTCTGATGCCATGTGCAACCTCTACCAGACCGCAAAGTCAGCCGACCTTATAGCTAAAGCTTTCCCCAGCAATCTGCGGGATCTGGCGGGAAATGAGCCCTGGCCAGAGGATGTTTACCCGGATCGCACGGCGCCAATCATTCGTCACGAAGGCGACTGGCTGGCAGTTGCCAAGGCGCGCTGGGGCATGCCGACGCCGCCGATGTATCTCAAGACGGCGCGTGACCCCGGCGTGACCAACGTGCGCAATGTCCGCTCGCCGCATTGGCGGCGCTGGCTTGGCCCAGAGCATCGTTGTCTCGTGCCGGTGGTGCGCTTTTCGGAGCCAGGCAATGATCACAAGCCAGTCTGGTTTGATCTGGTGGAGGGTCGCCCGATGTTCTTTGCGGGCATCCAGGCCCAAGGCTGGACCTCGGTGCGCAAGGTCAAGGACGGCGAAACCACAGACGATCTATTTGCCTTCCTAACCTGCCCCCCAAATGCCGAGGTCGGCGCCGTTCATCCCAAGGCGATGCCGGTGATCCTGACCGAGCCGGATGAGTGGCAAGCGTGGTTCAATCTGCCATGGGACCAAGCGCAGGCGCTTCAGCGGCCCCTGCGGGACGGGGCGCTGAGGATCGTCTAGACCTCCTAACGTGTTCCCCTTATGTTCTAGTCATGATCACTTACGGTGCTGACTATTACGTAACAATTCGGTGCCGCTGCGGCCACGCTGGTGTCGCGGCAGTGACCTATGGCGTGCTGCTGCCTGAGATCCAGAGGCGGGGGCGATGCAGGCGATGCCAGCGGCGCCAGGTTGTCGGGGTGACCGTGCACGGTGTGTTGGCGGGTTATCCCGAGTTGGGCGGCTGGCGCTTCAATGAGGACGGCACGCGCGATCGCATCACGGCAGAGGAATGGCCAGTTGTGGATATTGAGGCCATCGTCACGAGACTGCATGAAGAGGATCGCAAGGCGGCAGCATTGCTGCCTACCCGACAGGACGGCGAGGATTGACCGGGAGCTGAGTTGACGTAACCTCAATACCGCACCCGGTCACGCTTGCGGGTTTAGGGAACCTGAAGCGCGGCATCTATGGCGGGGGTGGACGGAAATGTGAAGGTGCATTTGCTGGCTATTCCAGCTAGAAATTTATGTTGTCGCATTAAGAACTAGTCAGACGGCTTCCATCCTCTAAGTCATCGCGGTTCACCAGCACAAGCGCAGCACGACGCAGGGCTGTGCGCAATGAGTCAAACTCTGGCCCGCCATGGCCCAAATCGTCCAGCGCATGATTTATTAAGGCTAGCCAGCTTTCGGCATCCTGCCTCCGAATGGCGACATGTTCATGTATTTCACGTAAATTCATATGGCCGTGGCGCTCTTGATATGTGCGCCGTCCTCCCAGAAAGCCCAACATGAAATCCACCTGCTCGACGCGAGCATGGGCAACGCCATGGCCGCGAAAATGCAGCTTCAGCAGATCAGCGCCGCGCGGGTCTGTCTCGATCAGGTCGTAGAAGCGGTTGACCAGCGTGTGCAGTCTTTCGGGTCCGCCTATGTCGTCAATTCTTGCCATATCATCCTCCGGTCATGACACCGAACCGAGCATAGTCAGTGAGCTCGCCAGTGCCACTGCCACTTGGGTGAGGCTGATCCGACTCATGAAGATGTCAGAATGGCTTTCGGAGGGGCACTCCAGAACACTGAATTCTGCGCTAACGAACGTCTGGTCGGCCTGTGGGCATATATATGGGGCGGCGAGACAGGCGCGGGCAAGAGGCCATCAACCAGATCCTGTAGCACGTCCAGATTAGCGTGCCTGATGCTGTGATCTGCCTTGATGCGCGGGCAGAGGTGCTGGGAAATCTGGCTAAAGCAAAGCTGAAAAAAGTGGTGGAGGGTGCGCGGCTAGATCAGCTGAGTAAGAC
>NZ_DALZMB010000175.1:0-4752 GCF_032007265.1 Paracoccus sp. (in: a-proteobacteria) | reverse complement strand
ATTGCCCCGATCAGGACTGGGCCAATCAGGACTGACCAGTGAAGGCTGGCCAAGTAAGTGCTGGCCCAGTCAGTGCTGGACCCGCGCATAAAGGCCCAACAGGTCTGTCCTGAAAGGGAACACTCTTTCAGGACAGACCCGGTCAAGTTTGATCCAGTCAGGTTTGCGCCAATCACAGCGGGCGTGGTCAGGCCGGGCATCCTCGGGCCCGGCATGGTCCGCCCGGCCCGGCCCAGAAAAGGCTGGCTCTGTCCGGGCTAGCCTTCCAGCGCGACCGGGCCAAGTTCGGCCCACAGATCACCCGGTCCGGGGTTGGCCTTATGGCTGGCCCCGCCCATATGGGCCATGATGCCCCAGACCGCATTCAACGCCGTCTGTACCGCGCCCTCGACCCATGCAGGCGTCCAGCTGATCCCGTCGCCCGCCAAAAAGATCCCGCGCTGTTCGGCTGGCATCTCTGATTGCATGAAATGCCCATACATACGCAGATTATAGCGGTAATGTCCGGGCAAAGCGCCCTTGAACGCCCCAAGGAAATTCTCGTCCGCCTCCCAGCTGACACAGATGGGATTGCCTCGGATATGGCTGCGAATATCCACACCGGGATAGACCTTTTCCAGCGCGGCCAAGGCTAGCTCGACCCGCTTTTCGCAAGAAAGCGGCAACACTTTCAGCGCATCCGTCATCCAGGAATAGCTTAGGCAGATCACGGCAGGCTGATCCGGGCCATTGTCAAAGAAATAGGTGCCACGGGTCAGGCGGTCCGTCAGCGTCATCGACAAAACCGGTCGCCCGGTTTCAGGGTCAATGTCGTTCCAGAAGGGGCGATCGACCATGACAAAGGTCTTTGCGGCCTGCATGTAACGGGTCCGGTCCAGCGCCATCCACAGCTTTTGGTCAAAAATCTCTTCGTCGACCTTGACCGATGTGGTCAGCAAATGGCTTTGGCAGGTGACCAATACGGCGGCATAATCGCGCGGATTGCCCCATTGATCGGTGACGGTAAAGCCGCCCCCATTCTGGCGCGCGATCTTGGCCGCCCGCCCCAAAGTTGCGCCGCCGTTCAGACTGGCCAGACTCGTGCCCTTGGGCCAATGGGCGCAATCAGCGCTCTGGCGCCACAGGCGGTGCAGCACATGTTCGACGCCGCCGACGATATAGCGCTGATGATCATCCAGCTCGAGCAGGTTCACGCGCAAGATCTCGAGCATGGAATTGGGAAAGTCACTGTCCCAGCCGCCCGTGCCAAAACCGACCTGGCCAAAGACCTCACGGTGGCGAAAGCTTAGCCCCTGAAATGCCTTGGACGAGACCACAAAGTCATAAAACGTCCGCTCATCCCATTTTTCGACCAGCGGGTCCCAGATTTCCTTCAGGCGTTTGACATCGCGCTCGCGCACCGCGCGGCTTAGTTTGGTAAAGTCCGAATGTTCTTCCAATGCGGCGCGATAGGCGACGGCAACCTCGTGGTAAAGCTGGGGCAGATCGTCCAGTTTGCGCGCGAAATGGGTCTCGCCCTCAAGATCGATGACGGTCGAGCCGGCGGCAGCGGTCAGCGGGTTGGGGAAGGGCCGGCTTTGCATGCCCACCAGATCGACATAGTGGTAAAACCCCCGCGACGAGATCGGAAAACGCATGCCGCCCAGCTCGGCAATGACGTCCTGTGTCCCCTCAAAGGTTTCCGAGCGCAGGCGACCGCCGAATTTACCGGATTCGTAAAGCACGGGTTTCAGGCCCAGCTTCATCAACTCATGGCCCGCAATCACCCCCGCAGCCCCTGCCCCGATCACGGCAACCTCTTGACCATAGCTGGCGGCGGGGATCGTACCCAGCCCGGCGGGATGGTTTAACCAATCATCATAAGCGAAGGGGAAATCGGGTCCGAAGGCGGTGACAGGTTTCTGATCGCTCATGTTGGGCTTTCTCTGGGGGCGCGGAAATGTCTAAACTGATGAGTGTATTGTGCCCATGGCAGAGGTGAAAAGTGAAGTTAGCACTCTGGCAGAGTCCGCCGACAGATGGCCGGATTGATGATGCTTTTCAGGCAGTTTGTATGCAGTTGCGGGCATCTGCGGCGGCGGGCGCAAAAATGCTGCTTTTGCCCGAACTGTTCCTGCCCGGATATCACCGCCCCGATTTGCACCAAAGCCTTGCCCAAACGCTGGACGGCCCGTGGGTGGTCAGGCTGCGTGAGATGGCCCGATCGACGGGCTGCGGCCTATGCTTTGGCTGGGCCGAGCGCGCGGCTGAGGGGGATGGCGCGGCGATCTATAATGCCGCCACGGCCATTGGCGCGGATGGTGCAATTTTGGCCCATTACCGCAAGATCCAGCTTTACGGCCCGATGGAAGAGGCCAGCTTTCAACGCGGCTCGACGCTTGGCCCGGTCTTTGATCTGGAAGGGCGGCGGGCGGCGATGCTGGTATGTTATGACATCGAATTCCCCGGCCATGCGGCTGCTTTGGCGCAAAAAGGCGCCGATCTGATTTTGGTCCCCACGGCCAATCCTGTCGGGTTTGAGCATGTTCAGCGCGCCTTGGTTCCCGCGCGCGCACATGAAAACAATGCCGTCGTGGCCTATGCCAATCTGGTCGGAGATGAGCGCGGGCTGTGCTTTGGCGGCCTGTCGGTGATCGCTGGCCCCGACGGCCAACCCCTGGCAATGGCGGGTGCCAAGGGCGAGGCCCTGCTGATCGTCGATCTGGCCGCGGCCCAGTCCCTTCCGGCCAGTGCGCAATCGGCTTTGGCGCAGCAATACCGCCCCGCAGATGGGTAAGGTTTGAATGGGCAAGATGCGGCAGGGCGGGGCCAGGCCCTAGCCCTAGCCCTAGCCCTGACGCAGACCCTCGACGACCGAGCGGCGATAGATACGGATCGCCGGGATCAACGCCAGCACCAGCCCGGCCAAGACCAATAGCCCGGCCATGCCCAACTCGCGCGGGCCAAGGCTGGCCTGCATTGCCACCCCGGTATGCGCCGCAATCAGCTTTGAGGCCAGCGCCGAGGCTGCCCAGCCAAGCGGCAACCCCAAGGCCGCCCCCCCCACAACCATCGCGCCGACATAAGCCCAGACCGTGACGAAAACATATCCCGCCGAGGCACCAAGGGCGCGCAGCACCGCAAAGCTTTTGCGCTGCAGATCAAGCACGGCCAGCAGACCGACCAGGATCGCGGCAATCACAAGGATCTGGGCGGCCAAGCTGAGCATGGTCATGACCCGCGCCGCGCTACCCATCAGGCTGTAAAGATCCACCAGCGTTTCCGCCGGGAAAAAGGCCGTGGTTTGCGCATCGCGATAACGCGCACGCAACCCATAGGCCGCAGCAATGCTGGCAGGTTTGATGACGATGGCTGGCAGGCCCGGCATCAAATCTGCCTGCCACGGCGGCCCGATACGGTCCTCATTCAAGGCATGTCCCGTGCCCATAGCATGGGCCATCCAGATATATTCGACGGGCACGATCACCGCACGATCCCAGGGCGTGCCGGTGGGCCTCATGCGGCCAACCACGCGCACATCATCATGAAGATGCCCATCCCCCACCTCTGCGTGATCCGCAGCCACGCCAGATGGATCAGCCTGTGACGGGTCATGCTGTAATTGGCCCGGATCCGAGTGGTCCGGCTCGGCCTGATCGGCATCGATCCCACCTGCCGCACCATCACCATGACCATGCTGAACCGAGATGTCCTCGCCTATGGCGTCCGGGACCAGCGCCCCCACCACCGCCTCATTCAGGTGAGTGAAGTTGCGCCCCTGGGCCAGTCCCTGACTGAGATGGGTCACGAAATCCGCGGTCGTTCCTACCACCGGCGCACCAGCATGGCTGTCACCAAAGGCAATTGGCGCCGCAAATTCCGCATCAGGATCGCTCAACACGCGCTGCGCCACGGGGCCGGGCAACAGCGTGACGGCATTGGGCCGCAGATAGACGGTCGAGAACAACAGATCGGTCTGACTTCCCGGCGCGGCCACAATCAGATCAAAGCGGTCTGCCGCGCGGGCCGAGCCCAGACGCAAGGCGCGCTCTTGGGCGCTGATCGCGATGCCCAAGGCAACCGCAAGGGCGACCAGCACGGTCAAAAGCCCGACCGTCATCGGATTGCGCGACCACAGCGCGCGCAGAACGGGAAGCGGGTTCATGGGCCAGACACCCGCTGGCCACGGACCAGCCCCAAGCGCTGATCGGCCAGGGCGATCAATGCGGGATCGTGACTGGCCGCAATCACGCAACACCCTTGATCATGAGCCATTTTCTGCAATGAGGCGGCGACGCTGGCGCCGGATGCAGCATCAAGGCTGGCGGTTGGCTCATCCGCAAAGATCACCCTTGGTTTCAGCAACAAGGCGCGGGCAAGCGCCACGCGTTGCTGCTCTCCTCGAGACAGCAGCGCCGCGCGCGGGCAGTCAGGCACCCCGAATTGCGTCAAAAGCGCCGCGCCACGCGCGCGCAATCTGGCGGCAGAAAAGGCCGAAAACCAGGCTGGTAAAAGCACGTTATCCAAAGGCGACAGCTCGGGCAGAAGGTGAAAGTCCTGAAAGACAAAGCCCGCATTGAGACGGCGCCAGCGATCGCGTGCCCCCTCGCGCATGCGCGCCAGGTCAAGGCCGTTCCAAGCGATTTGCCCCTGCTGGGGCAGCAGCAATCCCGACAAAAGGTAAAGCAACGTGGTCTTTCCCGACCCCGATGGCCCGGTCAGCACCGTCAGCCGCCCCCCGTCCAAATCCAGCCGATCAAGGGAGATGACCTG
>NZ_DALZMB010000174.1:0-4775 GCF_032007265.1 Paracoccus sp. (in: a-proteobacteria) | reverse complement strand
ACCGAAGTGCCCGGCATTGCTGAAAGTCTGGCAGATGCTTTGAACCACGCCTGGACCTATGCGACGCTCTTTTTCGGCGAAACCCAGATCCGGACGGGCCATTTGCTGGTCTCATTGCTCAATGATGGCGGCTTGCGCCGCGAGCTGGTTGTCAATTCGGCGGTTTTTGCGGAAATCTCGGTGGATCAGCTCAGCAAGGAAGCGCGCCAACTTTGGTCAAGCTCGGCCGAAGAGGCATTGCGCCCGATGGATGGCTCGGGACTGACCGCAGCGGGTTCGGGTGAGCGCGCAGACAGTGCAACGACCGCATTGGGGCGTTTTTCGGTCGATATGACGGCGGATGCGGCGTCAGGAAAGATGGACCCGGTTCATGGCCGCGATGACGAAATCCGCCAGATCATCGACGTGTTGATGCGACGGCGCCAGAACAACCCCATTCTGACGGGCGAAGCAGGTGTCGGCAAAACCGCGGTCGTCGAAGGGTTTGCGCAGCGGCTGGCCGCCGGTCTGGTGCCCCCGGCCCTGCAGGGGATGCGTCTGCATATGTTGGATATCGGCGCGATGCAGGCCGGGGCCAGCATGAAGGGCGAGTTTGAGCAGCGGCTTCGCTCGGTCATCGATGAGGTTCAAACCTCACCGACGCCGATCATCCTGTTCATCGACGAGGCGCATACGTTGGTTGGCGCAGGCGGGGCCGCGGGGACGGGTGATGCCGCCAATTTGCTCAAGCCTGCGTTGGCGCGGGGCACATTGCGCACGATTGGCGCCACGACCTGGGCCGAATACCGCAACTATTTCGAAAAAGATCCGGCGCTGACGCGGCGCTTTCAGCCCGTTCAGGTCGATGAGCCGGGGATCGAGCAATGCTGCTATATGATCCGTGGCGTCCTGCAACCCATGGAAAGCCACCACAAGGTGCGCATCTCGGATGAGGCCGTGGTGGCTGCCGTCAAACTATCGGCGCGCTATATTCCCGCCCGGCAGCTTCCTGATAAGGCGGTCTCCTTGTTGGATACGGCCTGTGCCCGTGTGGCGGTCAGCCAGTCCTCGACCCCGGCGCGAATTGCTGATCTGCGCGATGCGATCAATGCATTGGACACGGAAATCGCTGCAAAAGTCGCGGCTCAGGATTTGGGCGAACGGGCCGATGACCGCCTGGCCGAGGCCCGCAGCAGCCGCGATGAAAAGGCCGCCGAGCTGGTGGGTATCGAAGCCAAATTCGAGGCCGAAAAGGCCGTTGTCGATGAGATCGTCGAGCTGCGCCGCCGCCTTGCCGTGGATGCGGGCGAGGATTTCGATGCCGAGGCCACGCGCGCGGAAATGACCGCGAAAATGACCGAGCTGGCAGCGACACATCCCGATGATCGTATGGTCTACGCCCATGTTGATGAACAGGCTGTTGCCAGCGTGATCAGCGATTGGACGGGCATTCCGGCGGGCCGCATGGTCGCGGATGAATTGCAGGCGATCCTGGGCTTGGCCGATCATCTGCGCGAGCGGGTCATCGGTCAGGACCACGGATTGCAAATGATCGCCAAGCGCGTGGAAACAAGCCGCGCGGGGTTGGGCAACCCCAATAAGCCAATCGGGGTCTTTATGCTGGCAGGCCCCTCGGGGGTTGGTAAAACTGAAACTGCACTTGCCTTGGCCGAGCAGCTTTATGGCGGCGAGCAAAATGTCATCACCATCAACATGTCCGAATTCCAAGAGGCTCATTCCGTCAGCCTGCTGAAAGGCGCCCCTCCCGGTTATGTCGGCTATGGCGAAGGGGGCCGGCTGACCGAGGCCGTGCGTCGCAAACCCTATTCGGTCGTGCTGCTGGATGAGATCGAAAAAGCACATCCCGACGTGCATGAGCTGTTCTTTCAGGTCTTTGACAAAGGCATGATGGAAGATGGCAATGGGCGCGCCATTAACTTCCGCAATACCTTGATATTGTTGACGTCAAACGTTGGCACTGAAGTCATTATGCGCATGGCTGAGGGGGGCGAGACGACCCCCGACCTTGAGGCCTTGGACATGCGGATCAAACCAGAGCTTTTAAAGGTTTTCCCCCCGGCACTGCTGGGCCGCATCGTCACAATCCCCTATTTCCCGCTAAGCCGCGAGGTCTTGGCCGGGATCACGCGCCTGAAATTGGGCGCGATCGTCAAACGGATGCGCGACGCCCATGGGGCAAGCCTTTCCTATAGCGATGAGGTGTTGGAATATATCGTCGAGCAATGTCGTGATCCCGACAGCGGAGGGCGAATGGTGGATAACATCATTACAAACTCGATCCTGCCCGATCTATCGCGCCGCGTTTTGGCGCGGATGGTCGAGGGCGGGGAGATGGCCGATCTGCGGATCGAGCTGAAAGACGGCACCTATGATTACGTCTTTGCTGGCGACACGACGGGGCCTGATCCAGAGGCCACACCAGCAGCCGAGCCAACTGATAAGCCTGCAAAAAAGAAGCGCGGCAAAAAGGCAGAAGTTTCGGCCGAAGCCTAGATCCGCGCCGTTCAGGCACAGGGGGAAGTGGGGTCAGCGGATATAAAGGCTGCTGACCCCAATTCGCGCGTTTTGATCCAGTTCGGCTGCCAATTCTGGAAAGAAATCCCGCGCCAGACGGCCCGCATTTCTGGTGACCGATTGCAATCTTCCGGGCGTGGCGATTGCAATCAGGATCTGACTTGTGTCGCGTGCCGCCCCCGCGCGGGACATGGGGATGTCAAAGGTGACCTGACCGCCTTGCGCCGTCAAAAAGCGGCGTAAATCTTGGACGACACCATTGTCGTCGATCAGCAGCAAGGTGTTATACCAGCCCGCACCATTGCCGATCTGCCCTACAATCGAGGAGCCGCTGCTGATATCGGCCGATTGAAGCGCGATGCTCAGGCCAAATGCCGGATATTGAGGGTTGCGCCGCAGAAATGTGATGCCGGGGCATTGTCGCTGATCCAAAATGACACGGCGGCTGGTGATGGATTGGTCGAAGCCGTTGCTGACCGCGGCAATAAAGCTGGTGATCTCGCGATCATTTGGCGACAAAACATTCATCGTCAGGGCATCGTCTTGCAGCGACGGCAAGGCCATTAGGCAAGCAATATCAACCTGCTCTCGTAGACGGGTGACCAGATCCGTCAGGCGCGGATCTGTCGGCGTAACTTCGGTGTCGGGGTTGGTTGCCAAGCTTGGTGGCGATAATGGGGCTTCGTCCGGATCTGTCGGCCCGGTTACGGATCCCGCCTCGATGGGTTCGGGCAGGATGACGACCGGTGCAAGCGGGGGCGTGCTCAATATTGTGCCGCTATTGTCCGATGTTAAAGGTTGCAGCACCTCTGGCGTGGCGGTGACTGGGGGTGCCCCAACCACCGTGCTTTCAGAATTTGGCCTGGCAAGGCCATCAGGCGGGTCAAGCGGCGGTTGATCGATTTGATTGCCCTCTGCCGGGGTGAATTGCGGCACAAGGGTCTCGATCTGAATTTCAGGCTCATCAGTTCTGGGAGGTGCGACATAATTGGTGAAATTTGGTTGATAAATCAAAAGCCCAATCGCCAACGCATGCAGGGACAATGAAATCGCCGTTGCTTGCAACCAGCGCAGATTATGTGTTTGAGGATGCCCGATCATGGCAGTGCCGACTGACGAAGTGTGACCAGGCGCAGGCGATAGGGCCGCAGCTCGGGCAGGTTCAGCAGGGCAATCAGCTGGCTGGCCGGGGCTGCCCTGTCGACGATCAAAAATAAATCCGACCCTTCGGGGCGATCGGCCAAAGCCACCGGCAGGGTCTCGGCGGTGATTTCAGCACCATCCAGGCGCCAGTTGCCTTGAGGATCTACGCTGACAATCGGCTTGGGCAGCCGGTCAAAAGGCAGGTCTGCGGTGGTCGCCAGATCAATTCCGGCCGTATCCAAACTGTCCTGACCTGCTGCCACAAAGAAAAAGATCAGCAAAAGCACGATGTTCACGATCGCTAATGAGACATCTATACCGCGCAACCGGCGGCGTGCGGGCAGGTTCATACTCATGTCGCGGACCCGTCGGCGACGCGTACAGCGGTGATCTGATGGGCGGCTAGTACCTCGAGGATCGAGACAAGCGCCTGCACCGTCGCCCCTTTTTGCGAGATCAGCAGAACCTCGGTCACGCCTTGCTGGTGCAGCGCCTGAGCCAGATCGGGGATACGATCCAGCGCAAAGCGTTGGCCATTTGCGACAATGCTATCGGAATTGATCGACCAGACCGCGCTGGCCAGTGGGTTGACGATATTGGACTGGCCTGCGGGATTGGCCTGCGCCGATTGCGCGGATCCGACCGCGCCAAGCGTGCCAGTGCGCAGGGTTAAAATCGAATATGGTGTCAGATTGGCCGAGAGCATGAAAAAGACCAGCAGCTGAAACATCGTATCTGCCAGCGGGGTCAGCGTGAAACGGTAGTTTCTGCGAGAGCGTGGAAGCTCGATCTTGCGCCTTGTTTGCGCCATGGCCTAAGGGCCCTGCGTGCCGCCGACACGGCCATGAATAGCAGCCGAGATGGCAATTTCGATGGTCAGCCGCTCGTCCTCGATCCGGCCTTCCAGCCAATTGGCGAGAAAATAGGCAACCAATGCGATGGCAAGGCCAAGCGCAGTCGTGGTCAAGGCGGTCCAGATGCCCGCTGCCAAAAGCCGTGGATCGGCCATTTCCTGACTCAGCGCCAGATTGCCAAATGCGCTGATCATCCCGATAACGGTGCCCAACAAGCCCAACATGGGCGCCCTCTGCACCACGGCCTCAAGCCTCCGCATACGC
>NZ_DALZMB010000173.1:0-4960 GCF_032007265.1 Paracoccus sp. (in: a-proteobacteria) | reverse complement strand
CCGGTAGGGAATGGGCGCATCTCGGACAGATGCGCCCGGTCTAAGGAAAAAAGACTTAGGAATAGCGATAGGGCGGACCGGCCTTTTCCATCGCTTCGTTGTATTCCTTGATCTTGGCGACAACCTGAGCCTTGATCTCGGATTCTGCGGCGATTTCGTCCCAGAACTCTTTTGCGGCGGCCTCGACCGTGCCCCATTCGGCGGCCGGGATCGTCGTCAGCTTCATCTTGTCGCCGCCCACGCGCAACTTGGCCTCACCCGCCCAGTACCAGTGCTGGCGGTAGTAATGGGACTGGTCAAAGACCGCCTTCATCAGCTCGCGCAGATGTTCGGGCACCTCCTCCCAGCGCTTCTGATTGGCAAAGAAATGGCCAATCCATGCACCCGAGATACTGTTGGTCAGGAAATGCCCGGTCGCCCCGGCCCAACCCACGGTGTAATCTTCGGTGATGCCCGACCAGGCGACGCCGTCCAGCTCGCCCGTTTGCAGCGCGACCTCGATATCCTCCCATGGCAGGGTAACCGGGACGACGCCGAATTTCGCCAGAAAGCGACCTGCGGTGGGGAAGGTAAAGATGCGTTTGCCGTTCAGATCCGCCAGCGCATTGATCGGCTGTTTGGTCGCGAAGTTGCACGGATCCCATGACCCCGCCGAGATGTGCTGGATGCCGTGTTTGGCATATTCGGCCTTCCAGATCTCATCGAGCCCGTAATGGTTGAACAGCGCGGGCACATCGAGCGAGTAACGCAGCGCGAAGGGGAAATAGCCGCCAAAAACCGTCACTTCGGTCGGGCTTGCCATGCTGTCGTCGTCAGATTGCACCGCATCGATCGTGCCATTTTGCAGCGCGCGGAACAATTCGCCCGTGGGCACGATCTGATCGGCATAGTAAAGCTCGATCTCCATCTGGCCGTTGGCGATCTTGTTGAAGGCCTCGACCGCGGGTTTGCAGACATGCTCGCCCAAGGCCGCGCCCGCATAGGTTTGCATACGCCATTTCAAAGGAACGCCCTGCGCAATCGCGGGGGCGCTTAATGCGCTGGCCCCAGCCGCCGCAAGCGCACCCGTGGTCAGGAACTTACGTCTTGAAGTGGTCATCGTTCATCCTCCCTTATGGTTGTTTTCTGCTTATTGGCCGTAAATCGAATGGGGCAGCCACATGGCGATACCCGGGAATGCGATCACCAACCCCAAGGTCAGCACCATGATCAGCACGAAGGGCAGAACCGAGCGGTAGATCACGCCAAGGGTGAAATCGCGCGGCGCCATCGCCCTCATGAGAAAGAGGTTATAGCCGAAGGGCGGGGTCAGATAGGCGATCTGGCAGGTGATGGTGTAAAGGATGCCGTACCAGATCAGGTCAAAGCCAAGCGTGCGCGCCATCGTCACGTAGATCGGGGCAACGATGACCAGCATGGCCGTGTCATCCAAAAACATGCCCAGGATCAGGAATGAGGCCTGCATGATCAGCAAAACCTGCAGCGGCGAAAGCTTCATCTCGCCAATGAACAGCTGCTCGATCGCGCGCCCGGCACCCAGGCCGTCAAAGACCGCGCCAAAGCTGAGGGCGGCCATGATGATGAGCATGAACATGCAGGTGATGGCCAGCGTCTGGCGGGTCGCGACCTCAAAGACATTGCGTGTGAAGCGGCCCTTGATCACGGCGGCAATCACCGCAGTCAGCGCACCGATAACGCTGCTTTCGGTCAACGAGGTCCAGCCTTTGACAAAAGGGATCATCATCGCCGCAAAGATGATCAGCGGCAGAACTCCTGCCCGCAGCAGCCGGAAACGCTCGGGCCAGGTGATGGCGGCGCGTTCCTCGCGCGGCATCGGCGGGGCAAGGGCAGGATTTAGCCAGGTGCGGATCAGGATATAGGCGATGAAAAGCGCCGCCATCAGCAGGCCCGGCACGATCCCCGCCAGCCACAGCTGGCTGACCGGCTGGCGCGCAATCAGCGAGTAAAGCACCAAGACCACCGAGGGCGGGATCAAAATGCCCAAGCTGGAACCCGCCTGAATGACCCCCGAGATCATCAGCTTGTCATAGCGGTGCTTGACCAGTTCAGGCAAAGCGATGGTCGCGCCAATGGCCATTCCGGCAACCGACAGCCCGTTCATTGCGGAAATCATGACCATCAGCATCACCGTGCCGATCGCCAGCCCCCCCGGCAAAGGTCCGAACCAGACGTGAAACATCCGGTAAAGATCCTCGGCCAAACGCGATTCCGACATGACATAGCCCATGAACACGAACATCGGCAGCGTCAGCAGCGCGTTCCATTTCATGACCTTCATCACGGCGGAAAAGCCCATATCCGTTCCGCCCGGCCCCCATAGCAGCAGCGCCGCCAGAACCGCGACAAAGCCGATCGCTCCAAAGACCCGCTGCCCGGTGATCATCATCAGCAGCATGGTCGAGAACATCAAAATGGCGATCCACTCATAGCTCATCTGTCGACGTCTCCGGTGAAAGGTTTGGGGATATCGACGCCGCGCAGAATGGCGATGTCTCGGATCAGGTGGGCGATGGCCTGCAAAATCATCAGCACGAAGCTGAAAGTGATGATGACCTTGATCGGCCAAAGCGGCGGTCGCCAGGCGCTTGGCGCGCGCTCGGACACGCGGAAACTATAGGCGGTGCTGTCAACCGCGCCCCAAAGCATCACCCCCAGATAAAACAGCAGGAAAAAGATGGTGACGATGTCCCAGGCCGCCTGCCGCTTGATCGGCAACCGCGCGTAAAGCAGGTCCATGCGCACATTGGCGCCAAGCTGCATCGAATAGGGCGCGCCCAGCAGGTAATAGGCCACCAGCGTGAACTGAGCCATTTCCAGTGTCCAAAGCGATGGAAACTTGAACATCTTGGTCAACGAGGACCACAGCAGCACCCCCATGATCACGAATAAAAGATACATGGCAAAGCGGCCGATGCGATAATTGACCCGCTCGACCCCGCGGACATAGCAAATAGCCCAATTCGGCATCAGATAACCTCCTCGACAGCGGCCCGGATCACCGGGGCAAGGCGCGTGGCCATGTCCAGCTGCGCCTGCGGCGTCGCGATCAGATCATTGCGGATTTCAAGCATCGCATGGCTTAGGCCCAAGGGTGTGGCGTGCAGCGCCAGCGTATGGGTCACGCCGTCGCGCGCGCTATAGGGCTCATTCAGCCGCGTCATCATCCCGGTGTCGCGCGCCGCGATGGCGCGGGCCAGGCGATCATCTTGATCATGGATGATGCCCAGCTCGACCGGGCGTGCCACGCCAAAATAGATCGGCGTGAAGCTGTGTACGGTGATCAGCGCGGTCGGCCGCCCCGCCGCCAGCCTGCGCGAAAGCAGAGCGAAAAGTGCGGCATGAAAGGGCAGATAATGGGCCTCGGTACGCTCAAGACGCTCGGCGGGCGACAGGGCGCGATTGCCGGGTATTTCATAGATCTCGCTGCGTTCGGGCATGGCGCCGGCAGCATGGGGCGGACGGTTCAGGTCGTAGATCAGCCGCGAGGCCCGCGCATGGATCAGCGCCCCGTCCAGCGCAACAGACAGCCCCCTGGCCACGCCAAGCGCGCCGGGATCCCAGGCGATATGGGCCGTTTGCTGTTCAGCATCCAGCCCAAGGCCATTGGGCATAGACGCAATATCATGCGAGGCATGTTCACACACGATGACCGTGTTGCCGTGACCAGACTCATTCTCGATGGCGAAAAAATGTTCAAGATCAGACACGCAAGTTCCTCCCTGCAAGGACAGGTTGAAACAGCGACAATGAGTCTGTCAATAATCTTTCAGTATAGGTTTTCTCTGATAATATCTTTACGGGTAAGATCTTTACGACAGCCGGATCAGCCGAGGAGAGCCGTCTATGTCCCAAGATCCAGAAAACTCCGGCTTGATCGAAGATCGGCTTCGCCGGCGCATGGATGCGCTGACCCCATCCGAGCGCTTGCTGGCCGGTCATCTGACGCGCAACTTTCCCGTCGCGGGGCTGGCCTCGATGACCCACCTAGCCAAAGAGGCCGGAGTTTCGACCCCGACCGTGCTGCGCATGGTGCAAAAGCTGGGGTTTCGTGGCTATCCCGAGTTTCAGGCGCAGCTGCGCAACGAGGTCGAGGCAAGGCTGGAATCGCCGCTGTCCAAACATGCGCGCTGGACCGATGGCGTGCCGCAGACCCATATTCTGAACCGCTTTGCGGATGCGGTTTTAACAAATATGTCCAAGACGCTGGGTCAGATCGACCATGCCGATTTCGACGCCTGCGCCGAAATGCTGGCCGATCCCGAGCGTCGGATTTTGGTCAGTGGCGGGCGAATCACCCATCCATTGGCGGATTATCTGGTGACGCAGCTGGGGATCGTGCGCCCCGGCGTCTCGACCTTGCCCAGCAATTCCAGCACTTGGCCCTCGGCTTTGCTTGATCTGCGCCGGGGCGATGTCTTGGTGGTTTTCGACATTCGCCGCTATGAGGCGGCAACGTTGCAGCTGGCCGAAATGGCCGCCGAACAGGGAACCGAGGTCATCTTGATGACCGATCCATGGATCAGCCCGATTTCGGCCTATGCCAAATTCCGCTTTGCCGCGCAGATCGAGGTGCCATCGGCATGGGACAGCACCTCGGCGTTGATGGTCTTGGTGGAGACGCTGTTGGCGGCCGTGCAGCAATTGACATGGGACCAGACACAAGACCGCATGACCCGGCTCGAGGCGCTTTACGAACGCGCCAATATGTTCAAACGCGGGCGCGGCGGCCAATAGGCTGCGCGCGCCCTGCTGGTGTTCCTGCCCTCAGCTCTAAACCCAGCCCTTGCGCCAGTAGCAGAGCCGGGATTAGGGCCAAAGTTCTAAACCAGTGTTCTAGGCCGCCTGCCCTTTTTCATCCAACTGCACGAAATGGCCCGGGCCGACTTCGCGGTAAAGTCGCTTGGGCGGTTGGTAATCGGCGGGATGATAGGGGCTGCGG
>NZ_DALZMB010000172.1:0-5278 GCF_032007265.1 Paracoccus sp. (in: a-proteobacteria) | reverse complement strand
CTCGACGATGAATAGCTTGGCATGGAGGCCCGCTCGATCCTCAGGTGTCGCGACGGCTTCCGGGTCGGGTTCGGGAACGCCGTGATCGCCGAGGGTCAAGCAGCGCGCGGGCCGCGCCGAGAGACCCGTCAGCCAATCGTCGCAGGCGACAAGCGCGCAGATGCGCTCAGGCTCCAGCAGCGCTAGCCCACCATCGTCGCAGAAGGGAGAGATCACCGCCATCCGCCCCGCACCCGGACGCCAGAGAGCGCGGGTTTCCGGAAAATGAGCGTGGAACTGTGGGCGCGCGAAACCGGGGACGTTTTCCCATCTAACGTGGGAAAGCCCGTCACGCAGTCCCTTCAACGGCTTGGTGCGACGGAACCCCAGCCAGTCGACCAGCCCGACCAGCGGCGCATTCACCCGCTGCGCTGTGCCCTGCTCCTCCCCCTCAAGCCGCAGCGCCACGTCCCAGGATCGGTCGCGAGTCAGATTGCGCGACATGATGATCAGGCGCTGGCGCATGGCTCCCCCGGCCTCGGGTGCGAAGCGCAGGAACCAGAGTTTGGGATGGAAGCTCGCCCCCTTGGGCGGCGCGATTTCGGTGACCATGCCTTCGAGCAGGGTGACAAGCGGCGTGCGTTTGCCGCTAGGGGCATGAATATTGCCCGCCTCGACGCAGATCGCGACTCGATCCTCAAGGCGCCGCATAGCGGCAAGCGCCGCGAGGGGGCTTGCCAGCAACTCGTCGCGCTGGACGCCACCCCGCAGTGCCAGCGAGATGGGCACCGTCAGCGCGGTCAGAAAATCCATGGAAAAGGTTGTGCCCAGGGCCGCTTCCAGTCGGTAGCCTTCAGGCGGGGTCAGCGCCTCGCCGAAATCGACACGATGGGATGGGGCGAGTGTCGTGTCAGACTGCCGACTCATGATGCGGCCGCCATGTCATCGAGGTATCGGCGCACCAAGGGCCAGCGGAACGCCATGCGCTGCCCGCCAGAATTCCCACTCCACACGTAATCCTGCGGAGAGAACCGCAGCCTCGCTCTGCTCACCCCCTTCATCTGAACCTCGCGCCGTGCGATCAGCGACTGCGCCTCTTGGCCGAAGGGATTGGTCATCGTCGCGATCCAGTCATTGATGAACCGGAACGTGAGGATGTTCGGCGTAAACCCGACCAATCCGCGATCCTCCATCAGCGGCTCGATTAGCGCCTCCGCCGTAGTCGCAATAGGCGATCGATGCGACTTGTGCCATGTTTCCAGACTTGCTCGATAACCGTCATCGGCCTCCGTCGCTGCTCCAGTAGGGGCAAAATGTCGGGCCAGCATGAGGTTATAGAGTAGCGATGCACCGTGCATCGTATCAGCAAAGGCTAGGGCATGGTCAAGCTGACGACGGATCTCCGGCGGCAATTCGGGAATGGACAGAACGGCCTCAAGCTCTGTGATGGCCGCCAGATCACGCGCCCTCGGCATGAGATGCCCGAGTAGCGTGCCTCCTCGCCGGAGCGAGGCGCAGCGATCAGCTATCCATTCCGCTTCCTCGCCCGTCAGCGCGAAGCCGCGATCATCATCGTCGGCAATCTCGGGGGCATCCGACCAACAGTCCTCTCCATGCGCCATGCGCTCGAGCACCTGTCCAATGCCGACACGCGCAAGCGCGGGACGACGCACTCCCCAGGCACCCAGACCTGTCCAGTAAACGGCACTTGGCATTCGCTTCAGCCGTGCGCCAGCCTCAGCCCCGATCAGGAACTTAGTGTCGGCCTGCGTCTGACCCAGCATCCTAGCAATGAAATCTGCTTCGGCTCTGCGCAGTCCGGCCAGCCGATCGCCCTTGTTCAGGTCTAGGCGACGAAAAAGCTGCGGCAGGAAAAGAAAGTAACGAAGCCGCGTCTGGATGGTGCTGGTCCCGGGAAACAGAAGATCCGAAAACCCGTCCCGGATCGCCCCTAACCCGAGTTCATCCCGCGCCTCACTTGCGCTCAACGCGCCAATCAGCGTCTGAACGGCATCTGCTTCAGCTCTGCCGAACGACACCCAACCCAATGCCGACACTCTTGACCTCCCTTTACACCACTTCCGCTAGGTCCGGCCAAGACCATTGAATCTACGCACGCATTTGCGAACTGTAGTGCGCTCCAAACCTTAGCCGCAACCCCAGATTGACAACGAGCCGAGAGTTCCGCCTTCGGCTGTTACCGCCAAGTGACAGCCGAATCGTGCTTAGCATCTGCTGTTCGCAAGTTGGCCGCGGTGGGTGTCAGGTTCGGGCACCCACCGCTCTCTTTTAAGCGCCTCGGGCTTATGCTGGACGGGCCATTGCTTTCCCATTACCGCATTCGGCTCGGCTACATCAGCCGCCAACATTCAGACTCGTTCAGAAGAAGCCACCAAGACGAATTTCGGGTTTCCGGAGGATCTCTTGGTCACAAGACGTGAGCCGCATAACACGGCAGACCTGTCGTTGCTGAAGCTGAAGGCAAAGCTTGACGGCCAGATGTGCCAGGTTCCGCCACGCTTCTTCAACCACTCAACTCTGATCGGCCTGACGAAAAGCTGCTTCGGACGCCCCCACCAAGGATGTCCTTCGACGAACAGACTGCAAGGGCGGCAAACACTATTGCCGCATAGGGGAAAAAAACTTTGCAGCGGTCTCCGGCTGGCCCTCGATGACGATCACTTCAGGGGGACCACCTTGGCGTCAAAGCTGACGACCGTCCGCTGACACTTCGGGTTATGGATTTCTACCGTGGCCCCGACGGCCGCGCCGCAGAGAGCTGGGTCTTTCTCGATTATGCCGACTTGATGCGGCGAATAGGACACGAACTATTCGCCTCACCTTCGTAGAGCGCTCAGCGCGACATCGCGGTTTCTCGTGGTCCGGGGATCGGCGGCGAGACCATGGTGACCCCGCCAATCCCCCGAAAAAACGCGCTTACAGCCCCGACAGCGATCGAACTGCAGAATCAGAGAGTAGCTAACTGTCCAGCGCCCCATGATATCCATTTACTATCAACGAGTTGCGTTTGCGCACGCTAATCCTTTCCTGCGCAGACTATTGCTTTCCGTGATCA
Source organism: Paracoccus sp. (in: a-proteobacteria) (assembly GCF_032007265.1). Lineage (GTDB taxonomy): Bacteria > Pseudomonadota > Alphaproteobacteria > Rhodobacterales > Rhodobacteraceae > Paracoccus. The sequence goes on along the minus strand of NZ_DALZMB010000172.1, from coordinate 2,223 downwards.
ACCAGAGAGATTTTAACCGGTTGAATCGATATACTTTTTCGATTCCTCGAATCATCGATTCGGCACGCCGTGCGCACACTTCCCCTTTTTTTGGCATGATGAAGCCAAAAAAAGGGGAAGCCTGCGCAAACGCAAGCAATAGCGTGCGCAAAGGTGTCAAGCGAAGTCCGCACGGATCGCTGAGTTAGGTGAGCAGATAAGCGATGTCGGCGCGGGAATAGATCCTCGCGCTGCCGCCTGAGGGGCCTATACCACCTGCATCAAGCCGCGCTTGCAGCTCGCCCCACCGAGACGAGCTGTAACGCCCAGAGTGCGAAAGCTGATAAACTGGTCGTGGAATGCCGCGCGGTCGGCAGTGCTCATCCGCAGCTGCGCTCCGTCTCGCGGCCCGCGCACCTGCTGACACGACAGGCCATTCCGGCGAACAAAGGTCAGGAGCTCGCTCGGCCGCAACCCTTGCGAATAGGCAAAGGCATCCAAAGAAATCGCCGCGCCTTCCTGCCCGCAATGCCCGGGATTATGCGTGTGTATCCGCTCTTCCCGCTTCCGTTCTCGCCATACACCAGCGTGATACCCGCCGCAGCCATGCGCAGCCTTTGGCCAACGGCAAGCCGGTCGATATTCTGCACGGAACCAAGCTGCGCAAGCGCTGTCCGCCGCTTCTCCCCCGTGCCGCCTCCAACGTGCGAAGCATCGATAGGGATCATGGTATGTGGCGAACAGCCAGCCCCTGCTTCAGCGCGCACGTTATCAAGGATGCCTTCAGCATCCGCTTGCTCAACGGAATAGCCAGATGCGACGGCAATTCGGCGTAAGCTGTCCTTTACCCAATCGGGCTGTTTCGCGGCCCAGCTTATTAGATCCTTGCTCATTTCTTCTCTCCCTTAAGGCGAGAATGCTTGGGCCCACTTATCTATGCAAGTGGCGGCTCCCTGCCAATGAACTGCTGATTTTAAAGCTCCCCGACTAGAGCGGCCTACGCTGCTTTCGGCCTGATGAAGCACAGTCATAATCTGCGGTTTCGTGCAACGGCTCTTTCCCATTCCAATCCCCTCAGCTCTCGGCTCACGAAAAAATTCTACCTATGCAGCCCCTTGACCGTGGGGAGGAATGCCGCCGTATAGGCCCCTGCCACGATGTGAACTGCGCCTCAGAAGGAGATGACCGGGTAGTCCCCGAGTGTGGGTAGGATCCCGCGCTCGGCGAGAAGTGCGTCGATCTCAGCGACCCGCTCCAACTGGTCTTTCTCGTCGAGATTGAAGACATGATCGACTGGAAGGATCAGGGTGCCGCCCATGATGGGCTCGACAGCGAAAGCATCGCTCAGGTCGATGCCGCTGATGTCGGCGCAGAGCCAGATCCCGGTGCCGCTGGTCTGAAAGCCCGGGAAAGCCCGGCCTTCGAAGATCATCTCGCTCGGCATGCTGAAGATCTGCAGACATCCGGGTCTTTCTGCGAGCACCCTTACAATCGCCTGAAGGGTGGGAATGCCCTGATCGCGTTCGGCGCTCGGGATGGGGAGGCTTATCTGAATCAAGTCCATTTGCCCCCTGTATGCCCAGGAGAAAGACACGCTCGCGGATATCTCCTGTCCAAATTGGGCCTCGAACTTGGGCGTAGTAGCCGCAATGGAGATACCCTCGTCTTCGTCGGGGAAATCGCGGAGATAACTCTCGTTCCAAGAGGAAATGCGATCCGGAAAGTCGGGGACGAGAACGTCCGCTCCGCCCGCCTCGGCGCGACCGAACCTGAGATCTTGAAGCCAAGGGGTCAGGTCGGATAGCCTCGCAGCAACAGTCTGGAACGCCATTGCTCCGGAGCGCGCATCAAGATCGCTGGTCGGGTAAAAGGCGTAGATATTGAGGATTTCATCAATCATTTTGTGACCCATCTTGATGGTGGAAGCATGCCGACCGGAACATGAAAGGCCCGTATCCGATCTAGCCCCATCTGAAGCGCGGTTCCGGCGCAGAACACGGCCGTTACCGGGTGCAAGCAACACCAGACGACGGTATGTTGCGTTGGAGACGAGGTGCGGGGGTAGCGCCGGGCCAGATTGTTGTGATTTATCATTTGAGCTCTGAATATATCCATGCGGCGCTGCGCATTCGGATTGTCTCTATTTAGATTTGGAATCGTCCTCGCGATATCAACAGGTTGGTCTCTGTGCTCCCGCAGATTAAACCTTTCGACGAGGTAATCGCCGTAACCCAGCTTCGCCTC
>NZ_DALZMB010000171.1:0-5370 GCF_032007265.1 Paracoccus sp. (in: a-proteobacteria) | reverse complement strand
TTCATCCGGCGTTCAAGGTCGTCGGTGTCAATCTGAATGTCATCGGACATGCGTGGTCAGGGCCTCATATTATGGTTTCAGGCGTTTCTATCCCAGAGACGCCCGCATGGCAAAGGATATGGCGGTATTTTAACCGTGAACGCGGGTGTAAGTCCCCTGCCCGGCAAGAATTCCCCGGAATCCGCCCGGTTCATCAAGGGAAAACACGATGATCGGCAGATCATTGTCACGCGCAAGCGCAATTGCCGAAGCATCCATGACGCCCAGATGCTTTTGCAGCACCTCGTCATAGGTAACGCTGTCATAGCGCTTGGCATCGTCGAACTTCTTGGGATCTTTGTCATAAACACCGTCAACCTTGGTGCCCTTGAAGATCGCCTCGCAATTCATCTCATTGGCGCGCAGGGTGGCTGCGGTATCGGTGGTGAAATAAGGGTTACCCGTACCTGCCGCAAAAATGATCACGCGCTTTTTCTCAAGATGGCGCACGGCACGGCGACGGATATAGGGCTCGGCCACTTCATCCATGCGGATCGCCGAGATCACGCGGGTATGAATACCCAATCCCTCAAGCGCTGCCTGCATGCCCAATGCGTTCATGACCGTCGCAAGCATGCCCATATAGTCCGCGGTCGCGCGTTCCATGCCCTGGGCTGCGCCCTGAAGGCCACGGAAAATATTGCCACCGCCAATGACCATACAGATCTCGACGCCAAGATCATGTACCGATTTGACCTCTTGCGCGATGCGCGCGACGGTCGGCGGATGCAGACCATAGCCCTGATCACCCATGAGCGCCTCGCCCGAGATCTTAAGCAGAACGCGGTTATAACTGGTTTGGCTTTGATTTTGCTGTTCCGACATCGCGTTCTTCCACCGGCTGTTTCATTGTCGCGCAAAATGTCGCAAAGAGGCCCGATATTCAACCGGAAGATAGGGTGATGGGCGCCACACTGCCACAGGGTCTTGACCCAGAACGTCATATTGTCATCGCAGGCCCGACGGCCAGCGGCAAATCTGCCCTTGCTTTGGCCATTGCCGAGGCTCAGGGGGGCACAATCGTCAATGCCGATGCGCTGCAAATCTGGTCGTGCTGGCGCGTCCTGACCGCACGCCCTTCGCCCAAAGACGAGGCCCGCGCGCCCCATCGGCTTTATGGCCATGTCGATCCGGGCCAAAGCTATTCCGTCGGGGATTGGCTGACCGCCGTGCGTGCACTTGCGCAACCCGATGCACAGCCCGGCTCAAACGGGCGGCTGATCATTACCGGTGGCACCGGACTTTATATGTCGGCTTTGACACGCGGTCTGGCCGTCATTCCGCCGGTTCCGGCTGAAATTCGTGCGCAGGGCGATGCGATGCTGGCTGCGGGCGGACTGCAGCAGATGATCGCGGCCCTGGACGCAGATACCCATGCCCGCATCGATCTGAAAAACCCCGCCCGCGTTCAGCGCGCCTGGGAGGTTCTGACAGCAACCGGACGCGGCATTACCTCGTGGCAGGCTGAGACCCCGCCGCCGTTCATTTCCCCCGATCAGGGACAATTGCTTGTCATCGACGCCGATCGTGACCGTCTTGCCACACGGATTGCCACACGCTTTTCCCTGATGATGGACGAAGGCGCACTGGACGAAGTACATGCGCTTTTGCCCCAATGGGATGGCGCCGCCCAATGGGCCAAGGCCATCGGCGCACCAGAGCTGGTAGCACATCTTCGTGGGGAACTAACTCTTGATCAGGCGATCGAACTGGCCGTGATCTCGACCCGGCAATATGCCAAATCTCAACGCATCTGGTTTCGCGGACGCATGCGGGACTGGCGTCATATAAATGCCGGTATTTGAAAGAATTTTTAGGTATTTTCGACTTTCCTCTTTCTAAATATTAGGCAAACGCGCAGCATGATCTAGGCAGAACAGTGAAACAATCTTGGGCAGATGAGCGACGTTGCACGCCAGATCGACTGGTTGCCCGCCTGGGTCAACCGCGCCAGACTGGACAGCGCAGACGACCCAGAGGTCGCGCGGCTGCACAAAGCCTCGATTGCCGCACCCAATATTCAGCCGCCCGCCCTTCATGACCCACGCAGCGACGCGGATCTTGCCCCACCCGCACCACTGCCTGCCAATATTGCGCTTTCTCCGGCGGCCACCCGCCCCTATGCGGCGCGCCCAGAAACCTTGGGCGAGGCGATGCGCCTGCGCTCGCTTTCTGGCTTTAGCTGGGGCGGCGCTGCGCGGGGAATTGGCGGCGCTGCTGCGCCACGTGTCAGCCCAGTTCATCTGCTTATCTGGCTTAGCGGTGGCAGTTTGCGCATCGAGCTGCCCCGCCTTCATCACATGCAGCGCGAAGGTGAGCTGGCCTTTATCCCCGCCGGCACCGCTTTTGCCCTTTGGCAAGGGCCCATGGCCGAGGGAGAGGTGCTGAGCATTCCCCCCGCGGTTCAGCGCAGACTTTCGGTCCGCCTACCCAGCGAGATGATCCTGGGTCGCCCGCGCAACCCCGATCTGGTGGCGCTGCGCCGCATCATGGTGCAACTGCCTCAGGTGGAACTAAGCGCTGCAACCCGCCGCAGCGTGATCGAGCAGTTCACCCTCATCACGCTGACGCTGAGCCGGCTCGAGCCCGAACATCCTGACCAGCACCATCCGACCGACGACCTGCGCCGCGCAAGACCTCTGACCGAGCGTTACCTTGCCCTCGCGCGGCGCGATCTGGGGCGCGGATTGACGATCGCCGATTTGGCGCAGTCGCTTGGCGTGACAACGGCCGTGCTTGACCGCGCCTGTCGGTGCTGTCGGGGACGCTCGGCCTTAGAGTTGCTTTACGATCTGCGGCTGGAACGTGCGGTCAAGATGCTGGCCGCGCAAAGTCAAAGCCCTGCAGAAATCGCGATCGAACTGGGCTATGTCAGCCTTGGTCATATGAATCGCGCCTTTGTGGCCGCAACCGGACGCGGGCCAGATTATTTTCGTCACCGTCGGGATCAGACCGACGGTGACGGCATTCTTGGTGGAGAACTTTAACGCAAGACGGACCTACAGCGCCCATGGGTGGTCATGGGTGGCCATGATTTAAGCCAGCGTCATTGGGACATCGTCATTCACCCCAGATCGGCCTCGGGCTGATCCTTGGCGCTGTCTACTGGTTTGGCGTCACTGGGCCGTCCACGGAAACCCTGCGCGACCACGAATTTCTCGGATGAATCCGAGCGGCTGGCCGGGGGCTTCACATTGGCAACCTTGGTGAAGTTGCGCTTAAGGATGGTCTGCATCTCGCTTTCCGCCCCACCGGCAAGAACCTTGGCGATAAAAGTCCCGCCCGGTTCCAGCACATCAAAGGCAAATTGCAGCGCAGCCTCGACCAAAGCCACGATCCGAAGGTGGTCGGTGCCCTTATGCCCCGAAGAGGCCGCGGCCATATCCGACATGACCACATCGGCATTGCCGCCAAGCCATGCCTTGACCTGATCATCTGCGCCTTCGGACAGAAAATCCAGCTGATGGATCTCGGCACCGGCAATCGGATCGACTTCTTGAAGATCGACCCCCAGCACTTGACCCACGCGCTTGTCGCCCTTTTCGCCCAATGCGTTCACCCGGCGCACGGCGACCTGACACCAGCCCCCCGGCGCACAGCCAAGGTCAACCACCCGTGCGCCAGGCACCAGGAAGCGAAACTTGTCGTCCAACTCTAGGATCTTATAGGCCGCTCGACCGCGATAGCCCTCGCGCTTGGCGCGGATCACATAGGGATCGTTCAATTGCCGCTCAAGCCAAAGCGTACTGGACAGCTTGCGTCCGCGTGCGGTCTTGACCCTGACACGCAGATCGCGCTGACCCCGTCCCGATGTCCCTTTTCCCGCACGACTACCGCCGCCCGGTTTCTTGCCTTCAGCCATCAGGCCACTCCGTTCAAATGCTCTGGTACAAGAACGCCATCCCGCACCATTTGTGCGTATAGCAGCCCTTCGCGCAAACCGCGATCCGCAACCGACAAGCGTGTTGTTGGCCAGATACGCATCAAAGTCTGCAAAATTGCCGCGCCCGACATGATCAGCGCATGACGCTCGCGACCGATCCGAGGGTCGGTGCGCCGCCCCTCGGGGCCAAGCGCCAGATAGTCACGGATCACCCGGTCGATCTGAACCGAGGTCATGGTCAATCCGTCAACTTTGGTTCGGTCATAGCGGCGCAGGCCAAGGTGGCTGGCCGCAACCGTCGTCACCGTTCCCGAGGTGCCGATGATCTGAAATCCTTCCTCGGGGGTGCCTGCATTCACATAGGGGGCGAAACTGGTCAGCATCTCTTCGAAATGCCATGACATCAGCGCAAAGCGGCCCTGATCATCCTGCACATCCTCGAATTGATCGCGCAGGGTGGCCACGCCAAGCGGCACCGAGATCCAGTCCACCACCCGCGCCCCTCCGGGTTTGGGATTGGCAAAGCCATCGGCCAGACGCATGATCGCGCGAGGCCTTTCGGTCAGCGGAACATCCTCGAGATCGATCCAGACCAATTCGGTCGAACCGCCCCCGATATCGACGACCAGCAATTGCTCGGTACGGTGACTGACCAAAGGCGCGCAGGAAATAACCGCAAGCCGAGCCTCTTCTTCTGCGCCAATGACTTCGATGGGCAAGCCCGTCTCGCGACGGATCATGCGCATGAAATCACGACTGTTGCGCGCCCGCCGACAGGCTTCGGTCGCAACCAGACGCATATGCGTGACCTTATGGCTTTCCAGCTTGCGCCGACAAACCTGCAAGGCATGGACGGTCCGCGCCATAGACGAGCGCGACAATCGACCAGATGCTTCAAGCCCATGCCCAAGCTGGACGGGCTTAGAGAAGCTGTCAACGACCTGAAACTGATTGCCCCTGGGTCGGGCAATCAGCATCCGGCAACTGTTTGTGCCGAGATCCAGGGCAGCATAAAGCTCCCCCTCCTCGGCTGGGCGGGTTACGAGCGGCTCAACCGGCAGATTCGGGAACGCGTCCGCACCCGCGGGACGCTTGGGCGTCATTGCACACGCCCTCCGATTTCAAGTTACCTTGAAAGTAACCTTCCATGCTGTGCCATTCAAGTGCCAACAAACGCGCAGCCCGCCCCGTAACACGGCCAATCCCCCTTCCCCCAAGCGCGCTGATCGGCTATTGCGCGGCTATGATTGTGATCTTTGCCCTTATCGTTGGCGCGGCCTATGGCTGGATGCGCGCCGGAAAGCTGGAAGGCAACCGCGCCGACCGCCTGCAATATGCTGCCGGATATGGCCTGGCCTTTACGGTCATCGGCCTGATCCTCACGGTGGTCCTTAGCCGGTTGCTGTGATGTTCCGCCCCTTTCTCGTCAGTCTGCGCCGTCACGGAGT
>NZ_DALZMB010000170.1:0-5560 GCF_032007265.1 Paracoccus sp. (in: a-proteobacteria) | reverse complement strand
CCCCCCTCATCCTACGATGGCAGCGTCGTCACGGCAATTTTTCGAGGTGCCCTTGAATCAATGTTCGGTGATGGAGCATCCTTCGAAGCGATCTCCGCCAATTGCCCCTTGGCCCGTTTGGCTGCACAGTGCGATCGAAAATCGGTTGCAGGGCGGCACATGAAGTATCTCAATCCACTTACCATCCTGTCTCGTGGCAAACCCCACGGGACAGGAATTTCAGATTCATTGTCAGCTGCAGATCCCGAGCCGACGGCCGCCGCATCGCTCCAACTCGATCTTCCGGACCTTTTCAAGGGGCTTGAGCGCCACTACGAGAAGGGCAAGTCAAAGCTCGACCGATATGCAAATGCGGTTGGCGAGGGAAGCTTCCTGCGCAAGGGGCGAGCGGATCACCTGCACGCGCTGAACGGCGTTCTTGGCACTTTGCTCGATTCTTACACTGCCGGCGTCTACACTAAGGCGCAGAAGAACTTGCGGGAACTTGATGCCATGCTCGAGATAGCGCGGAGCCGTCTCGATGACTACCGCCACAAGCTGCTGTTCGCGACGCCGGGCAAGGGAACCCCGACGCTTCTCGACAAGGCCCAGCTACGCGATCACACCCTGAATAGCGCTTTCCATATCGGCGAGCAAATTTCTCAGGGCGAGAAGAGGGCCGAGATGCTCGAGAGTTCACGTGGAGAGGTGCTCAGGGCCTTTTGTCTCGAGATGCGAGAGGTCTACGATTGGGAGATCGAAGAGAGACAGGCGACAGTCCTGCTCTACCAAGCGAATGGGGAAAGCATCGTCCAGGCCGCCGAAGTCGTCCGCATCGTCACTAAGTTGGAGGCCATGCTCGGCGAAATCCGCAAGCAGACATCTAACCCGGAGAACCTCCGCAAATACTATGGCATGGCCGTGATGACCCGGCTGATGGTTCTGCTGATGTATGAGGCGCATATCTCGGACTATGGCGAGAAGTGGTTCCCGGCGCTCGCGAAGCGGGAGGAATCCAACAGCGCACTAATGACCGAGACCGCCGGGCTGATGAAGAGTAAGATGTCTCAGGCAGCCAGCGACCAGTTTAAACGCAATTGTTTGATCCAGAAGAACACTTCCGCGGCGATCGCGAAATACAAGTTGGTCCTACTCCAACGCCTCAACCGCACGAAGGAAGCCCGGAATGCCGTCGCGATCGAGGCTGAACTGGCGCTAAACACCTTCAAGACACTGGACGATGCGATGGGATTTGCCAGCGATGTCGCGGCATTCAATTACGACCAGGCTGCCCTGACAGCGCTTATGCCGAGCGATCTGGTTCCGCTCCACGACGACGATCTCGCGCCGCTCTACATGGAGATCTCTCAGGAGCTCTTAAAAAAATAAGACGTCTCAACCGGCGGGCAATGTTGATGGAAACCGTCTCGTCCGGAGCTCCATGGTATAGACAGGCAGAATGGCCCACGCTTCGGATCGTTCAAGACCATATGCGTTCTTGATTTCCGTCGAGACGTGACCCGGTGGGGGTGCGGACAAAAAACTTGGACTGTTTTCAGGGCATATCGCCGATGCTTTTACGGCATTCGATCGGGCTACGGCCGCCAAGTTACATCTTGATATGCTGGGTGTCAGAACCGAGCATGTATTCGGGACCGGCACCCAGGATCAGGCCGCGACTGGCGGTGGTGCCAGCCGGATCAACAGTTTTTCCCGCATCGTCTCATCCATATCAGCAGCGTCGAGCATCGCCAGAAGATCCGATTGCCGCGGCTGCCCGAAGGCCAGTCGGTAGAAAGCCGTCGCTCGGAGAAGCCACCCCACCCGCTGCGCATCCCGCGACAAAGGCGGCACGGGAAGCACGGTCTCGATTTCTACCGAGTTTGGCGCATCTCCGCTATAGAGCCAATGCGGGCGCAGCCCCTGCCGCGATGTGCCGCGTTCGGTCACTTCTTTTTCAGCAGCAACCAGCATCGCGGGCCATGGAGCTCCCTCCGCTTCCCGCGCCGCAGCAGCGTGATTGGCCGCGATGTTCAGACGCACAGCGTGATTCATGTAACGCTGCACCCGCCCTTCGCGCTGCTCCATGTCGACCGGGTTGCCGGGCAAGTTCCAGTGCCAGAGCCGATGGCAATAGGGATGGAAGTCAAGCCCCTCCTGCCCGACCGAGGTAGAGGCAAGCACGAAGGGGCGGAACGGCGAGTTGAAGGCATCACGCAGGCTGTCGATACGCAGGCCCGCCCCACTGCCCTCTTCGCCCGTGTCGCGCGTGGCGTTTGCCGAAAAGCGGGCGGCCAGATGGGAGGCCATGCGGCGCGGTGCCCGTCCTTCGTCGGTGAAAGGGTCGTGCAGGGTGATTGGCGCGGTGCGCAGACCGATCGTTTCGCGGAGGCGGCGAGCAACCGCATGGTGGACCGGTTCGCCATCCTCCACGCCGGGTCCCATGGCACCGCCAGTAACGTTGAAGACATATTCATCGAGCACAGCCTGAAGGTCATGCTCAGCGCAATAGTCGAGGACGCGAGACCAAGCGAGGCTGCGATTGCCGTCAGAGACCAGAAGCGGCTCAACCTCCCGGTGATTGAACATGGTTCGGAAACCCATCGCCACCTGCGCGGCCATGAAGCCCAGCTCCGGACGCGGCAGATTGATATGGCGCTCGAAGGCGCGCAGCAGGCAGGTCGCGGGGCTGCCGAGCGCTATCCGTGCGAGCAGACGAATTGTTGCGGGACTTGCGGGTGCCGAAGACAGGTCGCATTTCGCTTCCACGACGTCATTGTAACAGCGAAGGGCGGCACCTCCATCGTCCTTGCCAGACCCTGACTTCAATCCGCGGCGCACCGAGCCTGGCCAATCAGGCTCCTGACGATCTAATTCCGCCAGAAGAAGCCAGGGGGACTCTTCTCCAGATGATGGGAGAGCGCGATCTACCAGCGCGGCGCCAATCCGATGCTCGGCTTCGTCAAGCATTTGAGCGGGAGATATAACACCCCGTTCACGCCATATGGCGAGAGGATCCACGGTCCGGGCAAGGAAAGCCGACGGGTAGAGGAGGAGCATGGTCGACATGCCCGTGCTCGACGCTTCCCTTTCGGTCGGGAGCCGAAGCGGCGCCGTGTATTTCTTGGCCGGCCGTTCTGTCACCCCTTGCTCGAGCCTGAGCTTGCGCTCTGCTTCGTAGGACACAAGTGCCGCGACAGCTTCGGGGACCATCTGCCAATCGGAAAAGATCAGCGTCTTGGTCATTCCGGACTCGCCTACGAGATAGGGCAATGCAGGCGGTAGCCAGAGGCGGCGGTGCAGATCCGTCTGGCCCAGAACCTCGTCCATCAGGGCGCGCATCCGACCATTGCCCGCCGGGATCGCCTCGAAACGGCGCCGTTTGTCGTCCGGCACCATGGCGCTTTTGCCGAGCTTGGCGAAACTTGCGCGATCGGGATGAGCCCTCAGCTTCCGGGTCAGGTCGTATTCATTCATGAAGCTGAACAGGTAGGGCGCGGACTTCCAGTAATCGGCACGATCATTGCCCCCGATCCTGCGGGCAACGTCATGCACCGCACGCGCCTGACGAAGATCGTTTTCCTCGACGGGGACCGGCAGGACACGACGCCGGATACCCGCGTCGCCGGTATCGGTCGACACCCGCTCGGTCCGGCTCATCACGCGGCGCAAGCGATCCTCGACCGCGCGTTTCGCCTCGCTCGCATCCGGATCCATCCCCGCCCCGAGTGCGCGTAGATGACTACGAAACTGACGCATTTCCTCCCGCAGACCGGTGACGACAATGCGCCCTTCTGCACCATAGAGAACCGCGATGGTTTCGAGGAAGTCGGCATGATGGTCGCCTGCGTCGGCATCCTCTCCTGACAGGGTGAGCATCTTGTAGGGCGTAGCCGAGAGGAACAGGACATGGGCGCCATCCGCTTCGGCTTGAAGGAAGCGGCGCATCAAGGCTTGAGCCTCACTGTCGCCTTCGGTGAAAAGGTTACGGAAGCGCTGGAACTCGTCGAAGATCACCAGCTTCGGCCGCAGCGAGGTTAGCGCATGGCGACCTAGCCGCAGCAGCAGCTCACGCACGATCGGATTGCGCTGCCAGCTGTCTTCCAGATCCGCGGTCCGGATGCGTTCATCCATGCCGTCGGCCAGCAGGATGTCTGCGACGATATCGCAATCCGCGAGCCAGTCAGCGGGCTGCGCGAAATCGACATGGCGCTCCCATCTGGCAGGTTCGCGCACCGGGCGCCGCAGCAGGTTGTCTAGGAGCGACCCGTCGAGGCGCCCTTGCAACAGCTTACGCACCAGTGCCCGTTCATGGGCGAGACCTAGGCCCGCAGCCTTGTCAAAGCTCGTGCCCGGGGTCAGGGCGATGAAGTTCGCGCCCTCGGGCCTCAGCTTCGTCGATCTGTCGCAGAGCAGCGACAGACGGGTGGCACGAACCTCGGTCTCCTGCAGGACGTTCAGCAGCCGCAGATTCTGACGCGCGATGGCGCCGTTCGAGCAGACGTAGACGATATCGGCCCGCTCCTCCGGTGCCATGCGCGACAAGATATGGGCAACCACACCCTGCGCGACGCGCGTCTTGCCCAAGCCCACCTCGTCCGCGACGAGGAAGCGCGACACCCCCGCGTCGAAGCGGCTCATCACATAGTCAACCGTGGCCCGCTGGAACGGTTTCAGGCCTGCCAGAAGCGGCTGCGGATCAAAGCTCATGCGACCTTCCTCCCGCGGCGTTTCGGCCCAATGGCCGCCTTGAACTCTCCCCAGAGCCTTAGAAAAGCGGCCATCGTCTCTTCCTTCTCGTCGAGCTTCATCAGCCCCACCACGCGATCCAGATCCTGGATTCGGGCGGCACCATCCTCCGAGAGATAGGCGGCGAGAAGGGTTTCCAGGACCGGGGGTGCGGGCTCCCGTGACTGGCCCGAGGAGGCACCGTCCGCCGCGGCGCGCATCATCCCGTCAATATCTGGCTGGCGTTCGAGCATGGCTGCGACAAAAGCCAGAAGCTGCTCGGGCGTCTTGACCATGTCGGACAGCAGCGCCTCCAGCCGCGCATCGCCCGCCGGAAGGCCTGCAGAGCCGAGCTTGGTCACAAAGGCCGCCGTCGCGCCGTCCGGCCCCAACAGATCGAACTGGACGAAGGTCGTCGCATTCGCGAGGCTCACGGGTGTCAGGCCCCATGGCCCCTCACCCGCAATCTGGACGGGGACCGTCTGGGTCGCGAGCCGGGCAGAGACCGACAGGATGCCAGGCAAAGACGGCAGGATCATTGCCAGGCTCACGGCCAAGCGCTCTTCGGCAGGGGTAAAGGTCAGCTCTGGTTGAGCCGCGAAGATCGCATGGCGTGCATCGCGCACCGCACGGTCGAAATCTCGGGCAGCCTGCTCCTCCTTCAGCAGCTCACGCGGCGTCCAGTCCTGCAGAAGGGGGCCAAGGCCATCCTCGCCGAGGATGCCAGGGTTTCCCTCACCCCCGATGCCGCCAACAGTCGCCGTCTCGCCTCGAAGGGTCACGAAAACCTCGATATTCCGGGGGCCATTCGCCCCGAGGCCGGCGGCTGTTGCATTGCCAGAACCGAGCGTTA
>NZ_DALZMB010000169.1:0-5660 GCF_032007265.1 Paracoccus sp. (in: a-proteobacteria) | reverse complement strand
AAATGGCTGCGTGAACTCTACGGCCAAACCCCGTTAAAACGGGGAGGATTACCGAGCGAAATGCAGCTGCACCCGGGCATCGTGACCAAGGCAAAGACAATATTCATAATCTTGTCATGGATCGGACGGCGACCCGGCGGAAGGTCTCGCGCCGGACCTTGCAGAGCGAAGCTGACGTATATCGTCTTGAAGAAAAGCTTTTAAGCTATTTTACGACTCCCACCACCGCGATCACCAGTGAACAAACCCACGGTCTTTACGGAGTGCCTGTCGGTGGGCTGTCGACAGACAATGACGAAAATGCGGGCTCCGATACCGACGATTTGCCGGCGGAAACCCAGCAGGCGCTCCGGGTTGACGCCGGTGTCAAAGGAAGGGTGACTGCCGGGGCAGCGGCTGGGCGTCGCCGCAAAGCGAAGAGCTGGCTGCCGGGGGCAAAGGAGTAGATAATGGTTGACGTGACACTCGGCCCTCAAGGCCTGCGCCCAGAGGTTTGTGCTTCCGATCCGATCCATGCGGTGGATCCGCGTCCGTCTCGTGAAGACGTCTCGGCATTCTCGGATTGGCTTTTGCGGCGTTATTTCATCAGCGCCTGGGATAACCACTTTCTTGCGCGCCTCGAAATGGTTCTCAAGCGTGATGGCGAAGGCAACTTGCTCCCGGAGGGTAAGGAGTTCCGCAGCGAACGGAGGGGGGTATGCATCACGGCCCTTTCGCAGCACGGAAAGACAACGATGGTGTGGCAGGTTTTGAAGCGGCTTTTCAACGACAGCTTCACCGAGAGCAAATGCGGTGAACGGATCGCCTATTGTCGTCTTAGAGGGGAGGCCAGCGTTAAAAGCATCTGCCAGGATCTTTGCCGATCGACAGGCTACAATACCTTTCCGGTCAAAATGACACGTCCGGAAGCCAGCGACCTTGCCGTTCATCGGTTGCGGCTGGCCGGCATCACGATGGTTGTCATCGATGAGGTCCACAACATGTCCGACAGTAAGGATGTGATCAACCGCTTCCTGAAGACGCTTGCACAAGACCGAGGGGGGGTCTGTGTTATTCTCGTCGGAACACCCAAGTTCCGCGAGTTCATCTACAACGACCCCGCACATCTGGAGCTTGCGGAGCGCTACCTAGATCTTCCTCTGATGCCCTTTGCCCGTGCTGAAACCATTGATCTCATTCATGCCGCGCTGAGAGAGGTGACCAAGGATGCAGGTATGCGCCTGGCTGCCAGCATTCGGAAGGATCTTTATTTTGCAGACCGGATCTATGATGGCCTTCACGGAAGTTTTGGCCGCTGCATGTTCCTGACTGTCAACGCCGTCATCCGTGCGTTCGAGCAGGGCGGCGATACTGTGGAGGCCGAGGATTTCCGAAAGGTCTTTGATCTGAAATACCTCCATTTCAATGCCCAGAACCCATTCGTGCCTCGTGAATGGGCACCCGCCATCCACGAGGCAGCAGTCGAGGAAGGTGACAGATCATCAGTGTTTTTCGACGTCGACCTCGTGCCGCCGGCACCAAAAAAGAAGCGTGGGCGACCAAGAAAGAGCACCGGGGCGGCCGCATGATGTCTGAGGCACTCACGCCCCGGCTGCCCTTCAATGAGGACGAGCTGGCCCAAGGTTATTTTATCCGCACCGGCTATTTCCATGCCGGCGTTTCCCTTGGAGCGTTCTGCGGCTTTACTCAAATCAATCGTAAAGACGTCAGGGATGGCAAAAAGGTTTTCGTGGACCGATTGGCTGGCATGTCAGGTCAGCGAGTTGATGTAATTGCCCAGAATACGCTGGTTGCTCGTCCGAACAAAACTTTTCACCTGCGGGGTGAAGATCTCGGCATTTCCGTCATTCGTCGAACCGAAGTGCGGTTCTGTCCCCAGTGTCTGCAAGAGGATATCGGATATGACTCTGCAATCAACGGCGGGCTTCTGCGCTTCCGTTGGGCTTGGCTGCTGCGTCCAGTGATGACTTGCCGTCAGCACGGCGTCATGCTCGCCGAGTTGCGCGAGCCTGATACAGTGAAGGCCTTCGACCTTCCCAAGCTCATCGCGGATCACGAATTTAAGCTCGAACGATTGACGCATCCTCCAGCCCAAGCCCCAGGCCCATTGCATACATACGTGGAGGCTCGGCTCTGGGGTAAGAAAGATGCAGTTCCCTGGCTGGATGGCCAAGGCATCGAACCAGCGGTAAAATCTTGTGAAATGCTCGGTGCACTGATTGAGGGCGGCCCCAATGCCCTGATCAAAGCTTACACTGCGGAGGATTGGGCACGGGTCGGTGATATCGGCATCAAGATCTGTTCGCAGGGCTCTGATACGATCGCAGACGTTCTTGGCCAGTTGAAAATCGCTGCGGGACGACGGAGCGGTCGAACTGGACCTCAAGCGGCATATGGAATTTTGTTCAATTGGCTAAACTATATGCGAGGTGCGGAAAAGTTCGCACCGCTGAGACAGGTCTTGCGCGATGCGATTCTCGACAACTTTGCGATTGGGCACGGTGAAGTCATCTTGGGGGAAGAGGTCCGGGAGCGTCGAGTCCATTCCGTGAACTCTTTTGTGACCGCAACCGGGATCAAGCGCTTCCGGCTTTACAGACTAATGCGCAAGGCGGGCATGATCCCCGAAACTGCGGATGAGGCGGCATTTAATCAATGGGTATTCGGAGCAGCAGAGGGCGAGCAACTTATCACTCGCATTCAGAACTCGGTCCCATTGAACAAGGTGAAGGAGGTTCTGGGCTGTAGCAAGACGCAAGCTGAACAGCTCGCACAGCAGGGGGTGATTGCCTCGATCGTGCCCACGGCCGAGGGAGCAGTGGGTTTGACCCAAGGCTATTACAATCGTGACGATCTCGCCGAATTCATGGCGGAGGTGTTCGCCAAGGCCTCGTCCTTCGATACCGAGGAGGACGGATATGTGGATTTGACGAGGGCTGCGCGACCTCTATCTTCAACTATCGAGATCCTGCGGTGGCAGCTAGATGGCAAGCTGCCGGGCACCCGTCTACTGAGATGTGCGAAGAGGTTGGACCATCTTCGATTTCGACAAAGTGAGGTCCTTTCCCTTGTGGCTGTCCGTAGAGGCCAAGACCTCTGCCGCTTCTCCTCGGTTGCGATCGCACTCGGTATTCCGATTTCTGCCGTGAAAAAGTTGGCCTCCACGGATCGCGGTGGGCCTTGGCTGTTACAGGCACCGCAAGAAATTTGCGTGGGCTTTGCCGGCGCGGCCTATGTTTCCATGAGCGAGGTCGAGCGGTTCCAAGCAGCTTATGCGACGATCGCCATGATCTCTCGCACTGTCGGGATTCATTTCCGCGCGGTTCAGAAGATGCTGGAGGAGAGGAGTATCCTACCAGCTTTCGATCCAGGCTGGCTTGGCACGCACGTCTATCTTCAAGCGGACGTAGAGGGATTTGTCGTGGAGTTTGAGGGGACGAATAAGGCGGAGAAATACGCAGAAAATCGACGCACTTTCGGGCATAATTCGTCGATTTTTCCAAAAAATGACCGCTTTGGTGAATCCGATGCTACCGTTTTGTGAATCCGATGCGCTGCACTCCGAAGTGACATGCAGCGCACTCGATATAAATCAGTAAGTTACGCGTAAAATTGTGCTTTTTATGCCAGTTTCTACATCAGATCTGATCGGATGTGCGCATTGACGCCAATGGATTATCAGCGTTTTTACGCTTTGCTGCCGCGCAGATCTCTTGCACAAAAAAATCGCCCCGGCTAAAAGCGATGTGCTGCCGGATTAGCTCAGAGGCCAGAGCTGCGCTTTTGTAAAGCGAGGGTCGGGGGTTCGACTCCCTCATCCGGCACCACTACTTTCTTCGCATCTTGCGAAAAGCCTGAAATTACAAGAAAATTAGATAGATATCGCGACCGCTCATTGGCTGGATTGGTTCCGTTGATGCGTAAAGTCGCGATCCATTTATGCACAGAATACGCAAGCGCGGCGTCATGCGTAAAAATAGCAAGCATTCGAAAGGTTGATGGCGGCAATTTCTGCGTGGAGATCGCGCAAAAAGGCACCCGCATGTCGAAGGTTTTCCCCACAGAAACCGCTGCGAAAGATTGGGCCGCCCGCCATGAATATCTTGTTCCCAACACGGAGCGAACGCAAAGCGCAGAGACTTGGTCAGATGCTCTGCCTCGGTATGCAAGCGAAATTACGCCAGCAAGACGAGGCTCGTGGAACGAAACGTTGCGACTGAAGGCGATTTCCGGAGATAGAATAGGGGCGAGCAGGCTGGTTGACGCTTTCAGCGTCCGATTTTACTGATTGGCGCGGCAGGCGGTTGGCAGCAATCCAGCCAGGATCGTCGCAATGGTGATATGATAACCAGTTACCCCAAAGCCGTCGGGCAAAGTGCTGGATAAAAACCGCCGCGGCGCGCAGATCGACAAGGCGTCGTCCAGCAGCCAAGACGACAGGGGCGTCACCTCACTCAGCCAGGCATAGGTCAGCAGCCTCGACTTTAATGATGTTTGCCGTGACGCTGATCACCGGATTCGCGGCGCGTGTAATGAAGAACGGCCTCAGCAACCAAAGCCAACAGCCCCAGCAGCAAAGGCGACAGCCCGACTGAAAGTGCGGCCCAGATGGTCAGGCCTGCCATGGCGATGACGGCAGCAAGAACCAGAAGAAATTGTGGCAGGGGCATCGAAGCTCTCCTCATTGCCAATCAATATGAGGTCTTGCCGTCTGATCTGAAAGGGGGAATTCGCGTTTTTCCCAAAGACGGCGGTTTGCTGCCGTGACGGAAGCTGGATCGACAGTCGACGGCGGCATTGATTTGGCCAGTCGCCCGGTGTTATTGTTCCCCATTCGTTCTTGGTGATTCTGATGCTTCCTCCGGCCAACCCAGATGAAATCCTCAAGGCGCGGGGCAGTGCCAATCGCCCTGATCCGCGATTTGAGCCGTATCAGCGGATACGTGAATCCGATGGCTGGGATATTCCCGAAGAGCAAAGCCTGTTGCGGACTGCCATTTCGATGGAGGCTGCACGCAGCATCATCACGCGTAACCAATCTCCGGATATTCCCTTTGATCGCTCGGTCAATCAGTACCGTGGTTGCGAGCATGGCTGCATCTACTGCTTTGCGCGGCCCTCGCATGCCTATCTGGGCCTGTCGCCGGGGCTGGATTTCGAGACGAAGATCACCGCCAAGCCGAATGCCGCGCAGCTTTTGGCCAAGGAGATCGCTGGCCGAAATTATAAGGTCGCGCCGATTGCTTTTGGCACCAATACCGATCCTTATCAGCCGATCGAGGCCAAGCTGGGTCTGATGCGCGCCTGTTTGCAGGTTCTTTGCGACTGGAACCACCCGCTGAGCCTTGTCACGCGCGGCTCGACGATTCTGCGCGATCTTGATTTGATCGGCGAAATGGCCGCGCGGCGTCAGATCATGGTCGGGGTGTCCTTGACCACGCTTGATCCCCAACTGGCCCGCCAGATGGAGCCGCGCGCACCCACCCCTGCCACCCGTCTGCGCATGATCGAGGCACTGACAGGGGCGGGGGTTGCCGTGCGTGTGATGGTCGCGCCCGTTATCCCGGTTCTGACCGAGCCAGAGATCGAACAGATCTTGCAGGCAGCCGCGGCCGCTGGGGCACAAGCGGCCAGCATGATCCCGCTGCGGTTGCCGCTTG
>NZ_DALZMB010000168.1:0-5680 GCF_032007265.1 Paracoccus sp. (in: a-proteobacteria) | reverse complement strand
CGCGCTTGGCCCAAGGCTTGCGATCACCGTCCTGACGCGGGGCGTAGGGCTTGCGGTCCCCATCTTCGCGCTTGGCCCAAGGCTTGCGATCACCGTCCTGACGCGGAGCGTAGGGTTTGCGGTCTCCGTCTTCGCGGTTGGCCCAAGGCTTGCGGTCGCCGTCCTGACGCGGGGCGTAAGGTTTGCGGTCACCATCTTCGCGCTTGGCCCAAGGCTTGCGATCACCGTCCTGACGCGGGGCGTAGGGCTTGCGATCACCGTCTTCGCGACGTGCAAACGGCTTACGATCACCATCCTCGCGACGGGCAAACGGCTTGCGATCACCATCCTCGCGACGGGCGAACGGCTTGCGATCACCATCCTCGCGGCGGGCGAACGGCTTGCGGTCACCGTCTTCGCGGCGGGCAAAACCGCCACGGGTGTCACGGCTGTCGTCCGAGCGGCGGCTTTCGGCGCCGCGGTCGCGGAACTCACGCGGCTTTTCTTCGACATCTCCGGTCAGAATGCCGCCCAGCTGATCACGCAGCGCGCGACGTTTGACTTCGCGAACCTCGTTCACTTCCATGCCGGTCAGTTTGAACGGGCCATAGCCGATACGGATCAGGCGGTTCACGATCAGCCCGACATGGGCCATCGCGCGGCGGATCTCTCGGTTTTTGCCTTCGCGGATGCCCACGGTCAGCCAGGCGTTGGCGCCTTGCTGGCTATCCAGACGGATCTCCATCGGCTTGAAGTCCTCGCCATCGATGGTCGGACCACGGCGCAGCGGATCAAAGGTCAGGTCGCTGGGTTGGCCGTTCACACGCACGCGGTAGCGGCGCAGCCAGCCCGTCGTCGGCAGCTCCAGGCGGCGCTTCAGCTCGCCGTCATTGGTCAGCAGCAACAGACCTTCAGAGTTAAGGTCAAGCCGGCCGACCGTCATGACGCGCGGCAAATCACGCGGCAGAGCGTCAAAAACCGTCTGGCGGCCTTTCTCATCGGATGCAGAGGTCACCAGCCCGGCGGGCTTGTAATACATCCACAGACGGGTTTCTTGCGGCGCTTCCATCTCGACGCCGTCGATCTTGATCTTGTCAGTGGCCAAAACGTCCAATGCAGGGCTTTTGATCTTCTGGCCGTTCACGGTGACGCGGCCTTCGATGATCATACGCTCGGCTTCACGCCGCGATGCGACGCCTGCACGCGCCATAACCTTGGCGATCCGCTCGGCTTCGGCCGCAGGGGCAGCCTCGGGGACCACGGCGCCTGCACTATCAGAATTTTCTGTGATTTTATTGGGCTGTGCTGGGACAGTACCCTCGGATTCGGGGGTCGAATTTTCTTCGGTCATATCGATCTCCTGCGCATCGCTGCGGTGGCAAAGACGCCGCTCTATACCCAACGCCGCAAAGTGCAAAGCAGTTCTTGCGCCAAAGGCAAATCCAGAGTGAATAGCAGCTATGATCCAGCCGCCTTTCCATAGCCACATGCCCCTGGCCCTGGCCCAAGCCCAAGCCGCCGCACAGCGCGGCGAAGTGCCGGTGGGGGCGGTCCTGCTGGGCGCCGATGGGCGCGAACTGGCGCGCGCAGGCAATCGCACGCGCGAGCTATGCGATCCCACCGCCCATGCCGAGATCCTTGCCATCCGTCAGGCCTGCGCGCTGGTCGGATCCGAGCGCCTGCCCGGCGCCACGCTTTGGGTAACGCTAGAGCCATGCCCGATGTGTGCCGCAGCAATTTCCGCCGCGCGCATCGCCACGCTTTACTATGGCGCCCAGGACGCGCGCATGGGTGGGGTCGCCCATGGCGCGCGGGTATTCGATCATCCCCAATGCCATCATCGCCCCGAGGTCTATGAGGGGTTTTTAGCCGAACAATCCAAAGCCCTGCTGCAAGGCTTCTTTGGCGGTCGGCGCTGAAACGGGCGTTCTACTTTTTACCTATCCACCCTTAGCACTGCTTGCGCTGCAACGCAGCATCATCAAAGATGCCCGGATTCAGCCTTGGGGGAATGTGCGTGTTCAGGAAAATCCTTATCGCCAACCGTGGAGAGATTGCCATTCGCGTGATGCGGGCGGCAAACGAGCTTGGTAAAAAAACCGTCGCCGTCTATGCCGAAGAGGACAAGCTGGGCCTGCACCGCTTCAAAGCCGATGAGGCCTATCGCATCGGCGAGGGGCTGGGTCCGGTCGCAGCCTATCTGTCGATCCCCGAGATCATCCGCGTGGCCAAGCTGTCGGGCGCAGATGCCATCCATCCGGGCTATGGGCTTTTATCGGAAAATCCGGATTTCGTTGATGCCTGCACCGCAGCCGGGATCACCTTCATCGGCCCCTCGGCTGATACGATGCGCGCGCTTGGCGACAAGGCCTCGGCGCGTCAGGTCGCGATCGCAGCAGGGGTTCCGGTCATTCCGGCAACCGATGTGCTTGGCGATGATTTCGACGCCATCAAGCGTCAGGCCGCCGAAGTCGGCTATCCTTTGATGCTCAAGGCCAGCTGGGGCGGCGGCGGTCGCGGGATGCGTCCGATCAATGCCGAATCCGAGCTGGTCGAAAAGGTTCGCGAAGGCCGCCGCGAGGCCGAAGCGGCCTTTGGCAATGGCGAGGGCTATCTGGAAAAGATGATCCTGCGTGCGCGCCACGTCGAGGTGCAGCTGCTGGGCGACAGCCATGGTGGCCTTTATCACCTTTACGAGCGTGACTGCACCGTGCAGCGCCGCAACCAAAAGGTGGTCGAGCGCGCCCCTGCCCCCTATCTAAGCGAAGCCCAACGCGCCGAGGTCTGCGAGCTGGGCCTGAAAATCGGTCGGGCCGTCGGCTATCAGAACGCGGGCACGGTCGAGTTCTTGATGGATATGGACAGCCAGAAGTTCTATTTCATCGAAGTGAACCCACGCGTTCAGGTCGAGCATACCGTGACCGAAGAGGTAACGGGGATCGATATCGTTCAATCCCAGATCCTGATCGCCGAAGGCGCAACCCTGGCGCAGGCCACCGGTATTCCCAGCCAGTCAGAGATCCACCTGCAAGGCCATGCGCTTCAGTGCCGCGTGACGACCGAAGATCCGCTGAACAATTTCATTCCCGATTATGGCCGCATCACGGCCTATCGCTCGGCCACCGGCAATGGCATCCGACTGGACGGAGGCACCGCCTATTCGGGCGGCGTCATCACCCGCTATTACGATTCGCTGCTGGTAAAAGTCACCGCCCATGCCCAGACGCCTGAAAAGGCGATCGCGCGGATGGACCGGGCGCTGCGCGAATTTCGTGTGCGCGGCGTGGCCACCAATATCGATTTTGTCATCAACTTGCTCAAACATCCGACCTTTCTGGATGACACCTATACGACCAAGTTCATCGACACGACCGAGGATCTGTTCCACTTCCGCAAGCGCCGTGACCGTGCGACCAAACTGCTGATTTACATCGCAGACATCACCGTCAACGGTCATCCGGAAACCGCAGGCCGCCCGCGCCCGCCTGCCGACGCCCGCAAGGCCGTTGCCCCGCCCCCCAATGCCACCCCCGCCCCCGGCACGCGCCAGCTGCTTGAGGCTGAGGGCGCCAAAGCGGTGGCCGATTGGATGCTGGCGCAAAAGCGCCTGCTGATCACCGATACGACCATGCGCGACGGACACCAGTCGTTGCTGGCCACGCGGATGCGCTCGCTGGACATGATCAAGGTTGCGCCCAGCTATGCGGCCAATCTGCCCGATCTTTTCTCGGTCGAATGCTGGGGCGGCGCGACCTTTGACGTGGCCTATCGCTTCTTGCAGGAATGCCCGTGGCAACGCCTGCGCGACCTGCGCAAGCGTATGCCCAATCTGATGACCCAAATGCTGCTGCGTGCGTCAAACGGGGTGGGTTACACCAACTATCCCGATAACGTCGTGCAATCCTTTGTCGATCAGGCCGCCAAGACCGGCATCGATGTGTTCCGCGTCTTTGACAGCCTGAACTGGGTCGAAAACATGCGCGTCGCCATGGATGCCGTGATCGAGACCGGCAAGATCTGCGAAGGCACGGTCTGCTATACCGGCGACATTCTGGACCCGGACCGCGCCAAATATGACCTGAAATACTATGTCGATATGGGTCGGCAATTGCGCGATGCGGGCGCCCATGTGCTTGGCCTAAAAGATATGGCGGGCCTGCTCAAGCCGGGTGCCGCGCGTGCTTTGGTCAAAGCCCTGAAAGAAGAGGTCGGCCTGCCGATCCACTTCCACACCCATGACACAAGCGGCATAGCTGGCGCCTCGATCCTGGCGGCCGCCGAGGCGGGCGTTGATGCGGTTGATGCGGCAATGGATGCTTTCTCGGGGGGCACCTCACAGCCAGCGCTTGGCTCGATCGTCGAGGCGCTGCGCAATACCGATCGCGACACCGGCCTGGACATCAGCGCCATCCGCGCGATCTCGAACTATTGGGAGGCGGTGCGCGAACAATATGCCGCCTTCGAATCGGGCAATCAGGCCCCGGCCTCTGAGGTTTACCTTCACGAAATGCCGGGCGGCCAGTTCACCAACCTCAAGGCACAGGCGCGTTCGATGGGCCTTGAGGAACGCTGGAGCGAGGTCGCCCAGACCTATGCCGATGTGAACCAGATGTTTGGTGACATCGTCAAAGTCACCCCCTCCTCCAAGGTCGTGGGGGATATGGCGCTGATGATGGTGGCGCAGGGCCTGACCCGCGCTGAAGTCGAAGATCCCGCCAACGAGGTCTCCTTCCCTGATTCGGTCGTCGACATGATGAAGGGCAATCTGGGCCAACCTCCGGGCGGCTGGCCGCCGGCCCTGCAAAAGAAGGTGCTGAAAGGCGAGACAGCCCTGACCACGCGCCCGGGAGCCTCAATGCCTCCCATCGACCTCGAGGCCGTTCGCGACACCCTGTCTGCCGAACTCGAAGGCAAGACCATCGATGATGAGGACCTGAACGGCTATCTCATGTATCCCAAGGTCTTTCTCGACTATATGGGGCGCCATCGCATGTATGGCCCGGTGCGCGCGCTGCCGACCCAAACCTTTTTCTATGGGATGGAACCGGGTCAGGCGATTACGGCGGAAATCGATGCGGGTAAAAATCTGGAAATTCTGTTCCAGACCATCGGTGAAACCGACGAAAATGGCGATGTGAAAGTCTTTTTCGAGCTGAACGGCCAACCGCGCGTTATCCGCGTGCCCAACCGCCTGATCAAAGCCCAGACCAAAGCGCGCCCCAAAGCAGACCCCGCCAACCCCTCTCACCTGGGGGCACCAATGCCGGGGGTGATCGCCAGCGTCGCCGCTTCGGTCGGACAAAAGGTCAAAACCGGCGACCTGCTGTTGACCATCGAGGCCATGAAAATGGAAACCGGCATCCACGCCGACCGCGAAGGCATCGTCAAAGCGGTCCATGTCAGCCCGGGCAACCAGATCGACGCCAAGGATCTGATGATCGAAATCGAATAACCAACCAAAGGGGCGCAGACTTGCGCCCCTTTATCTTGACGCATTGGCGCGACTGCTCGGGCCGCCGCTTTGCTCCCGCGCAGCAGTACCATTCCACTGCCCACACCGCCCCTGATCGAGTTTTCTCGCAAGCCCGCATTTTTACCCTTGTAGTCCAAGCCGAGCTCGCATAAATCACCCCCCATCGGCAGGGAATACTTGCTGGTACGGAGTGCGGGCGTAGCTCAGGGGTAGAGCATAACCTTGCCA
>NZ_DALZMB010000167.1:0-5699 GCF_032007265.1 Paracoccus sp. (in: a-proteobacteria) | reverse complement strand
GACCGGACGGCGGGCCACCATCCACTGGATGGAGATCGACGCTTTCACCGAAACCTTCCACGATGTCGAAACCGTCACGGCCCCTTGGGTCGAGGACGGCAATCTTGTGACCTGCGGCGGCGCAGGGGGGGTGATGGATTGGTCCTTGTCGTTGATCAGGCGCTATGGCGGCGACGCCCTTAGCTATGACGTCGCCAATATGTTTGGCCGCATCGCCGATTCGGATGGACAGCGTGCAATCGAATCGGGCTATGCCCCCGGCAGCTATCCACCAAATGTGCCCAGAATGACCGATCGGGGGCTTTCGCCCGTGCTGCAACGCGCGATTACCGCCATGCGGCAGTCGGCAGATGCGCCCGTGCCTTTGACCGAGATCGCCGAGATCGCCGCCGTATCCTCGCGCACATTGGATCGGATGTTCATGTCGGTGATGCAAATGTCGGCGGGCCAGTATTATCGCAACATTCGCCTGTCACATGCGCGCGCCCTGGCCGTGGATACCAGGCTGACCCTTGCCGAGATCGCTGCACGGACAGGATTTGCCTCGGCTGCAACGCTGGCGCGGGCCTATCGCGCGCAATATGGCGAGACGATTGGCAGCTCGCGGCGACGCTAGCGACCTTGCCAGACCGGGTCGCGCTTTTCAGCAAAGGCCCGCGCGCCCTCAAGCTGATCCTCCGAGTGGTGCAGGGCCTCGACCGTTGCGAATTGGTTGCGCGCGATCCGGGCCATGGCGTCGATGAATTTCATATCCTCGGCCTCGCGCACGATTTCCTTGATGGCCGCGAAAACCAAAGGTGGCCCCGAGGCCAGCTCATCCGCCAGTTTGCGCGCTTCCGCCATCAGCTGATCCGCGGGCAGAACCCGATTGATCATACCCCAGCGCGCGGCCTCTTGGGCGTCCATCCAACGTCCTGTCAGCAGCATTTCCATAGCGATATGATAGGGGATGCGCTTGGGAAGCCGGATCGAGGCCGCGTCCGCCACCGTGCCCGACCGAATTTCTGGCAAGGCAAATGTCGCATGATCGGCGGCAAGAATAATGTCACCTGACAAGGCCACCTCCAGCCCGCCGCCACAGCAGATGCCGTTCACGGCAACGATCACGGGCTTATTTAGGCCGCGCAACTCTTGCAGGCCACCAAAGCCGCCAACGCCGTAATCCCCCTCGACAGAGGCACCCTCGGCAGCTGCCTTCAGATCCCAGCCGGGGCAAAAGAATTTTTCGCCCGCACCCGTCAAAATCGCGACCCGCAGGGCCGGATCATCGCGAAAGCGGGTAAAGATTTCCCCCATGGCGCGGCTGGTCGCAAGGTCGATGGCATTGGCTTTGGGTCGGTCAAGCGTCACCTCAAGAACGGCGCCGCGAATCTGGCTGTGCAGGGGGGGCATCTTATCTCCTATGGGAGGGGGGGCGCCTTGGGACCAAGACCTTTGGCGCAGTGCTGCACTTATGCTGGCACTTCCCAATAGCGCTTGTCGAGGGGGGCAAAGGTCAGGCGATCTGCGCCCGCGCCACAGTCCATCTGCGGTCAAAACAAGGGCAATGCAGCATACGAAATCCAGCCAGAACCATAGGATACAAGTGGAAATTTTTACGCTATGACCACCCGAAAATGGAAACGGCGCAGTCTACGACTTCTGTGGTCTTGCACTTTCAAACCCGGATGGCATTGGTAGACATAGGCATACCGAAGCGGCAAAGACCAAAGAATGAGAGGAATATCTTTTTATTGACAGTTGAAATGCCGCTTTTACACAATTGGCACATCCGGGTCACATACCAAGCCTGACCCCGGCCTGCGCCGAAACCGACAAGATCACAGAAGTTTTCAGGAGCCACAGATGGCCGACTATGTTCTGACCGTTACCTGCCCGACCCGCCGTGGAATCGTCGCCGCAATTTCGGGCATGCTTGCTGCGAATGGCTGCAACATTACCGACAGCGCGCAGTTCGATGATCAGGATAATGACCGCTTCTTTATGCGCGTCAGCATCGACTCGCAGGAGGGCCGCAGCGCGGATGAGCTGCGCGAAGCCTTTGCCCCGATTGCTCAAGACTTCGAGATGGACTGGCAGCTTTGCGACGCCAACAAAAAGACCAAAGTCCTGCTGATGGTTTCGAACTTCGGCCATTGCCTGAATGACCTGCTTTACCGCTGGAAGATCGGGGCTCTGCCAATTGACATCGTCGGGGTGATTTCAAACCACATGACCTATCAAAAGGTCGTGGTGAACCATGACATCCCGTTCCACCACATCCGCGTCACCAAAGAGAACAAGCCCGAAGCCGAAGCCCAGATGATGCAGATCGTCGAGGATACCGGAACCGAGCTGGTGGTGCTGGCGCGCTATATGCAGATCCTTTCCGATCAGCTGTGCCAGAGAATGTCGGGCCGGATCATCAACATCCACCACTCTTTCCTGCCCAGCTTCAAAGGGGCCAACCCTTATAAGCAGGCGTTCCAGCGTGGCGTCAAACTGATCGGCGCAACCGCGCATTACGTGACCGCTGATCTGGATGAAGGCCCAATCATTGAACAAGATACGATCCGCGTCACCCATGCCCAATCGCCCGAGGACTATGTCAGCCTTGGCCGCGATGTCGAGGCACAGGTGCTGGCACGGGCAATTCATGCGCATATCCACCATCGTTCGTTCCTGAATGGAAATAAGACGGTTGTTTTCCCGTCAAGTTCGGGTGGATACGCTTCCGAACGGATGGGTTGATCTCCGGCCCGTCGCGTCCAACGAGAGAGGGATCATGGACACTCAGATCACCACGAACGCACGGATTATCGACGGCAAGGCCTTTGCGGCGGGCATTCGGCACAAGGTTGCCGAACATGTGCGCCGCATCAAAGCCGAAGCGGGGATCACCCCTGGTCTGGCCGTGGTTTTGGTGGGCGAAGATCCTGCAAGTCAGGTCTATGTCCGCTCAAAGGGCAAACAAACGGTCGAGGCCGGCATGGCCTCGTTCGAACACAAGCTTGACGCCACGACCTCGGAAAGCGAATTGCTGGCCCTGATCGCTCGGCTCAATAACGATCCGGCGGTGCATGGGATTTTGGTCCAACTGCCCCTGCCCGATCACCTGAATTCCGATCTGGTGATCAATTCGATCGATCCGGCCAAGGATGTTGATGGCTTCCACATCTCGAACGTCGGGCTTTTGGCCACTGGGCAAAAGGCCATGGTGCCTTGCACACCCCTTGGCTGTCTGTTGCTGCTGCGCGATCTGATGGGATCTTTGTCTGGCAAGAATGCCGTGGTGATCGGGCGCTCGAATATTGTGGGCAAACCGATGGCGCAGCTTTTGCTGGGCGATAGCTGCACCGTCACCATTGCCCATTCCCGAACCAAAGACCTGCCCGAAGTCGTTCGCCGCGCCGATATCGTCGTGGCGGCCGTGGGACGGCCGGAAATGGTCAAAGGCGATTGGCTGGGCCAAGGCGCGGTGGTTATCGACGTCGGCATCAACCGGATCGAACGTGATGGCAAGCAGGTGCTGGTCGGGGATGTCGATTTTGACAGCGCCCTGACCCGCGCCAGCGCGATTACCCCCGTGCCCGGTGGCGTCGGTCCGATGACGATTGCCTGCCTTCTGGCCAATACGGTAACAGCCTGCTGCCGTGCCAATGGCCTGACCGAGCCCGAGGGTCTGACTATCTGATATCTGCGCGTCGGCTCGGGAGGGGCCGGCGCGTTTAGCTGACTAGATTTGAACAATATCGTACTATCCACATCCTCGCAGAGGACGTTGAGGAGGAGGTCCAAATGACGAAACGAGTTGCAGTGATCGGGGCGGGGCCTTCTGGGCTGGCGCAGCTGCGCGCCTTTCAATCTGCCGCCAATGCAGGCGCCGAGATCCCGGAAATTGTCTGCTTTGAAAAGCAGGACAATTGGGGCGGGTTGTGGAATTATACCTGGCGCACCGGCCTAGATGGCAATGGCGAGCCGGTCCATAGCTCGATGTACCGCTATCTGTGGTCCAACGGCCCGAAAGAGGGTCTGGAATTCGCGGATTATTCCTTCGAAGAGCATTTCGGCAAGCAGATCGCCAGCTACCCGCCGCGTGCTGTGCTGTTTGACTATATTCAGGGCCGCGTGGAAAAGGCGGGTGTGCGCAAGTGGATCCGTTTTTCAACGCCGGTTCGCATGGTCACCTATGATTCCAAGACCGAAAAATTCACGGTCACGGCGCATGATCTGGTCAAAGACCGCATGTATACCGAGGAATTTGACAATGTGATCGTCGCTTCGGGTCATTTCTCGACACCCAACGCCCCCGAATTCCCGGGCTTTACCCGTTTTGGCGGTCGCATCCTGCATGCCCATGACTTCCGTGATGCAATGGAGTTCAAGGGCAAGGATCTGCTGCTGATCGGCACCTCTTATTCCGCCGAGGATATCGGCTCTCAGTGCTGGAAATACGGCGCCAACTCGATCACCGTGGCGCATCGCACCGAGCCGATGGGCTTCAAATGGCCCGCCAATTGGAAAGAGGTTCCGATCCTTGAGCGCGTGGATGAAAACACCGCCTATTTCAAGGATGGCAGCAGCCAGCGCATCGATGCGATCATTCTGTGCACGGGCTACAAGCACCACTTCCCATTCCTGCCCGACGATCTGCGCCTCAAGACCAAGAACCGGCTGGCCACGGCTGATCTCTATAAGGGCGTGGCCTATGTCTATAACCCCAAGATGTTCTATCTGGGGATGCAGGATCAGTGGTTCACCTTCAACATGTTCGACGCTCAGGCCTGGTGGGTGCGTGATGCGATCATGGGGCGCGTCGCGATCCCGCATGAGACGGCAACCCTGCTGGCGGATGTCAAATCGCGCGAAGCCGCCGAGGATGCTGGCGTCGATACCCATGACGCGATCCAGTATCAGGGTGATTACGTCAAGGAACTGATCGCCGAGACGGATTACCCCTCGTTTGATGTCGACGGCGCTTGTGCGGCTTTCTTTGAATGGAAAGAGCATAAGAAAGACGACATCATGGGCTTTAGGAACAAAGCCTATCGTTCGGTCATCACCGGGACGATGGCGCCGATCCACCACACGCCGTGGAAAGATGCGCTGGAAGATTCGATGGAAAGCTATCTGCGCAATTGATGCAACAAGAACGGGTCGCCTTGGCGGCCCGCTTCATTTCCCGTCATTCAGCCAGCCTCGTCAGTGATTGCAAAATCGCTGAGAATTTCCAGCTATATATCCAGCGTCTGCGCCAGCTCCCACTCGTTGGAATTGGCAGCTGAGCGCTCCCATTCGCGCGATTTCAGCTTCAAATAAGCCGCCGAGAAATCCTCGCCCAGAAATTCTCGCAAGGCTTGGTCTTGCCCGAATTCGCGCAGAGCATCCGACAAATCCGCCGGAAGGCGGGGGGCGTCAGTCACCAGATGGCCCTCGGCATACATATCCCTTGTGCTGGCCGGGCCCGGATCGATTTTACACCTGATCCCGTCAAGGCCGGCCGCAATCACCGCCGCTTGCAAAAGATAGGGGTTGGCTGCGCTGTCGGGCAGGCGGAACTCGAACCGTCCCGGTCCGGGCACGCGCACCATATGGGTGCGGTTATTTCCTGCCCAAGTCACCGACGCAGGCGCCCAGCTTGATCCGGCATCGGTGCGCGGCATGTTGATCCGCTTATAGCTATTCGTGGTCGGGTTGCAGATCGCGGCAAGTGCTGCGGT
>NZ_DALZMB010000166.1:0-5753 GCF_032007265.1 Paracoccus sp. (in: a-proteobacteria) | reverse complement strand
GCCCTGCTCGGGTGGTCGCTCTGGATCAGCACAATGCCGCGATGGGTGATGGGATTGTGGCCCAGCATTAGGTCACCCGCATCGGCATGATGACCCCGGTGAAGTCCGGGTCTTCGGAATGGATGATTGCCGCATCACCGCTGCCGTTGATTTGCATCCGAATGGTGCCGTGGTGCTGGGTGAAGTCGCGCAGGTAGCGAATGTTGAAGCCAATACTGATATCGCCCTCCGCCTCGATCGGCAGAGACGCTTCCAGACCGTCACTGGGAATTGAAATCGAGAGCGTCTTCGCGGGCAGGTCCAGCTTTGCTGCGTTGCCGTTATGGCTCTCAATGGCGGACGGGATGCGCCGGAATAGGGCTGGTGCCAAAACGGCGCGGCCTTTGAAGTTGTCGCGATCAGGTTTTGGCACGACGCGGTTGTAATCCGGAAAGGTGCCGTCAATCGTCTTGGTGGTCAGCGTCCAGCCATCGCCCTCAAACTTCATGCGGGGATTCGTCCAGCCTGTCACCGTGATCTCTTTATCGCCGGATTGCGACAGCAGGGCGCCGAGAGCCGTGACGGCGTGCTTCGGCAGGATCTGCGCCGCGAGCGGCCAATCCTGATCGGATCGGGACATTGCGAGGCGGTGGCCGTCCGTCGCGACCCCGGTCAACTTGCCGGCGGCCGCATGCAGATAGATGCCATTCAGATAATAGCGGGTCTCTTCGGTCGAGATGCAATGACGGCAGGTGTCCAGCACCTTGCGCAGTGCCCCTTCCGCCATGGTGATGGCCTCATGGTCAGCGGTCATCTCGGCCATGACCGGCCAATCCTCGATCGGGATCAGCTGGCGGCGCTTGATGGTGAGCGGGCCGATCTGGATGGATAGAACGTCGCCGAATGCATCTGCAGGTTCGCGCTGGATGGTGACGGTCTCGGCTGCCTCTGCGCCGCGAAGTAATGCCGAGAACTGGCGCGCCTCGATCGTGAAGCTGCCGAATTTTGCTACGCATTCCGCAGGGCAATCGACCGAGAGCAAGCGATCGAGATCCGTGCCGCAGACGGTGATCTTGCCCGCCGCAGGATGAATGGCGAGGCAGGCAAGCGCGGGAATGTGGTTTCGGTTCTCGACCACGCTTGCGGCCAAGGAAACCGCGCGGCGCAGATCTGCGACCTTGCAGCGGATCACGGTGGCAGAAGCCGCAGGCGCGACCTCGGCAACGATATCGGAAAGGGCGTTCATGCGACACCACCTTCCTTGTCGGATGGGATGCGCTCGGCCTTCCCACACTCGGTGAAAATCTGCGGAAGACAGGTCCCGCCGCCAGCCAGGCGCGTCTTAACCTGCCATTGCCGGATGGTTTGGCGCATGGCGGTTTCGAGGGCCGCCAGCTCTAGGCCGCTATAGTTGGTCAGAAATCCATCGTGATCTTCGCCTGCAAGGTCTTCGAAATGCTCCTCGACCGCTTCGTCGAACCGCTCCATATTGAAGGCGGCGGCAAGGTCGATTTCGTCCTGGCGTGCTTGGATGATGTAAAACCCGGCACCGTCATCATAGTCGCGACGACCAATCTGAATGGCCTCATCGCGGGCGGGTGCGCAGGCGCCAAACGACTCTTCATCTCGCCCGACCCACCAAAGTTCCTCACGGCGCTTGAGCGGCGGTTGACCCTCCATGTCAGCGGCATATTTTTCGCGGGCTGCTGTGCGCTCGGCTTCAAGTTTGGCGCTATAATCATTAGCCATCAGATCATCCCCATTGCGGATTTGTAGATTTCGAGCACGGCCTCTTCCTCGGCCACGGTTTCCGGGTCACGCTTGCGGATCGCGACAATCTTGCGCAGGGCTTTGGCGTCAAAGCCCCGGCCCTTGCTCTCGGCGTAGACCTCTTTGATCTGCTCGGAGATGTCGCGCTTCTCGGCTTCCAGATGCTCGATGCGCTCAACGAACTGGCGCAGCTCATCTGCGGTCACAGAATAGTGGTTGTCGCTCTGCTGCCGGTCCTCGGCCGTTTCCTTCACGGGTGGTGCCCTGCGGCGCTTGCGGTCGGCGCTGCGCATGATTTCGGCACCGCTACTTCCGGTCGGAGGCGGAAGCCGGTCGGGCATGCCGTCGAAGCTGTTTTGAATGTGCATGTTTCGTCCCTCGCATCGCTGGCTCTCGGGATGCCGGCCCGCGCTGGGACCGGTCACCGGAGGGTCAGGAAGCTTTTTCGCTGACAAGAATGAGTCGCTTGGCGGAGATCCACTGCGCTTCGTGAAATTCAGGGCCTGGGCTTGCTGGTTGGATCAGGTATTGCGCGTCCCCGTGCAGGTAGACGACATGGCCTACAATCGTGCCGGTGAAACCGGTGACGGTGTCCACGGCTTTCTGGCCGAGCTGATATTCGTGTTTCTCAGGCATGAGATTTCCTTGCGTGAGGATTGCCCGGAGCCGCCGGGCGCGGGTCTGTGGGGAAGGTGCCCCTGATGGGCGGCGGCCATCAGGGGCTTCGCGTCGATCGGTTCCTGGTCCCGAGCGGCGGAACTGGGTCAGGCCGGATTGCTCGGGCCGAAATCAGCATGCAGCGCAGTGATGATGGTGGTGGCAATACGGTGCGCGGTGTCAGCATCCAGAACTTCGACGGCAACACGGACGATGTAGAGCCCGGTCACGCTGTCCACGATCCAGCCGTGTCTCGATACACGGAACCGAGCAACCATCACGGCATCTCCTCGACCAGCTGTTCGGTTGGGGTGGTGAGTGCCGCGACGATGTCGCTGCCCAGCTTGGTGTTGCTGATCTCCGGAACCTCGACCAAAACCCGACGCAACAGATTTTCTGAGATCAGAGTTCGCGGCATCAGGGTCGGCAGCTGTGCTGCGAAGCTCGGGCCCATGATCAGGTTTTCGGTATCCCTCATGGCGCGGCCCTTTCGGCCAGCGCTTCCCAGCCGTGGACGCGGGCCTCGGCAGCAGTCGGGGCCACAAAGTCGCGAAGCTCGGGCCAATCGAAAGCGCCAGCGATGATGTGCCAGATCACAATCACAAGCACCGCAAGCGCTACGCCGCCAAGGGCCATCACCAAAGTGCTGGGGCCACTGGGCGCTGTGCTCGACTGCAAGGGGAAGGTGCGCGCGGCCCGCGGGCTGCGCAGGGTCTCAGCGCGAGAGATGTCGCGAAGGTCGGCGCGGGCTGAAGCGCGCGGCGCAGTGTCCAAGTCGGTCACGGACAGGACGGTGGGAATGTGCATGTGCAGGCTCCATCCGGAAGGTTCGGGATGAAGTTAATGTCTGCAAAATGCCGACTGTAGTCAACTGCAAAATGCAGACACTCTAATCGAACGTTTTTTTGATTTGGTCTCGGCTTGATCTAGGGGTGCAGATTTTTGTCGGCTAATTGCAGCTTTTCTTGGTTCAAGGCGTGCGCTGTTTCTGATGTGCAGCTGGTGCAATCTTGGGTGGACACATTGGCGGCAACTCGCCTAACGTGAGTGGAGTTCGTGAAATGTTCTGCGGAGGATGGGGTGACTGGGGATGAGTTGTTGGAGCGCGCAAGCCGTCTAAGTGTCAGGCGTCGAAATCTTCTGTCGGCCTATCTTGATTTGCTGCTTCAGCTGCCTCAAGCTCTTCCAGAAACTCACGAACCATCCGCTGCCGGTGCGAAGAAAGCTTTTCATAGCGAAGCCTTAGATTGAGGTTGTCGTCTGGTTCTTTGCTTTCACCTGGGATTGCAAGGCTGAGAACTTCCTCGCTTGGCACACCTCGTGCGGCAAGTACTCGCGCCACCTCTGCTGCAAAGTCCGCAGGGAGGTATGGGCGTTTGTAGCGAGCTTCATAGTGCTCGTATTTGCCCTTCGGGATTCCTAGTTCCTCGGCCATCTCTCTAATTGAGAGTTTTGCTTTCTCGCGTAGTTCGCGGAGTCGGAGGGCGGCGTGGCTGACTATTTTCATGATAGCTTTTTCGCATAATCGTCAGTCAAGCGTCTGTCGGCAAATTGCTGTTGACTACTGTCTGCAAAATGCGGCAGTTTGTCGGCATGACATACGTTGTAAAAATTGTTCAGGCATTCGGAGGGGTCAGGCCTATGGCCCGCGCCCTTCGTATGCCGCATGCGACTATTCATAGCTGGAGTGTGCGCGGCTCCATTCCGGACGCCCACAAGGGGAAGGTCCTGGGTGCTGCAAATATCCTTGGCCTTCGTCTCGAGAAGTCTGATTTCTTTCCTTCCGATCAAACTCCCGAGGATGCGGCATGAGCCTTCGCCCTGCCGCATCCTCTCTTCGTTCTGATGATCGTCCTTCTGCACGAGGACACAACAGCACAGGACCTTCTGAAATGTCTTTCCGAAAATGCGGCGGCGAAGAGGCCGAGCGTGTCTGGTTCGCTGGTCTGTTGTGGCGGGCTTTTCCTGAGGCGCAGTCTGAGAACGAGTTGGCGGAACTGGCGGCCGATGTGCTGACCTCGGACAGCCGACCGGTGACCTCGCGCACGGTGCGCAATTGGCTGCGCCGCGAGAACGCCCCGCATTTTCGCTACGTGCTGAAGGTGATCGCGCTGGTTGGTGCCGAGACCATTTTCCAGATCATTGATCCGGAGGTGCACTGATGCGGATCCTCTGGCGCATGGCCCAACGCTATTACGAGGCCCGTCATCGGCGGGCCGCCCGCGTGGCTGAGCAATCGGCTGCGGATGCCGATTGGTTCAAAGGCCAGTCCGAAAAGTTTTTCAAACGCATCAAGGGCGCGCGGCGGGACTTGTGACCGCCGCTGCCTTCGGGCGTTTCGCCCCGCAATTTTAACAAGGTGCGCGAATGCGCAAGGGACAGATGAAAGGTGTTCAGTGATGGGGAAGCGCTCCAGTTTCGAACGCATTGAGCGAGATTTCTACCCGACCCCGCCTGAGGCTGTAGCGCCATTGCTGCCCCATCTCGGGTTTGGTGACAGCTTCATTGAACCCTGCGCGGGCGATATGGCACTGGTCAACACCTTGGAAGAGGCGGGCATGTCATGCCGTTTCGAGGGGGATATTGAACCTCGGCATTCCGATGTGCGCCGGTTGGACGCCCTCTCGGATGATCTGGCTGCCTGGGCCGATGGCGTGGACTACATCATCACCAATCCGCCCTGGCGACGCGATGTGCTGCATCCGATGATCCACCACTTTGCAAGGATACGCCCGACCTGGTTGCTGTTCGATGCGGACTGGATGCACACGGTTCAGTCAGCGGAATTCATGCCGCTGTGCCGCAAGATCGTCTCAGTGGGCCGGGTCAAATGGTTTCCCGAGTCCCAGATGACGGGCAAAGACAATTGCTGCTGGTACCTCTTCGATGCGCGCACCTATGGCCTTGTTCAGTTCTTCGGGAGGAAGGCGGCATGAGCGCCAGATCCGATTTAGTGCCGCATGGAACCGCGCGTGGCTATCTGCGTCACCGTTGTCGTTGTGCCGAGTGCCGGGCTGCAGAAACGCAGCGACAACGGGAATGGCGACAACGCCATCGCGCGGGCAAGGTCAAACATCGCGGAGCCCTCCCCAGCTGTGTCCCGGTTCGTATCAGGGGTGTCGATTATCCGTCGATCTCGGTCGCGGCGGCTGCGCTCGGCGTTGGTCCCGCTTCAATCAGCGGCATGCTGCGTATGCGGGGCCATGCCGATGGCGCAGGTCTTGGGGCGAATGCGCCGCGTCCACTGACGTTGCATCGCTCGAAGCCAATCGAAATCCATGGCCGTGTGTTCCCGTCGATCTCGGCGGCAGTGCGATACCTCAGCGTGGGTCGTTCGCAAATGAACC
>NZ_DALZMB010000165.1:0-5764 GCF_032007265.1 Paracoccus sp. (in: a-proteobacteria) | reverse complement strand
ACCCTGCGTCCGGGCGAGGTCATCAATCCGCTGATGCGTCCAGCGGGCATTCTTGTCCCCGATGATGCCGGCGAAGAAACTCTTGTGGCGGGGTTCAACCAGATCGAGGCGCAGGTCCTGAAAGTCGGGATGATCGCCGAGGTTACTTGCGCGTCGAAGCCCTATCAGGTCATTCCGATGGTCGTGACCGAAGTGCAGGATGTGATCGCGACAGGGCAGGTTCGCGCCTCGGACCAATTGCTCGATGCGCAGCAACTCGCCAAGCCCGGCACGATCACCGCGACGCTCGAGCCGCTTTACAAAGGTCAGATCGCCGACGTCCCGCGCGGCAGCAGCTGTATTGCGAACGCCTATACCAACAGCCATGATCGCCTGAGCGACCCCGATATCGGCACCGGCGAAGCGCTCTTTCTGCACGCGGTTGATACGACGGCATTGGTCCATGCGATGTTGCTCAGGATCCAGACCGTGGTTCTGCCGGTCAAGACGCTGGTCCTTAGCGGGCATTAAGCGCGAAACGGTGGTGCGGGGGGATCGGGCTGCCGCTCGAAATAAGGCGCGACGGATTGTCCGAGCTGCAACCGGCCTGTCCTCAAGACCCCTCAATTTCGTCCAGAAGCCGGTCGAGCGCGTCCAAGTCGAGCAAGTCTTTATGCGCGCGTTCGACCGGCTTCTGGCCGAAGGCCATGTGAATAGCCCCATGTTTTGTGGACGCCTTCTTCGCTTACTTTGAGGCAAGGAGGCCATGATAGGCACAGGTAATTTGACTGACGATTTCAAGCGCGATGCGGTGCCAGATCATGGAACGGGGCTACTCGTCCGCAGGAAACCCCAGAGGAGTTCGCTGCGGTGATGCGCTGGCCGGGGCGCAGTTAGACGGAACGGCAGCTTTGTCCCGCAGAGCAGTCCTTGCCAGCTTGGCCCAGTGCTACTGGCGGGGGCAAGCAGTAACGGTCGACCCAAGGAGCCCTTAGCGGACGGTTTCACGTGCGAGAATGACGGGCTATTTGCGCTCTAATGGCAATCGTCCGCATCAACTCACGGACTCAAATTTCGCGCCTGTAACACCTGCATTCTCAAATCTAAGTTTGACTTCTTCGCTCACTATGATGGTACTGAGATGGTCTTTGAGCCTGAATATGTGACGGCTTTCGGTCTTCGTAGGATCGAGAACGAGTTCGTAAAAGTAGCGGTATTGGCCAGCCTTGTCAGGGCGAACAGGATCGTCTTTGATATACTTTTCGAAACGTGACCTTGCCTCATCAACACAGGCAACTTGAGTTTCGATGATCATCACGAAATATGTGCCCACAACTTTCGTGTTTTCAATGCAGATAGGCTCAATGACCACGTCATGATAAGGGCGATCCACCTCGGGAATGCCCGCTAGGGCGTTCTTAGCTTTCGTGCTAAGAATTGGAACATTTCCCGGATCCATGGTGAAACTAAAGTCCGTTGGCTTGCCCTCTCGACGCAACTCTATTGGGTAGGTGCATGGCGCCATGTACTCGATCGGGGGGTCGATAAACTCATAGTTCGCTCGTTCAGTTTCATATTTGAAACGTCCAAATATCCACCGATCCTGGCTGGTCTCTTCCCACATGTCATCGACAAGCCTGAAGTATTTCATTGTAACGCAACCTCGCTAAATTTGACAATGCGTTTCGAAAGCTCTTCGTAACTTCGATTGTCCGCTTCATCCGCTGAGCAGTCCTTGCCAGCTTGGCCCAGTGCTGCTGGCGGGGGCAAGCATTAACGGTTGACGCAAGGAGCCCTTTGCGGACACTGCTTTCCTTTTTCTGAACGCAAAGTTAATGTCCTCATAGCTGAAACTAAACGTTCATGGCTAACTACGATGAGTTACATAGATTGCTACAAACATGAACTAGTGGGTCAGTTTGGACATTTACCAGTTTATCGTCCACTTGAGGAAATTGCCGGTTCGCTCGATCCCAATGACGATGAATTTCGTTGCCTTCCCAACCAACTTGTTCTTGGGGGCGGAGGCGGTGAGCATCCTGGCATGGTACTTTTGCATCCTGAAAGAGCGGTCGCGGAGTTTGCTATTTACCACCCTGATATAGAGCTACCGGAGGAGTTAGAAAATAATATTTGGGAACAATATATTAGTTCGAATACAGCCTTTTTATATTCAGGTTGGTCTACAAAAGATCATTACGATTTCTATGATCTTTGCACTGGGCCTGGCCTTCCCAACAGGTTCAATCCTGCCCGCGGGATAAGTTTTGAATCATGGCTGCTTTCTGGATTTGGGGAATTTATTTATTATGCCATGCCAGAACTTGTTACTGCATCACTTGTTGAGAAAATAAATTCTCTTGCCCAGCCACGACACATACACTTCAATAACATCCTCATAGTTCCTCCGCGAATGCCAGTCTACGCGAACGGAGGAAATTCATTTTTCAAATAAAACTCTAGCGCGAGATTCCGCTTTGTCCGCAAAGCTGCCACCATTGCCCGGGCCTTACAATGCTGTTGGGCTCGGCACTTTGAGCCCTTAGCCATCATTTGGGGCCTTGGTCTTAATAGGCCTTGCGTCCGTGGATGCGACAATCTCGGAGAAGCCCAACGCGCGGTATTCGGTTTCGTCCCGGCATGCCGCCACGGCTGGCCCGGTCCAGCGACTCTCGCAGGGTCAAGGGGGGCCATTGGCTTCCCTGCGGGCATGTGTTCTCTAGGTTGGCGATCGCGGAGGACACATGCGACCTAGAACAATCATCAGACCTTGCGAAATTCGTGATTATCCGGCGCTCAAGAGCTTTGACGAGTTTATGGGTGATCGCCGTATCGATATGCAGCAAGGCAACCTCTTGATCGCCGAGCTGGAGGATGTGGCTGTTGGCTACGCTAAGGTCGCCCCGTCTGATTTCGTGGGCTGGCCGCTTCTCTCGATCGTATGTGTTTCCTCTGCAATGCGAGGGCAGGGGATTGGTCGTGAACTGGTGAATGGTGTCAAGTCGACGGCACAATGGCTTCGCCTTTACACCTCCACCGAGGCGTCCAACCTTTCGATGCGTGCCCTGCTGAAAAACTGTAATGCCCGTGAAATCGGCTTTGCAGATGACCTCAACATGTCGGGCGAGCGCGAGATGTTGTTCAGGTTGAAGTAGGGAACGGCAGGTTCGTCCGCAAAGCGGACGCTTGATCTAGTTACGTCGATCATAGACCCTTAGATCTCAGACTGGGGCTCTGCGACTGATTGTGGCATGTTCTGGAAAGATGAATACACACTTATCTTCCGCGTCCATTCGTCGTCGACGATGGTAGATTTTGTCGTAAATACAAAATGTTGCCGACTTTTCGGTAGAGGGGAGAGGCAATTCTTGTGAGCAAAAAGGCAGAACTGTTTGCCTTTAAACACTGGCTCGGATCACGAGACAGACAGGCATTAGCCGCAGCCGCCCGCATCGACCTGACTGGCTCGGGCGAAGGCCGGTGCAGCCGGCCGCAGCTAAAGCCCGGTGGCGTCAGCAGAGCTGGCGGCAGACGCCACAAATACCGTCCCAAACACGCGCTTACTATACTCCAGTGCTGATGATGTCAGGCGGCCCCGAACGACCGCAATGCGCCGTTCCTGCCAAGAGCTGGCAGATCGACGTGATGAACCCAAAGAGCGCGAGGCGGCGCACAGTGTGAATGTCAGCTTCAGTAGCAATCTCCTCTAATTATCCATGAATTCGAAGTCTTGAATATGTAGAGTGAACCTCCATCGCCGAGAAACATTTTGCCTTTGTCAGTCGAGTCGAGCTGAAAGAAAAACTGTGCGTCTTTGGGCCAGTCGGAACCTTGAATCCATGTTGGCCACCCTCCAATCTTAACCGGGTACTTACTACGCAATTCGTGGTATCTGTCAGATAAGTATTTGCTCTTAAAGAACCAATCATCTGCGGAAGCTTGGGCAACGTTTGTCGGTACTTCGTCGGCCATGTCTTCCCAGCTTGGTTGCTCTGCTATTGTTTCACGCCAGAGTACAGGAAATGTTGGTAGATCAGAGCTTTCCCTATAGCCGACCCCAAGAGGGATAAGGTTTGCAATGTCGGAATACGTCCGAACCAGAAATCCATGACCATTTTCTGCGCCCCAAAAAGTGGAGGAT
Organism: Paracoccus sp. (in: a-proteobacteria); assembly: GCF_032007265.1. Classification (GTDB taxonomy): domain Bacteria; phylum Pseudomonadota; class Alphaproteobacteria; order Rhodobacterales; family Rhodobacteraceae; genus Paracoccus. The sequence goes on along the minus strand of NZ_DALZMB010000165.1, from coordinate 1,644 downwards.
TGCAAATCCATCCAAATGTTTACGAGTGCAAGCCCTTCGAAGGCGGGCGGTGTTTCCGGTAACTCGTCAATACGAATTTGCAGTACAGGATGCATTTTTTTTCCTGACCGGTTGCAAATAGGAACATCCTCATCTTGCGCACCGAGAAAATTTCCTCCCCACCAGCTTGTAGCCCTGTTCTCTTGTTGAGGCTTGCTTCCGCCGATTTCTCCTAGAATTGCAGTTCTCGCAAGCTCATCTAGACGATCTAGTGCCCTTTGTATTTCTTGCTGTGTGAGTTCAACTGGCATTGCTCTCATGGCTTGAGGTGAGGAAACTCTTTGAGAAAACAGTGCTTTGATCCTGTCAAAAAACAACATGTCATCGTCTTCCTTGGGTTGCTGCATCCTAAGATATTCAGGAAGGCCGTGACGCGACAGCCACCATTTGCGCAGCCGCAGCGAGCTGCACCTAAGTCCCATATAGTCGCCTGTGGCACCTCGAGTTTTCTGCACCAAACACGGACGTCTGGTTTGGGGCGACTACACCGCGGCATCCGTTCGCATCGGGTAGTGTCATCTTGTCTGTCGCAGAAAAGGAATGACGTATATCCAATTCGCCATCCAATGCTGCATCACATATCTCGCGCGTTGTCTGTCGATCATTGCAGCAGATCCGTTTCACAACACGAGTCATGTGGTACGTGCGTGTTCTCAGACAATTCAGCACTCGATCTCACCGACTTTCGGCGCCCGTTCGCATTAGGATGCCGCAGTCACTAAGAGCCCAAACCTGCCGGTCAAATAAATGTCAGCCCGGAAGTGTGACGATGATTGCGCCGCCACGGGTCGCCACAACGGTATGTTCATATTGCACAACTGGCGCGGCTGGCTCGCTGTAGAGAGTCCATTCATCATCGGCGTCTGTCGTCGCCCACCTTCCACCGCGCGACAGGAACGGCTCAACGGTCAGCACGAGGCCATTGTGCATCCGGCGCTTGTCTCCCTTGGTGGGCCAGGTCGGAATCTCTTCCGGGGCCTCATGGAGAGCCTTGCCAGTTCCATGGCTGGCCAGATTCCGGATCAGCGTATAGCCCCGCTTGGCGGCGAAGGTGCCGATAGCTTTTCCGATCCCGGCCAGAGGCTTGTCATGCCCCACCTGCGCGATGCCGATCTGCATGGCGCGCTTCCCGTCGCGGCAGAGCTGGTCAAGGGATGGCTGAACCGGGCCGAGGCCAAAGGTCGCCCCCGTGTCGGCAAAGTAGCCGTTGAAAGACGCGGACACGTCGATGTTGACCAGATCCCCGGCTGCCAGCCTACGCTCGCCGGGGATACCATGGGCGATCTCCTCGTTGACGCTGATGCAAGTCGTGCCTGGAAAATCATATGTGGCCTGAGGTGCCGACACTGCTCCCTCACGCTCCAGCAACTCTTGGCCGATGATGTCGAGTTCGCGCGTCGTAATGCCGGGCTCCATAGCTGCCGCCATGGAATGCATGGTGTTAGCGACAATCCGGCCAATCTTTCTAAGGCCTTCCAGTTCATCTTGGTGCGTGATCGTCATCTTGTGTCTCATCAACAGTGGCGGAGGGTCTCAGCGCATTACCATCTAATGGGCACCTCGAAAAATTGCCGTGACGACGCTGCCATCGTAGGATGAGGGGGG
>NZ_DALZMB010000164.1:0-5785 GCF_032007265.1 Paracoccus sp. (in: a-proteobacteria) | reverse complement strand
CCCCCCTCATCCTACGATGGCAGCGTCGTCACGGCAATTTTTCGAGGTGCCCATTGATTATATTTTGCAAACCTGACGAAACGTAAAAAAATCGCAGCACGCCCACAGGATCGTTGACAACGTATACATTAAGGAAAGATGATTTTATCGGGGACAGTACCCCATCCTGGGGAGGAGATCTGATGAAACGTAGAACCATTCTACATGGTTTGACTGCGCTTATTTCCACAACGGCGCTAATGGCGCCATTGGCTGCGCATGCCGAATATCCCGAACGACCGATTGAGATGGTGGTGCCTTGGGCGGCGGGCGGTGGCACAGATGCCGTCGGACGCATTTTTGCCCAAATGCTGCAAAAAGAGCTGGGCAAACCAGTCAATGTGGTGAACCGCACGGGTGGTTCGGGCGTGGTTGGCCACTCGGCCATCGCGAATGCCAAGCCAGACGGCTATACGATCGGTGTCGTGACCATTGAAATCGACATGATGCATTGGCAAGGCCTGACTGATCTGACCCATGAGAATTTCGATTTTCTGGCCATGGTCAATGCAGATCCGGGCGGGCTGATGGTGGCCAGCGATGCGCCCTGGCAAACCGCGGTCGAGCTGCGTGACACGATCAAGAACGACCCGCCGGGCACCATCAAGGCCTCGGGGACGGGACAGGGCGGGATCTGGCATCTTAACCTTTTGGGCTGGCTGATGTCCGAGGGCATCCCGGTGCAAAACATCTCATGGGTGCCCAGCCAAGGTGCAGCAGCAGGGCTGACCGATATGGTCGCGGGCGGCGTGCAGCTGGTACCCTCTTCTTTGGCCGAGGGGCGCTCGCTGATTGATGCAGGCCGCGTGCGCGCGCTTGCCAGCATGTCGGACACACGCCAAGAGGTCTTTCCCGACGTTCCGACCCTGAAAGAGGCAACCGGATCAGACTGGCAGCTTTCGGTCTGGCGCACGATTGCCGCGCCCAAGGATATGCCCCCCGAAGTGCGGGCGCGTTTGGTCGATGCGCTGGAAAAAGCCTATAATAGCCCGGAATATCAGAACTTTATGAAAGAGCGGGGCTTTGGCCTGCGCTGGGGCGGGCCAGATGAAACCGCCAAAGTTGTCGCTGATGACGACGCCCGCTTGGGGGCGATCATGAAAGAAGCCGGTTTGGCGAAATAAGACAGGGGCCGCGCTGAAGCGTGGCCCCCTTTTTCCCATCTGAGGGGCAAAAGATGAAATTAGGAAATCTGGGACTGGGCGTGATCGTCCTGCTGGCAGGCATATTGCTGTTTCTAAGTTCCTTGCAGTTCTCGCCATTGCCTGGCCAGAAATACGGGGCCGAAACGCTGCCGCGCGTCATTTCCTTCATGGCGTTAACCGTGGGGGCATGTCTGTGCTTTCAGGGCACCAAGGAAGCGGGCACGGCGCGCTTTGCCGCTTTGACCGACTGGGGCAAAAGCGGTCGAATTTGGGCAAAGCTGGCTGCAGCTTGTCTGATGGTCGTGGCCTATATCGTAGTGCTGAATGTGCTGGGATTTACTCTGGCCAGCTTTGCGCTGGTGCTGGGAATGATGCTGCTGATGGGCAATCCACCACTGTTTTCGCTGCTCATGTCGGTTGCGACGGTGGTGGTTTTGCAATTCGCCTTTGGCAAGCTTTTGTACGTGCCGCTGCCGCGCGGTGAACTTTTCTCGTTACCGTGGTAAGGACAAGATAAATGAGCACACTCGCCCATTCATTCGCCATGGTCTTTGACCCCTATGTCCTGATGGTCATGGTACTTTCGGGGCTGTTCGGCCTTTTTGTCGGCGCCGTCCCCGGATTGACCGCGACCATGGCCACGGCGCTATTGGTGCCGATCACCTTCTTCATGGACCCCGTGCCCGCGATCGCCGCGATTGTCACCGCATCAGCCATGGCGATCTTTTCCGGCGATATTCCCGGTGCGCTTTTGCGCATTCCCGGAACGCCCGCCAGTGCCGCATATGTGGATGATGCCTACCGCATGACCCGCGATGGCCAAGGGGCCGAAGCCCTTGGGACATTGCTGATCTTCTCGGTCATTGGTGGGATTTTTGGCACCATCGTGCTGATCGTCGCCTCACCCATACTGGCAGAGCTGGCGCTGAAGTTTTCCTCGTTCGAATATTTCTGGCTGGTTTTGCTGGGACTTTCTGCGGCGGTTTTTGTCTCGCCAGGTTCGGTTCTGCGCGGGCTGGTGTCGCTGATAATCGGATTGGTGGCTGCCTGCGTGGGGATGGATAACCCAACCGCCGAGCCACGCTATACCTTTGGCAATATCGACCTTCTTGGCGGTATTTCTTTCATTCCCGCCATGATCGGCCTTTTCGCCTTTGCCGAAGTGCTGCGCTATCTGGCGCGCGGGCATAAATTGCCGCCGCCCTTGCGCCCATCGACCAAGGGCATGATCACCAGCCAATGGCGTATCCTTAAGCGCTATCCCGTTCAGATGCTGCGCGGCAACGTGACCGGAACGGTCATTGGTGCCTTGCCGGGGGCAGGTGCGGATATCGCAGCGTGGATTTCCTATGCCATTTCCAAGCGCTTTTCGCGCGAGCCGGAAAAATTTGGCAAAGGCCATATCGAGGGGCTGGTCGAGGCTGGCGCTTCCAACAATGCGGCAGTCAGCGGCGCATGGATTCCGGCGCTGGTATTCGGAATTCCGGGCGATTCCATCACCGCAATCGTGATCGGTGTTCTGTACATCAAGGGCATGAACCCCGGCCCGATGATCTTTCTGAATCAGGCAGAGCTGATCAACGCCCTCTTTATCGTCTTTTTGTTGGCCAATATCATGATGATCGGATTGGGCTGGCTGGCGATTGTCACTTCGACCCGCATTCTGGCCGTGCCACAGCGCGTGCTGATGCCCATCATCTTGATGTTTTGCATCATCGGTGCCTTTGCGATCACCAACTCGATTTTCGGGATCATCCTGATGCTGTGCTTTGGGATCTTGGGCTTCCTGATGGAGGAAAGTGATATTCCGATCGCGCCGGCGATCCTTGGCCTTGTCCTTGGACCGCTCCTCGAGCAGCATTTCATTACCTCGATGATCAAGGCCGACGGCAATATGTTGGCATTTTTCGACCGGCCGATTGCGGCAGGGTTGGGGGTTTTGACCATCCTCGTCTGGCTGGCGCCCTTGGTTCGCAAGGCACTGATGAGTTCGCGAAGTGTCGCGGTCAACTAGCCCAACGTGAGCCCTGTCTTGCCCGTGGCCAATCACGGGCAAGCGCGCTAAATCCGCTTCGGATAATATCGTGGTGGTTATGAAAATACCTGCTTTGCCCCCAAAATCTGCCCTATTCGCGCCCCCCCAGCCGGAGGGTGGCGCACATGTCCCCTGCTGACAGTCGCAGCCAGCGCAAACATCTGTATCGTCAGACCGACTGGCTGCGTCCGGGTGTCGGGCGCAATGTCTCGGCACTGGGTGCGCGCGAGCGGGCCTATGCTGATCTGCGTTATCGGATTTTGACCGGCAGGCTTGCCCCCGGAACGACCCTGCTTGAAGCCGAGATTGCCGCGCTGCTTGGCCTGTCACGGACACCGGTACGCGAGGCGCTGATCCGCCTTGAGGAAGAGGGGCTGATCGATATCCGCCCGCGCCGGGGCGTCACCATCAGACCCTTGGGGCTGCAGGACATTGCCGATATTCTGGATATTTTTTCCGCGCTCGAAGTGCGCGCGGTCGAGCTGGCCGCGGCACAGGGTCTGAGCCTTGAGCTGCTCGACGAGCTTGCCCAGATCCTGACCGAAATGGAGGGGGCGACGGCCTCAGGTGATATTCCGCGCTGGTCCGAGCTGGATGACCGCTTTCATTCCTTGATTGTGGCGGCCTGCGCCAACCCCCATCTGCAAGAAGCCATTGGCACCTATTGGGCACGCCAGTACCGCGCGCGCGTGATGGTGGTGGCGCTGCGACCGATTCCCAAGCAGTCGGATCTGGAACATCGTGGCATTTTGGCAGCACTCGCAGCAGGGGACCGGCTGTTGGCCCGACAGCTGCATCAAAAGCACCGCGACCGTGCAGATGCTGAGCAATTGGCGCTGTTGGCCAAGCATATGGGCACAAGCGGCGTGGCTTGAGCGGGCTTTTCCCGTTGCAACGCCGCCCCAAAATGCATCACCCTGACCGATAAGGCGCTGCAATATTTAACCAATCTTGCAAATATTTCTGGACGCATAGCGGTTGTGCCAGCATGATACGGGACAATCTGGCCCCGTTCTGACCGCACCCACGCTTCACGCTTGGCGCAATCATTATATGCCATATCTTAAGACAGCTTAAAAATTTCCGTAAAAGATCTGCCCGAATTTTCCCGGTAGGCTCCGGCAATCTTGCCAGTGCCGACGTGCACTTGCGATGGGAGGGGAGATTGCTTTGGAAACTGTTACCAACAAGGATGTAGTATCCGCCCGGCCAGAGGATGAGAAGCTTAGCCTCTTTGCAAATCTGGCTTATGGCATTCAGCATATTTTAACGATGTATGGCGGGATCGTCGCCGTTCCTTTGATCGTCGGACAGGCCGCAGGTTTGACCCCGGCTGAGATTGGCCTTCTGATCACCGCCTCACTTTTCGCAGGTGGTGTCGCAACTATTCTGCAAACCATTGGCGTGCCGTTCTTTGGTTGCCAGCTGCCTTTGGTGCAGGGGGTTTCGTTTGCAGGCGTTGCGACCATGATCGCCATCGCTGGCAATGGTGGCCTGCCCGCGATATTTGGCTCGGTGATCGCGGCCTCATTTCTGGGCCTGCTGATAACTCCGGTCTTTTCACGCATTACGCGCTTTTTTCCACCATTGGTGGCGGGGATTGTCATTACCACGATCGGTCTGACCCTGATGCCCGTCGCCGGTGGCTGGGCCATGGGCGGAAACCGCAATGCACCAGATTTCGGCAGCCAGTCGAATATTCTGCTGGCCGGTCTGACGATGGTGATCGTGCTTTTGCTAAGCAAAGTCGGTAATGCAGCGATCTCGCGCCTGTCGATCTTGCTGGCGCTGGTGCTGGGAACTTTGTTTGCCTATGTCACCGGCATGACGGATTTCTCGCAGGTGTCGCAGGGGCCGATCTTCTCGCTGCCGCAGATTTTCCACTTTGGCTATCCGACCTTTGGTTTTGCCGCGATCTTGTCGATGTTCATCGTGATCATGGTAACTTTGGTCGAGACCTCGGCTGATATTTTCGCCGTGGGTGACATCGTCGAAACCAAGGTCGATTCCAAGCGTCTGGGCGACGGGCTGCGCGCTGATATGCTGTCCAGCATGCTGGCGCCGGTTGTCGGCTCTTTCACGCAAAGTGCATTTGCCCAGAACGTCGGTCTGGTTGCCGTGACGGGCGTCAAAAGCCGCTATGTCGTGGCAACGGGTGGTCTGATCCTGGTGGCGCTTGGTCTGCTGCCTGTCATGGGCCGTGTGGTTGCTGCAATCCCCAGCCCGGTGCTGGGCGGCGCGGGCATCGTCTTGTTCGGCACCGTTGCCGCCAGCGGCATTCGCACGCTGTCAAAGGTCGATTACGTCAACAACATGAACCTGATCATCGTGGCAACCTCGATCGGTTTTGGCACGATCCCAATCGTTTTGCCGACCTTTTACCACCAGTTCCCGGCATGGGTTGAGACGATTTTCCACTCGGGTATCAGCTCTTCCGCGCTCATGGCGATCTCGCTGAACCTGTTGTTCAACCATTTCACCGCCGGAAACTCGGATGCGCCTTCGGTGTTCGGTGCCGCGGCCGAACGAACCTTGCGCTTTGCCGATCTGGCACCGCTTGAGGACG
>NZ_DALZMB010000163.1:0-5835 GCF_032007265.1 Paracoccus sp. (in: a-proteobacteria) | reverse complement strand
GATCTCTTTCGAAATGCTCATAGCCGCCATCCAGCAGCCGGCCACGCAGTCGCGCGTTCAATCCCTGAACCGGGATGCGCAATTCCGCGTTATCCACCCGAAAAGTCTCAAACTCTGTCACGGTCGACCTGTCCCGCCCTTGCTGCACATCGACTTCGTTGCTACCTACTCGGCCCACCCCTGCCAAGGGAAGAAAGCAAAAGGAACCGACGATGCAGCCCATCCATATCATCGGCGCAGGTCTTGCAGGCTCGGAAGCCGCCTGGCAGATCGCGCAAGCAGGCGTGCCCGTCGTCCTTCACGAGATGCGCCCCCAGGTCGAAACCTTTGCCCACCGCACCGGCGATTGCGCAGAGATGGTCTGTTCGAATTCGTTCCGCTCGGATGATGATCAGATGAATGCGGTCGGCCAACTGCATTGGGAAATGCGCGCAGCCGACGGCTTGATCATGCGCATGGCCGATGCCAACCGCCTGCCCGCGGGTGGTGCGCTGGCAGTAGACCGCGATGCCTTTTCCGCGGCCGTGACCCAGGCGCTTCGCGAGCATCCGCTGATCGAAATCCGGGGCGAAGAGATCACCGAACTGCCAAGCGACGGCAGCTGGATCGTCGCCACCGGACCTTTGACCTCGGCCGCGCTGGGACAATCGATCCAAAGCCTGACCGGCGCGGATTCGCTGGCCTTTTTCGACGCCATTGCCCCGATCGTCCACGCCGACAGCATCGATATGTCGATTTGCTGGCTGCAAAGCCGCTACGACAAAGGCGAAACCGAAGAAGAGCGGACCGCTTATATCAACTGCCCGATGACGCGTGACGATTACGAAGGCTTTATCGATGCGCTGCTTGCCGCTGATAAGACCGAGTTTCATGAGGGCGAGACCGCAGGCTATTTCGACGGCTGCCTGCCGATCGAGGTCATGGCCGAGCGCGGACGCGAAACCCTGCGCCACGGGCCGATGAAGCCGGTCGGACTGACCAATGCCCATAACCCGACCGAAAAGGCCTATGCCGTGGTCCAGCTGCGCCGCGACAATGCTTTGGGCACGCTTTACAACATCGTGGGCTTTCAAACCAAGATGAAGTATGGCGCGCAAACCGAGGTATTCAAACGCATTCCCGGACTGCAAAACGCCAGCTTCGCGCGCTTGGGTGGCATCCACCGCAACACGTTCCTGAACTCTCCCACGCTGATTGACGACCGTTTGCGTTTGCGCCTGCGTCCCAACCTGCGCTTTGCCGGGCAGGTGACGGGCGTTGAAGGCTATGTCGAAAGCGCCGCCATGGGCCTGTTGGCAGGGCGTATGGCCGCAGCCGAGGCCCTTGGCCGCGACCTTGCGCCGCCTGCCCCGACCACCTCGATGGGGGCGCTGGTCAATCACATCACCGGCGGCGCCGAGGCCAAGACCTTTCAACCGATGAACGTCAACTTTGGCCTTTACCCGCCGCTTGATGACGTCAAATCGGGGCGGCGTGGTCGCAAGGACCGCTATCCCGCCTATACCGACCGCGCCAAGGCCGATTTCAACGACTGGCTCGCCGCGCAGGGCTAAGGCCATGACCCGCACCCGCTTTGCGCCCTCGCCCACAGGTCCGCTGCATCTGGGTCATGCCTTTGCCGCGCTGACGGCGGCAAAGCTGGCCGATGCGGGCGGGTTCTTGCTTCGCATCGAAGATATCGACCAAAGCCGCTGCCGCCCTGCCTATGAGGCCGCCATTTACGAGGATCTGGCGTGGCTCGGCCTTGATTGGCAGCGCCCCGTCTGGCGCCAGTCGCAGCGGCTAAGCGCCTATCAAGAGGCGCTTGGGCAACTGGCAGGGCTTGGCTTGACCTATCCCTGCTCGTGCCGGCGCGCCGATATCCGTATGGCACTGGACGCGCCGCAAGAGGGTCAGGATCAGCAGCCTCGCGGTGTGCTGATCGGGCCTGACGGTCCAGTCTATCCCGGAACCTGCCGCCACCGCAGCCATGCTCAGGCAGGGGAAAATGATGCGATCCGACTGAATGCAGCGGCGGCATTAGAGCTGCTGGGTGCCCAGGACATCGCCTTCATGGACGAAAACATTACCCCCGGCCTGCCGCATATCCTAAGCGCGTCAGAGTTCATCCACGGCGTCGGAGATGTCGTCTTGGCCCGGCGCGGTATGGGAACCTCTTATCATCTGGCGGTGGTGGTCGATGATGCCGCGCAGGGCATCGATCTGGTGACGCGTGGCAAGGATCTGCTGGATTCGACATGGATCCACGTGCTTTTGCAACGCCTGCTGCACCTGCCGCTGCCACGCTATCACCACCATCGCCTGATCCGCGATCAAAACGGCAAGCGCCTCGCCAAGCGTGACGACGCGCGCGCCATCAGCCTTTACCGGGCCGAGGGCGCAACGCCTGAGGATATTCGTCACATGATCGGGCTTTAGCCCTGTTCGGGCTGCATCAGCTCGACCTCGACGCCGTCACGCACCGAGGTGTAAAAGCAGCTGCGCCGGTTGGTGTGGCAGGCGGGGCCAAGCTGTTCAACCAGAACCAACAGGCAATCCCGGTCGCAATCCAGCCGGAAATCCACCAGCTTCTGAACATGGCCCGAACTTTCCCCCTTGACCCAGAATGACTGGCGCGAACGCGACCAATAGGTCACCTTTCCCGTGGACAGCGTACGTGCAACCGCTTCGGCATTCATCCAGGCCACCATCAGGACCTCGCCCGAAAGATGGTCCTGTGCCACGGCGGGAATAAGCCCATTGAGGTCAAACTTCAGGCTGGCAGGATCGAACATAGGCTTTCCTTTCGCGATGCTCGGCCCTATCTAAACGCCCTGACCTTGCGGGAAAAGCCATGTCCGACAGCGAATTGATGCAGCTTTACTCGCGCCGTATTCTGGCGTTGGCAGCTGATATACCCCATCTAGGGCGTCTGTCAGAGGGCGCGCCTAGCGGCTACAAACGCTCGCCGCAATGCGGCTCGTCGGTGACGGTCGATGTGATCATGAACGGCGATCAGATCTCTGAATTCGCTCAAGAAATCCGGGCCTGCGCTTTGGGCCAAGCCTCGGCGGCGATCCTGGGCCAGCATGTGATCGGCTGCACGCGCGCTGAAATTTCCCAAGCACGCGACGCGCTGATTGCGATGCTGCAAAATCAGGGCCCTGCCCCCGAAGGAAAGTTTTCCGCGCTAGAGACGCTTTTGCCTGCACGTGATTTTCCAAATCGCCATGCCTCGATCTTGCTGGTATGGGACGCCACTTTGGCCGCGATCGACGCCGCCTGAGGCTTACTTGTCAGCCTTTCTGGCAGACGATCTAAATTCACAGGATTTTAAGAAAAATGCCGGCCGCGTAAAACGGGAACCGGCAGTTGCGCGCAAACGAAACCTGGGGCTCAGGCTTACAGTGACAGGCGATGGCACCGTAATCGATACGCGGGGCAGAGATGCGCGGACAAGAAATGCGCAGTAAAATCAGCCAGCCAGCAAGGCCGGAAGCCAGAATACGGTAATCGAAGTGGCAACAAGCGCTGTCCCCCCGATCAGGTCAGAGATGAATTCACGGGTCATTTGAGCCTCCATCATCAGGTTGCTCATTTGTTCTCATATAGACAGGAACAAGGCAAGAACTTTTTAAGAACTGTTAAGAGAACATGCAAAAAGCCCGGTTATCCCGCACCAATCAAGCGGATCGCCTTGTCCTGTTCCATCAGCCAAAGCAGGAATCGGACCGAATCGGCCCGACTGCTTTCCAAGGCCGAATCGCGCTCTAGAAACGCCTGGGCATCGCGGCGGGCCATGCTCATCAAACCGGCCTGTCGCTCAAGATCGGCGATGCGAAAGCGCGGCAAGCCCGATTGCGCCGTGCCAATGACATCGCCCGCCCCACGCATCATCAGATCCTCTTCTGCGATCCGAAAACCATCCTCGGTTTCGCGCAGAATTTGCAGGCGACGTCGCCCGGCTTCTGACAATGGCTCGTGGTAAAGCAGCAGGCAGGACGAGGCCCCGCTGCCGCGTCCGACCCGTCCGCGCAACTGGTGCAACTGCGCCAGCCCAAAGCTTTCGGCACGCTCGATAACCATGATCGTCGCCTCGGGGACATCGACCCCGACTTCGATCACCGTGGTGGCCACCAAAAGCTGCGTCCGCCCCGAAGCGAAATCTGCCATCGCCAGATCGCGCTGATCCGGCGGCATCTGCCCGTGAATCAGCCGCACCTTGTCGCCAAATCGCGCGCGCAGCAGCTGAAAGCGCGCCTCTGCGGCGGTAAGATCTGAAACCTCGCTTTCCTCGACCAAGGGGCAGACCCAATAGGCGCGGGCACCGGCCAAGATCGCGCCATCTAGGCGCGCGACGATTTCATCAAGACGCTGATCTGAAACAACAATCGTTGTAATAGGCTGTCGGCCAGCGGGCTTTTCATCCAGAACCGACAGCTCCATATCCCCATATTGCGCCAGCGCTAACGAGCGCGGAATGGGCGTGGCCGTCATCACCAACATATCAACGGGAAGGCCATCCCCCTTGCCTGCCAGCTCCATCCGCTGGGTCACGCCGAAACGGTGTTGCTCGTCGATAATGGCCAGACGAAGGTCATGAAATTCCACGGTTTTCTGGATTACGGCATGGGTGCCAACCAGAATATGGATGCGCCCCTCGGCAAGATCGGTCAAAATATTCGCACGGGCATCGCCTTTGTCCCGGCCCGTCAACACCTCGATACGCAGCCCAGCCAGCTTGGCCAGCGGCTCTAATGCGCGGAAATGCTGGCGCGCCAGAATCTCGGTGGGCGCCATCATCACGCCTTGCCCGCCCGCCTCGACCGCAACCAAAAGCGCAAGAAATGCCACCAGCGTCTTGCCCGCACCGACATCCCCCTGAAGCAGTCGGTTCATGCGGTGCGGCTCGGCCATATCGGCGGCAATTTCGGCGCTTGCGCGCAGTTGCGCACCCGTGGGCGGCCAAGGCAGCCCTGCCAATACTTTGTCGCGCAGCCGTCCGTCACCCTGGTTGACCCGACCCGCGCGCTTGCGGCGATCCCGACGGACCAAGGCCAATGTCAGCTGATGGGCGAAAAGTTCATCATAGGCCAGCCGCGCGCGCGCCGGGTCATGGGCCGACAGGGCCTCGAACCCTTGGGGGGCATGGGCCAACCGCAAAGCCTCGGTCCAGCCGGGCCAGCTTTCGCGCGCCAGCAAGGCCGGATCGATCCATTCCCCCACCTCAGGTACACGCGACAACGCGGCCTTAACCGCCTTTTGCATGACCTTTTGCGTCAGCTTGCCAGAAAGCGGATAGACTGGCTCGAAATCTGCTGGGGTGGCCTCATCCGGCGCCAAGATATGATCGGGATGCACCATCTGGGCCTGACCATCAAAGCGTTCAATCTTGCCCGAGACGATGCGGCGCGCGCCCACAGGCAGCTGGCTTTCCAACCAATCGCGGCGGGGGTGAAAAAACACCAGCTGCAATTCCTGCACCCCATCGCTGCAAATCACGCGCCAAGGACGCCCTTTGGCCGAGGCGGCAAGGTGGCGCTCGACGCTTACCTCGATCGAGATGATTTCCGGGGGCTGGGCATGGGACAGAAGCGCAATCTTGCGCCGCTTGATCCCGGATTGCGGCAGCGTCAGGATCAGATCACGGGGCCGCGTAATCCCCATTTGGCCCAGACTTTCCGCAGCCCTGGGCCCCACGCCGGTCAAAGTTTCGATGCCGGCGAACAGCGGAAATAAGGCCGGGGGCCGCCCCTTGGTCTGTGTCATTGCGCTGCAATCACCATCCATTCATCCTCGTCGATGACCTTGACACCCAGATCGGCGGCTTTGGTGGCCTTGGATCCGGCGCCGGGC
>NZ_DALZMB010000162.1:2189-5892 GCF_032007265.1 Paracoccus sp. (in: a-proteobacteria) | reverse complement strand
TTGGGATGATCCGGCCCAATCCGATCATGACCGTCCCCTGAACGAGCGGGGGCGCCGGTCCGCGCGTGAGCTGGGCGATTGGCTGGCAAGCCGGGGCTATGAGCCCGAAGAGGTGCTGTGTTCGACTGCGGCGCGCACACGTGAAACCTGGGAGACCGTCTTTGCGGCCCCGCTTGAGGTGCGCCCGTTGGTGCGCGACGAGCCCGGTCTTTACCATGCGAGCCCGGATAAGATGATGACGCTGTTGCGCACGGCCTCGGGGCCCACGGTCATGCTGGTCGGGCATAATCCGGGCATTGCCGAACTGGCCGAGATGCTGCCCGCGCGCGCCCCACTGGACCCAGAGTTCCGCCGCTATCCGACGGCTGCGACCCTGGTGCTGGATTTCCAGATCGATAACTGGTCCGAGCTGAAACCGGGGCAGGGCAGTGTGCTGGACTTTGTCCGGTTCGACGGTCGCGGCTAAGCCGCAGTTCGGACGCGCCTGGGTGTTTGACTGCCTCCGGGCGCAACTATCGCCCGGAGCCTTGGCCAAAAGCGCCCGTTTCTGCCCCGTTAAGGGGCAGGCGCAGAAAAAAGATTATTCCCACCAACGATCGATTTGGGCGATATCTTCATCCGACCAGCCGAAGTGATGGGCAAATTCATGCACCACCACATTGGAAATCAGCGCCCCCAAGGTCACATCACCGCGACTGGCCCATTCGTCCAGAATGGCGCGACGAAACAGCCAGACCGTGTCGGGAAAGGATTGTGGGGTGCTGGGGGTTTTTTCGGTCATCGGGATGCCGTCATACAGCCCGGTCAGCTCAAGCGGGTCGTGAATGTCCAGCTCTTCAAGAAATTCGTCGTTTGCCAGCTCTTCCACGCGCAAGATTACGGCTTGCGCATGGCCGGCGAACTCGGCCGGAAAGCCTGCAATGATCTCTTGCGCCATGGTTTCGATGATCGCCAAATCTGGCGCAGTGACTTCGGTCCATTCGGTCATAGCTGTCTCCCGCGGTTTGCCTTGATATGGACAAAATCAGCCCGTTGTGAAAGAGCGAAGCAGACAGGAGACCGCCATGACAACCACCCGCTTTGCCCCTTCGCCGACCGGCCATATCCACGTCGGCAACCTGCGTACCGCGCTGATGAACTATCTGATCGCGCGCAAATCCGGCGGGACCTTTATCCTGCGTCTGGATGATACCGACCGCGAGCGCTCGAAAGAAGAATATGCCGATGGCATCAAGCGCGACCTTGAATGGCTGGGTTTGACCTGGGACCGGCTCGAGCGCCAGTCCGATCGCTTTGACCGCTATGCCGAAGTCGCCGACCAGCTGCGTGCATCGAACCGCCTGTACGAGGTCTTTGAATCGCCCGTCGAGCTGGATCTGAAGCGTAAAAAGCAGCTGAACATGGGTAAGCCCCCGGTCTATGACCGCGCGGGGCTGCATCTGTCGGAAGACGACAAGGCCAAGCTACGCGCCGAAGGCCGTGATGGCTATTGGCGGTTCCAACTTGATCTCGAGCGGATCGAATGGCACGACGGCATCCTTGGCGATATTTCGATTGACGCGGCCAGCGTCTCGGATCCGGTGCTGATCCGCGCCGATGGTCAGGTCTTGTATACATTCGCCTCGGTTGTGGATGACGTGGACATGGGGGTGACCAGCATTGTGCGTGGCGCCGATCACGTCACCAATACTGCGACCCAGATCCAGATCATCCGCGCCATTGGCGGCACGCCGCCCAGCTTTGCCCATCACAGCCTTCTGACCGGCGCGCATGGCGAAGAGCTGTCCAAACGTCTTGGCGCCCTTTCGATTCGCGAGATGCGTGAAAGCGGAATCGCCCCCGAGGCGCTTTTGTCGATGATGGCGCGTCTGGGTTCGTCCAAGCCTATGGAATTGCGTATGACGCTGGACGAGCTGGCCGAGGGGTTCGATCTGTCGCAGTTCGGGGCCTCGCCCACGAAATTCGACCCTGAAGAGCTGCTGCCGCTGACGCGCGAGGCCAATCAGGCCCGTCCTTTCGCCGAGGTTCAAGGCCGCATCAAGGCACTGGGTGTGCCGGATGATCTGGCCGAGCGCTTCTGGCGCGTCGCCTCGCAAAACATCACCAAGCTTGATGATCTGGCAGGGTGGTGGACAATCTTCAGCCAGGGCGCTGATCCCGAGATTGACCCTGAAGATGCCGAGTTCATCGCACAGGCCATGACGCTGTTGCCGCCGCCGCCCTATACCGACACCAGCTGGAGCGAGTTCACCAGCGCGGTCAAAGAGGCCACGGGCCGCAAGGGCAAGGGGCTGTTCATGCCTTTGCGCAAGGCGCTGACCGGACAGGCTCACGGGCCAGATATGTCCGATGTCATGCCGCTGTTGCAGGTCGTCAAAGCCAAGGCATAAAGGAAGGGGCGGAAACGCCCCTTTTTCTTTTATTTTCATGCGATTGGCTGCGGGTCGCAAATAATATCTCAGAATTTTCCGTTTCTGCGCTTGACGCCCCCGCGCCCCCGCTTTAAATCCCGCCTCACCCATGGCGGAGTAGCTCAGTTGGTTAGAGCAGAGGAATCATAATCCTTGTGTCGGGGGTTCAAATCCCTCCTCCGCTACCATCGTCCCCCCCGATGTCATCCTAGACATCCGCGGGGCGTCGATCAGGGCACGCAGTCTGCCTGTTACGGTGACTTCCATCTGCCCAGTATTCCGCTCCGTTACCGTCACGCTTTCGATGAGTTTGCGCAAGGTCTCCGCGAACGTCGCTGATCCTCCGCTATGGTCTGCCCCCATGATTGGCGCGAGCGCCATGAGATCTTTTCGGTAGCCATCAACGGCCATGGGGTGCAATGCCACCGGATTCAGTGGTGACGGCTCCAGCGACAGCTCGAGCTTTGCGTCGGCCAGCTCTTTGCACTTGTCCTCATATTCTTTCGCAATGCGATCGGTGTCGCCGATGCCGCGGGAGACGAACTGCACCAAGCGTGAAATTTCAGCATCGAGCTGCTGCAGTCGGCGCTCTAGCTTGACTCTTCGCTGGATATTGGCGGCGGCGAATTCGGCGCGCGCTCGGTTATATTCCGAGATGTAAAGCTTGAGCAGCTCGGGCTTATCCAGCTCCTTGCGTAGCAGCCCGATCACGGCTTCCTCGACAAGATCCAGATACCATGTCCGGGGTGCCGGGCAGCTTCGGCTTAATGAATGGCGGGTGCACTCAATTCGGGTGCGCCCGCTTTTGTCCTTGCCCCTAACGGACATGCCGCCGCCACATGCGCCGCAGCGCAAGAGGCCGGATAGCGGTCTGACAGGTCGCCGCATTTTGGCACGGTCGGATTGCGTTGCCCCCTGTTTGGGCTCCACCATTGCCTGAACGCGATCCCAAAGCGCCTGGTCAACGATGCGCAGTTCGCCCGCTTCCTTGGTCTGCCAATCGCTCGGGGGATTCGGGCGTGAAACCCTGCGTCCGGTCTCAGGGTCTTTGACCATCTTGGATTTATTCCAGACGATTCTTCCGGCATAGAGGTCGTTCCGCAGGATCCCGGATCGCCGTTCCGCCCATCCGTAAATCGTGCTGGATTGCCACGCTTTCGCCGATCGCGGCATCGGGCATCCGTCGCGGGTCAGGTTGACGGCGATATCAATCGGGGACCTGCCATCTGCGAATTCTTGAAAAATACGGCGAACGATAGCCGCCTCATCTTCTTGGATGACCAGGCGTCCTT
>NZ_DALZMB010000162.1:0-2179 GCF_032007265.1 Paracoccus sp. (in: a-proteobacteria) | reverse complement strand
ATCCAAAGGCTCGACCGCCCGCTGAAAGACCCTGGCCAACCCGCCCGCTTAGGCCTCGGCGAATTTTCCGCGCATTATCCTCGCGGAAGAGTTGCCCAACGAGGCCTCGCAATCCGACTGTGACGGTCGATGCTACCCCTTCGTGGACGGCCATGATCTCGACACCGGCAAAAGAGAGGCGTTTATGGATCCCCGCAAGATCTTCCATGTCGCGAGACAGGCGGTCCAGCTCCTCGACAATCACGACATCAAAGGCCCCATTCCTAGCATCCGCCAGAAGCTCGAGCAGGCTGTCGCGCCCCAAAATCGACGCGCCTGACCGGGCTGCATCCGCATAAAGGCGTTGCAGCGTGAGGCCGTTGACGCTCGCATATTTTCGGATCAGCGCCTCTTGATCTTCTATCGAGCGCTCGTTCTGCAGATCGGTCGAATATCGGCTGTAGCCAACGGCTTTGCCGGTCAACGGCTCAATTCCTTCGCGTTTCCAGTGCTGCGACATGGTCTTCCCATGCTCTGCGGCGGGCGAGTTTAATGATCAGGTCTTTTAGGCTCTGATCAACAACCTCTCGGTCTTCGGCTGTCAACAGTGTGGTCTTTTGCGTGGCCATCATGCGACCTTTCCAAACTTCTCAGATTCATTGCCCCAGTTCGACCAACCTGGTCGGCGCTGGCGGCTGAACACTTCAATCCGGCGCGCATGCGGCATCAGCCGTTCAGCCTCGGCGAACGCCTCATCTGGCTTGCGGGAATGTTCGCGGGCAGGGCCTTCGAAAACAGACCTGACATTCCTTTCCGTCTTCGGTGCACCCCGCGTTCCGATCAGGAACGGCTCGCCTGCACAGCGAAGAATGTAGCCCGTGCCAAATGCCAGCTTTCCGTGTTTGGTGCGCTTCACCCAATGGCCGGCGGTCTTGAAGGTGAAGCCCCATGCTTCCAGCGTGGCCATGCCTTCCTTCAGCATGGGGTTGGTGACCCAAAGCCAAAGCAGACAGTTCTCTGCTGCCAAAGCGCTGACCGGCATCGCCATGATGTCGTCGATCGACATGCAGGAATAATGCGCAGCCGCGTTCTTCTCGATGCCGGTTTCTGAATAGTTTTTGTAGAGCCATGGCGGGTCGGCCATGATCAGATCGAATCCCCCGGCGGGGCGGATCTCGATGAAGGATTGCAGGACAGCGTTCATGCCGTGCGCTCTGCCATGATCTTGGCATGGATCTCGCGAATGGTCTCGATCGTGCGCGAGATAAGGTCAGGCTCTGGC
This sequence comes from Paracoccus sp. (in: a-proteobacteria), assembly GCF_032007265.1. Taxonomy (GTDB): domain Bacteria; phylum Pseudomonadota; class Alphaproteobacteria; order Rhodobacterales; family Rhodobacteraceae; genus Paracoccus. Next base: position 918 of record NZ_DALZMB010000162.1, on the reverse strand, counting down.
CGGGAGACGGGTTTTACTAGCGTGAAGCGTGGATCGGTCTCATGGCGCGGATCTGGGTCCGCTTTCTCCCAGGTTGCGCGGTCAAGTGAGATGTCCGCGGAGCGCCGATTGAGCTTTCCTGGCTCGCGGCAGCCGCTCGATGCCTGCAGCACGCGGGCGCCACTGATCTGCAATGCTGCTCCGATCTCTCTTGAGCTGAAACCATCTTCTAGCCTGGCTACGATCCAGCTCGCGCGTTCGCGCTTCAGCTCATCGGGGGCCTCGGAGACCATTGGGCCAATGATGTGCGATGGTGGTGAAAGCTTGTTCATCAGAAGTCCTTTCTCATGGCGCTTTGGGTGCTGGCCCGTGTAGAGCCAGACACCAAAGCGTCACTGCATCAGCTCGCTGCTGTTCGTGGTGAGTGCTTCTGCGCTGCCTCTAAAGTCCACATCAGGCAGGATGGATTGAGGCTTGAACGTGACGCGATAGTGATAGGCGCTCACTTTTGCTGGTTCGATTTGCTCAACGAATGCGGTTGCATTATCCGCCAAGACCAATGTGTGTCGTTTGTAGTTGTCGCGTCCGGTTTTGCAGATCACGTTGAACGCCGTCCCGGCTTTATTCAGATCCATCGAGCAAAGCCCCTCGATTTCCAGCATGTAGCTGTCGGAAAAGCCGTTGTAAAAAACGATACGCCGATTGATCTCAAAGTTATCCGCAGCTTTGGAGACGTTGCGGGCCGCAACCGTGGCGTCATCTTCGCAAGATCCCGCCATGAGGGGCAGGCACAGGGCGGGAATTAATAAAAGCCGCTTCATCGCGCAGGTTCCTTTCGAGATTGCCCGGAGCCTCCGGGCGCGGTTGGGTGAATCGATGCCCTATCAGCCGCCGCCAGATTGCTGAGAGGGCTTCCTGCCGCGCCAACGCCGAACTGCG
>NZ_DALZMB010000161.1:0-5979 GCF_032007265.1 Paracoccus sp. (in: a-proteobacteria) | reverse complement strand
CCGTCCGGGGAAAGGGGAGCCTTGGCCATCAGCCGAATTGTGCAACAGAGCCCTCCCGGAGCCACCTAAGGAGAGGCTGCCACTGCCGGATTTTAGACGTATGGCGGAAGGGGGCGTTCAAGGACCCAGCACGGAGTTAATCGATACGATCCACATCTGTCAGCGTCGCCAAAGGTGGTATCGGGAGCATCTAGCGAGCTCCGGAGGCGATACACTCCCCTTCGTCGGCTCTGCAGATTTGGGGGATCAGCCCGCCGTCGTGGCAGGGCACATACGAACAGTTTTGAAGCTCGAAGTTGGAAGCCGCAACGAAGTGGCAAACTGGGAGGAGTTCCTACGCCAGTTCATAGCGCTCGCGCGGGCGGGTGGCATCCTCGTGATGATCAATGGTGTGGTCGGCAATAATACCCATCGGCCATTGAATCCCAGAGAGTTCAGGGGCTTTGCGATTGCCGACTCCTTCGCCCCGTTAGTGTTCATCAATGGGGCTGATACTAAATCCGGGCAAATCTTCACGCTAGCACACGAGCTGGCACATATCTGGATCGGTAAGGACGGCGTGAGCAACAGCGCTGCGGACGATCTGCCTGAACGCCTTGACCCCGATGCCAAGGTGGAGCGCTTCTGCAATGCAGTTGCGGCTGAGGTGCTTGTGCCAATTGCGCAGTTATCCGCCATGGACTTGCCTAGCGATGACGACGACGCAAAGAGCATGATTGCCCGTACATTCAGGGTAAGCACTCTCGTGGCGCTCCGACGCATGAAGGATCTAGGACGCATGTCTTATGCCGACTTCCAGAATGCCTATGATGCCGAATTAGACTTTCTCAAGAGAAGAGCAAAACTGAAAAAATCCGGCGGCGGTGATTTCTACAATACTATGGGTGCCCGGGTTGATCCTCATTTTGCATCCGCTGTGATTTCGGCGGCACTTGAAGGTCAAACACTCATGGGCGATGCGTTCGAACTTCTCAACATCAAGAAGTCCTCCACCTTCCGCCAGGAAGCGCGGCACCTTGGAGTAACAAGTTGACTCTGCTTTTGGACTCCAACGCATTCCTTACGCCCGCATTGACTTATTACGCTTTCGACATTTGCGGGAGCTACTGGTCTTGGATTGCTCGGGCGGCATCCGTGGGCGACGTGAAGAGCATTTCTCCCGTGAAAAGGGAGCTTCGACAAAAGGACGATCAGATCCGGAACTGGATAGACATGCATGGTTCCGACATTTTCATGCCCGATGACTCTGCCGTAACGAACGCCATGGGACAGGTCGCTACATGGGCAGGATCCAATGGATACACTACTGCGGCGGTCGCCGAGTTCTTAGCAAAGGCCGACTCCTATCTGGTGGCTTACGCTATGCTCGGCGGACACCAGATAGTCACACTCGAAGTTGGAGCCCCAGGGGCGAAAAATAAGATCAAGATTCCGGATGCCGCCAACGCGCATGGGATTTCGACAATAACTCCCTATCAGATGCTCCGGCAGCACGGCGCTCATTTCTGAGCAGAGAACAGAACCCTATTTCGTTTTGTCGGAAATAGACGCGAGCCCTTTGGCCGCTCTCGGGCCTGCCGCTTCCGGCAACTCTCCCTGCAATACCGGGCATCCGCCCGGCGAAACTCAGGGACCGGACCGCCACACCCCTGACAGGTCCAGCCATTGCGCCGTAGGTTCGCGACGATACGCCTTGCGCGAGAAAGGCGCTGGGTGCGCCCAGACAGCATGAACATATCAGCGAAGACGCGGCAGCCCTGCCCCCGGTTCTCGATTGTAATGCCCCAAGGGTCAGGTGCAGGCATGATTCCTGCCCTCTAATTCGTGGTTCACAGCCGGGTCAAGCAATTGCACTCTCAAAGAGCAGGCAACTGACTCCCCGCGCACCCTTGCCCAGCGCCGCCGCTGCGCCTCTCTGATTCGCTCGATGCCCTCCGGTGTTCGGGCTCCGGTAGACATGCCTCCGTGAAACTTGCAGCGGGTCTTACCCGGCTCGCTCTTGTTGCCGCAATTCGTGTTTTTTCGTGTTTTTGCCCCGCAGATCACCCTTCGGACGCTGACGCGCTGGGCCTCACGCACCTGACTTTTCAGGAACGTGCCGCTGGCTCTGCCTTCGGCGGCGGCGCTGAGGTACGGGCAATCACCGCTCTCGCACGCGCGCGCGGTACTGCATCCGTTATAGGCATGAACCGACCAGCCGAGAACACCGGCCAAGCGATCAACGGCCCAGCCGTGCGGATCCAGCCGGGGCGCGCGCTCCCAATACTGGACCGTAGAGCGGCCCAGCCCCGCCAGCTGGGCCAGCTGGTTTTGCGTGAGACCTGCCGCCGTTCGTCGGGCGGCAAGTTCTGCTCCTGAAGGTCCGCAGTGCACGGGACACCCTCTCAGCGATTGGATGCCGCGCTGGGCGGTGGGTTGCTGCGTTCATAGCCATACTGAGCCAGCGCATTGCCCACAGCGGCTGCACCGGCCATCGGGCTTGGCCCACCCCAGCTAGGAAGCGCCCACGGCCTGGCACCGGCCAGCGCATTCTCCACCTGACCGAGGATGCGCGCGCCACCGTTCCGCGTCAGAACCTCGGCCAGCTCGTTTTTCACAGAAGCTTTGGCTTTCTGGACAGCGCTGGGCGTCGATCGGGTTATGTTCTGCCACGCCACCTGAGGCGTCGCGAATGGCCCCAGTGCCTCGCCTGAACGAATGCGCCCCGGCTGGATGCTGTCATTGATCATCTGATTGGCTTCCGCGCGCCCAAAGGACTGCGCCCCGCGTGCGACTCTTGCTCGCAACCCAAGCGCGGATGCCGCATCATCCAGCGCCGCCTTGATCGGTGCCCAATCATCGCCGAGCAGAAGCTTCATTTTGTCCTGAGAGGACCGTGAAGTCAGCATGGTGTAGGCTTTGTAGGTTTCGCGGGCATCGATATTCGGGTCTGTCGCCACGGCGCGGATATTCGCAATCGTGTCGTCAATCTGCTGGCGCAGGCCACGCTTCACCCCTGCACGCTCCGCCGCCGACATTCCGTCCAGCGAGGCCTCGAATGCGGCGCGGGTCACGCCGGGCTTGAGCATATCTGCCCCGGTCTGGATCGACTGGATTTCGCCAATCACATCACCAGCAACTTTCGTGGCATGCTCATACTCGGGCACGGCAGCGCCGAGGTTCTGGCGGATGGTACGCGACAGGCTCTGATATGCGCGTCCCATATCGGTTTGGCCGCCCAGCGCGCCCTGACCTTCACCCGTAGACGCAACTTGGCTCAAGCCTCGCTTGATGTAGTCCCATTGCCGAACGTCGGGCAACTGCCGGAATGTCACTGTCCCGTCGTCGGCGATATCGGCGAGGATCTGGCGCGAGGTGTGGCCATCTATCTGCATGAGACGATTGGCCGCCGTGATGGCGTCCTTCGGCACACGCGGAAGCAGTTGCTCAAGATTGCGCCCCGCATCGCTGGCGTAATCGATCGGCGCGGCATAGGCGCTGTCATAGACTGCCTTGCGCGCCCCTGCGGTTGCTTGGCGAACGTCCCCTTGCAGGGTCGCGGCATCAGAGAATTGCCGGTTGGAAGGCGCGCCGACACTGCTTCCGGTCAGCCCCTCATCCAACGCAGTATTCAGCCGCCCGCCAGCGGCCTCGGCCCGCGCATCGATCCGACGCAGCGCCGTCCGCGCGCCTTCGCCCGGAGCCTGCATGACAGCGTCCAAGTTGCTTTGAGCGGTCGGCCCTGCATCCGCAAGCATGCCGTCCGGCCCACTCGCTGCAAGGGCGGCGCGCATGCGCTCTGGATCGTCCATCCCCAAGGTGTGGGCAACCAATCGGCCAGCGCGGCGACTTACGCCCAGTTCATCGGCAAGCGTCCCATGCGACCGCCAATCAGCAAGGGCATTCCGAACCCCGGTAAAAGCGCGCTCGGCCCCAGAGACGGCAAACGGCGCGGCCATGGCTGCACCCATGCGCGCCAGCGGCTCATACCATGAACCCTCAGTAGCCTGTCCCGCTGCTTCGGATGCGATGCCAGGCGCAACGCCATATTGCAGCAGGTTCCTGACCGGCCCGCCCGGCCCGATCATAGCACCCGGCAGGAACTCACCAACGGCACCGGCATATTTGCCGAGCATGGTATCGCCCTTGAACTCCGAGGCCCCGCCCGTCGCATCCGAAGCTGCGCCCCGAAACCGATCACCGTCTCCCATCGGCATCATGTCGAAGGAATCGCGCATCCCCTGCGCTACACCCGGCGAGACGATTCCAGCTTTTTCGAGGCCGGAAGCCGCGAGACTGCCAACACCGCCTGTCACCATGCCGGGCAGGTCCATCAGGCCAGTGACGCCGCGCGAGACGCCAGCCGCTCCAGCACCAAGCGCATCCGTCACCTGATCCATGATGCCGCGCTGTGGGGGGTAGGCCTCAACTCCTGCCGCATTCGCTCCCTCATGGCGCGCAAGGCTTTCCGGCGATACCTCAAGTGTCCCCGCCCGCGCGGCATCCCACCGGGCGCGCACGTCGTCTGGCACGGAAGCAGCGCTCATGTTCGGTTCTTGCTTTGCATACTTTGTCCAAGGGCCGGTCGCAGGTTGCGCGGGTTGCTTGGCGTATTTTTCCCATGGTCCGGCCATTACTGCACCTGTTCCCAATTGCTCGGATCTGCTGGATCACCGCCCTTGAAACGGTGCCTATCCTCTACGGCCCCGACTGCTGGAGGTGGAACCGGATCGCTTATCCGGCCACTGCCTGACGCATCCAAGGCGCGCTCTTGCGCAAGAATTGCTTGCGCAGGCATTCCAGCTTTCAAAGCCTCCAACGCACGACGGCGCGCTTGCTTTTTTTGCGCCATGACAGCAGCGCCATCGCCGGGCTGTGGGAGGTAAGTCGCCCCATATGCCGCCTGTTCGTCTGCGGTAATGGCTGCTCCGGTGTCCTTACGCAAAATCGCCTGAAGGAACTCGTCTCCCGCATTCCTCGCCAGCTGATATTTGTCAGACTGGATGCCCCTACCGAAACCGAGCGGCGTTTTGTCCGCAACAATCGAAGCACGATCCACAAGCGCATCCGCATTCTCATCGAGAGCAGCCAACGCCCCCTCAGCGCGAGTGGCATAGACGGTGTCCTTGCTCTGCCCCTCTGTAAGCGGCTTGATACCACCAGCGCCCGCGCCCTGACGGACTGATACCGCGCCAGTCGCTGGGTCAACATCGATTGCCATCCCGCTATCAACCGGCGTTCGCTTGAACTCACCAGTACGCCCGTTGATTTGGCCAGCCTGCGCCCCATAGCTCGCGGCCTCTGTGGCTGTCGCAGGTCGCCAATCTGGCCCTTGCCCGGCTTTCACCGCATCAGCCCAGCTCATATACCCCCGCGCCTTGTGCGGGATCTGGTCCCATTCGTAATCAGCGGGGTCACCACCTTCGCTGATGATGAAATTCTGCAACCCGGCCCGGTCGCCATTTTGGTGGAAGCCGAGAGCGATTTTAGCGAGACGCTCGGCCTCGGTGGCGTCCTTCAGCGCCTGCGCCTCGCCTACCTTGCGGCGGTGTTCCTCGGCGCGGAGCTGATAGTCGTTCTCCAGTCGCCCCTCCTGCCGGTCACCGCGGGCATTCGCCAGAGCGTCCTGGCCTCGGTTGTATTTTAGCGCCTCGGCTGCCGCAGCATCAGTCTGCGCATCGCGACCGCGCTGATAGGTTGTTTCTTCCTGCTTCATGCGGCGGTTCTCGACGCCCTGCCACATATTGGACGCGGATTGCGGGTCGAGTTGGAGGTACTGGGCGAAAGCATTTTGATCGCCCGCTAAAAGTGCGTTGGAATTCTCGCGCAGAAACCCGGCCAGCGCATTCTCGCTGCGCTGCTTGTTGGTCGCCTGGGCGAGGGCGTTGCCACGCGCCATCGCGCCAACGAGATCGGGAAGATAAAGCTCAACCATTTTATTGCCCTCCCTGTTCATTTTGAACAGATGCAAGACCAAACCCGAACGGTCCCAGATAATTG
>NZ_DALZMB010000160.1:0-6049 GCF_032007265.1 Paracoccus sp. (in: a-proteobacteria) | reverse complement strand
ACTTCCTATACTAACTGCGGTCAAGGACATTTAGGGGACTATAAATGCGCTGCCAGTTCTGCGGAAAAGTCGACACACAGGTCAAAGACTCGCGCCCGGCCGAGGATAACGTAGCCATCCGCCGTCGCCGTTTCTGCCCGGCCTGCGGCGGCCGCTTCACGACCTATGAGCGGGTCCAGCTTCGTGATCTGGTCGTGGTCAAATCCACCGGCCGACGCGAGGATTTCGATCGCAGCAAATTGGAACGCTCGATCCGCATCGCCATGCAAAAACGCCCCGTCGCACCCGAGCGGCTGGATCAGATGATCTCGGGGATTGTCCGGCGGTTGGAAAGCCTGGGGGAATCCGATGTTCCGTCCAAGGTGATCGGTGAAATCGTGATGGAGACTCTGTCGCGTATCGACACCGTCGGCTATGTGCGCTTTGCCAGCGTCTATAAGAACTTTCAGGCTGCCGATGATTTTGACAAATTCGTCTCGGAGCTGCGTCCAAGCAGCGATCAGGAATAGGCACGGGGCAAGGGCCGCACATGGATGATTTGCGCCATATGGCCCATGCCCTGCGTCTGGCGCGGCGCGGGCTTGGCAATACTTGGCCAAATCCCGCAGTGGGCTGTGTCATTGTCAAAAACGGGATCGTTGTCGGGCGGGGATGGACCCAGCCGGGCGGACGCCCTCATGCCGAGCCGATGGCACTGGCGCAGGCCGGGACTGCTGCGCAGGGCGCCACCGCCTATGTCACGCTTGAACCCTGTGCCCATCACGGCAAGACGCCGCCATGTGCCGAGGCGCTGGTACAAGCGGGACTTGCGCGTGTCGTGACCGCCCTGACTGATCCCGATCCCCGTGTGGGCGGACGCGGCCATGCGATCTTGCGCGCAGCCGGCATCGAGGTCACACAAGACGTCCGCCGCGCCGAGGCTTTGCATCTGCAACGTGGCTTCTTGCTGCGGGTGACGCAAAAGCGCCCGATGCTGACCTTGAAACTGGCGACCAGTTTCGACGGGCGGATTGCGCTTGCCAATGGTGAAAGCCAATGGATCACCGGAGCGGATGCGCGCCGCCATGTCCATGCTTTGCGCCTAAGCCATGATGCGGTCATGGTGGGGGCGGGTACGGCGCGCGCGGACAAACCTTCGCTGAATGTGCGCGGCTTTGGTGCCCTGCGCCAGCCCGTGCGCGTGGTTGTAACCTCGAAACCATTGCCTGATCTTCCTGCAGAGGGTCCGGATTACGGGCCGCTTTGGACAGTGGATGGGGATCTGACCCAAGCGATGGCCCAGCTTGCCGAACGGGGGCTGACGCGCGTCTTTTGCGAGGGGGGCGGGGTTCTGGCTGCGGGTCTTTTGCGCGCCGGACTTGTCGATGATCTGGTGGGCTATAGCGCGGGCATGGTGCTGGGCGGCGACAGCCGCGCCGCCGTGGGCGCGATGGGGCTGACGGCGTTGCGCGATGCCCCAAGGTTTGATCTGCTGGAAAGCCGGGTCATCGGTGGTGATCTGTTTCAGCGTTGGTCCCGTCCTTTCGATCTGTGATCAGCGCCGCCAAATCCAAGCATAACTGCTAAGCGCGCCTTGGGTCTTGGCAAGCAAGCGGTTAAACTTGCCGCCGCGGCGCAAATGCGGATCGGCCAAGCGGTCGACCGCGACCTCGGGCGGGCAGGGCAAGTGACTGACCGGATCAAAATAGCGCGGATAGCCGATCAGCGCGGCATGGGCAAAAGCGGCCAGATCAGGGAGGGCCTGACGGCGTTGGGGAATCGGCCCCAGATCACGTGTCAGCCCCCAACCGGCATAGAATGGCGCCCCCAGCGTGGTGACCGGAACCCCGCGCAATAACGCCTCGAACCCAAGTGTCGAGGTGATGGTCCAGACCTCATCAACCTGTGCCAAAAGCGCGTTGGCGCTGCTTTGATGGGCAATGACATCTGCCAGTTGCGCCAAATCCGTCGCAGGGATTTGCCCGGGACGCAGCCCTGCCTCGACATCGGGATGGGGCTTGTAGATCACGACAGCCGTCGGATTTTCGCGACGCACCCGACGCAATAGCGCCAGGTTGGTTTTCTCTTGTCCCGAACCCAACCGGATCGAGGCATCGTTTTCCACCTGTCCGGGAACCAAAATGCGGTGGCCGGGCGGCAGGTCAGGAAGCGCGCCATCCAGATTGTATTTCGTCACGCCCGCCGATCTGATGCGGTCGACCAATGCCAGCGCCCGCGTGCGCCCGCCCGGCGGCAGGGGGGCTTCAAGCAATGCCTCGAACCGGCTGGGGCGCGTAGGGTCAAAGTAAATGCCGCGGTCATCGGCGACCAGCGAAAGCGGGGCCACCAGCTCGGCGCCAAGGCCGCGCGAGCGAATAAAGCCATCCTCAATGCGCAGGGCCTGAGGCACGTCATCCGCGCGATTGGCCCATGCCAGGCTAACCTTGGGCGAGGGCTTGTTGGTGAACCGGACCCCACGGCCCGAGGCGAAAAAGCTGCCGATTGGCCCGCGCTTCCAAAGCCGCATGCCATAGGCCAAATGACCTGCGTGATCCTGACGCCAGGCGCGAACCTCGGCCTCTAGCTGGTCAAGGGCACCATTGAAGTCGGTCAGGCAATCCCGACAGGGATCGTACCAGACCGGCGCCACCAGATGGCTGGCGGCAAAAAGCGTCGTGATTGTGGCGGTGCCGCGCCGAGGCAAGGCGATTTCATCATCGCTTAATCCCCAGCCTGCATAGAAAGGCGTGCCGAAAATCCGGGGATGGTGGCCCGCGAGCATGGCCTCATAACCCAGCTGCGAGGAGAGCGCATAAACCCTGGCCGCCCCCTGAACCAGCAGCCAAGGCGAGATCGGCCCATCACAAAAGACATCCTGCCCGCGCAGGTCGCTGGTGGTGAAATGTCCGGGCCTAAGGCCGGCAGCGGTTTCGGGGTGGCTACGGATGACAATCGGCATGCCGGGATTTTCATCGCGTGCTGCCTGAAGCATCTGCATGAAGCGCGCTCGGCCAGCGCCCCGCAACGAGGCATCCCCACGCGTCTGATCGATCACCAAAATATAGCCCGGCTTGGGCGGGGTCGCATTGGAAAGATGGGCATTATATTTTGAAAGATCCGCAGCGATCAGGCGCGCGATGCCCTGGCGCGCTTCACCCTCCAGCGGGGGCAGCTGGGGCGACTGGATCAGCCGCTCGATCAGTGAGGGTTGATCGGGATCAAAATGCAGCCCGTACGGGTCGATCAACAGGCCGATAGGGCCGCGCGTCGCAACCGATCCTTTGGCACGACCGGGCAGAACCGAGCGCAGGAAAGCATCCTCGACCCGCAAAAGCTTGGCCCCGCGACGGTCCGCGATGGCCTGTCCACGCCAGGCGGTCGGGCTGTTGCCCCAGATCGCAACCAGATCGTCAGGGCCCGGCAGGCCAAACCGAGGGCGATAGCCCGCGAGTTCCATGATGCGACTGACGCGGCCTTTTTTGAAAAAACCGCCGTTAAATGCGAAAATCCGCCGGGAAGATGTCCCGGCGGATTCCAGATTTCTTGCCATTGGCGCCTTAGTTGAAGGCACGGCTCGTCGCGCCGACCTCGGCTGCAGTGCCGGTGACCGAGCGAATGGATTTCTGCCACTGGGTGAACGGCGCTTCGGTGACATAGACCGTGTCGCCATCGCGGATCAGGAAATCACGCGCCTGGAACATGCCATCAGGCTTGGTTAGATCCAGGACATAGGCCACGCGCTGGGTGCCCGTGATGCTGGGGTTGCCCGTCACCGCGCGCGCCACCGATTGCGGCTCTTCGCGCATGATGAAAACGCCCGTCGGATCGGCCAGCTGGGTTTGCAGACCGCCAACCATGGCGATGGCTTCGATCGCGCTAACCTCGTCATTGCCAAGCGGAACCTTGGTCTGGCCGCCAAAGGCACCTAATGCGGTGAAGTTACGCTGATCTTCTTCGACCAGAACAACATCGCCCGGACGCAAAGCGATGTCGTTCTTGGCGTTGGAATAAAGATCCTTGAGCCAGACTTTACCGCTGGAATTGCCGCGCTTGACCGTCACGACCGCGATCTCGGGCTCGATCGAGACACCGCCAGCCTTGGCCAGCATCGCAGAAAGGGTCCGGGTCGGACGCTCGATCGGGAAGACGCCCTGACCAACGACCTTGCCCATGACCGAAACCGTTGCGCCGTCACCAGCCATCCGCGTGACCATGACCTGCGGATCAGGCGTTTGCGAGGCCAGTTTTTCGGTGATCAGGCTGCGCAACTCTTCGGGGCTGTGGCCCGAGGCTTTGACGCGACCGGCATAGGGCACGAAGATATAACCGTTGCTGTCGACTTGCAGTTGCTGCAGCTGGGTCGAGCTTTGACCAAGCGAGGCCAAAAGACCGTCATCGACGTTTTCCCAGATCGACAGGCCCAGCACGTCACCCGCGCGGATCGTATCGGCACCGACCTGCGACGCATTGCGGAAATCGCTAGAGAAACCGTAGCTTGGCGCGAAATTCGCCGCACGGATCACTGCATCGCTGGTATAGACGATCTGGGTGGTGCCGCCTTTATCAACCCCGCTTGACAGGATCTCTTTCTTATTCGGGCCGGAACGTGGCAAGCCACAGGCGGCGACCGAAAGCACTGCTCCGATCAGCGCGATGCGACAGAACCGTCCGGCAAGACTGCGTGCGGCGCGGGTGTTGACCTGCCGCGACGGAAAACTCTGGTCAGACAAATTGTATCTCCTGTCCACTTCTGCGATTCCGTGCAGCCGGAATACCGTTTTGACGCAAATTAGCCGAGGCTACGCCACATTTCCACCGTTTTAGACCAATTTTGCGCAATCTAATCGGAGACATCGTTTAATTGTTGCCGATGTTGGCTGCGTCCAGTTGCAAGCGCATCATAGGGATCATCCGGGGCAAGCATCAGATCAACGACCAGACGCAGCGCATGAGCACGAGATTGCGCGGCGTAAAAGCCCCCCGGCACCTGGCTCGTCTCCAGCAGATAGTCGCGATAGATGCTATAGGCGCGTCCATTCGGGCGTTCAGGAGACCTGAAAAACTCGGATAGGGGCTGTTTCGAGATCAGTCCGGGTTTGTCGTATACTGCCCGCCCCAACGAGCGCACCGGCAAGCCACGCCACAGGGCCTGTTGGGCGGCGGTGGAATTCACGGTGACCGCGGCACGCGCCTGAGCAAGAAGCCGCGCAAGTTTGCCGCCACGCACGTAATGGACGCGCTCGGCAATGCCCAGATCACGTGCCTTGCGCTCGACGGCATGGCGGATGCCGCCGCGACCGTCCTCAAGCGGGTGGGCCTTGAAAACCAGGTGGTGATGGCGCGGCGCCGAGGTTGCGAATTCGGTCATGACCTGATCGGTGAATTCGGACATGGCGTTGAAATCGGAATGGGCGCGAAAGCTGGCGTCATGCTCGAGCTGCATCAGCACCAAAACATAGGGAAAGCCGCCCCGCTGGACCAGTCTGGCCTCGCGCATCCGCGCCAAGGCGTCATAGGGCGAAAGCAGCAGGCGTCGAAAGTTCAAGCGGAACTCTTTGCCGACCGAGATTTCACGATGCGTGCGATAGCCGCGATAGCGTTTGTTGGCGACCAGAACCAGAAAATGATAAAGCGCACCATAGAATTTATGTTGGCGCATATCGCCCCAGCGCGCCGGCGGGCGCCGGGTTTCGCCGCGACGTCCGCGCAGTGCTTGGCGCATCTCGCGCAGGTCAATCTCCATCAGGCGGGAATGACCGTTCGAGCCACCCCGCTCATAGGTGATCCAATAGGGACGAAGATAACCCTCTTCGAAAACATGCAGCATCAGGCCGTGATCGGCTGCGGCCTGGCGCGCGGCGGCATGGATCGGGCGCACATCCCCGTAAAGCACCAGATCCGTGACGCCTTTTTCGGCGATGATACGTTCAAGATGGGCAGGCCAAAGATCAGGGGCGTCGACATGGGCGATAAAATGATCGCGGTCAGACCAGAAGAATTCGTCACCCGCGTTAAAGCCAACTCGCCAGGCTTTGGCCCCAGAGCCACGCAACAACGCGCCAAGCCGGTC
>NZ_DALZMB010000159.1:0-6056 GCF_032007265.1 Paracoccus sp. (in: a-proteobacteria) | reverse complement strand
CCTACAAGCAAAAACACGAGGAAAGATGACGGGCGACGGGCGCTTGCCGCATCGGTTGCAGACCAGACCTGCAAGCGCCTAAGCCCGAATCCGCGCCCCCTTCGCGGATGATTGACAAGAAAACAGAGAACTCGGAACCAACACCGATCCAAAAGCACTCGGTAAACAACACACAAACACGTCGACTCGTGAACAACCGTCTTACCTGTGTCAGCGCCGGTTTTCCGGCGCTGACCTTGTTGGGGCGCTGGGCGGGATACAGCCCCGCCCAGCGCAAGCATTCAGTCAGAAACTTTTAACAACACACTGATTAACATGGTGAATTCAGTTGGACCCCAACAGGGGGTCTTGCTTTTCGTCGACCCCATTCCCGCGGCATATTCAGGGTATAGGTCCTGATTTTTCGCGGGGCTGAAGCTTTGGTCTGGCATCGAACTCATCATTAATGAACGCTGTTCAGTTAAATTGCACTGGACGATGCGAGTCGTCAAGGGTATTTTTTAACAGTGTTCAATAAAGGTAAAAAATATGAGCAGACCGTCCCGACAACCGCGTGAAGAACTGCGTAAGGCGATCATCGATGCAGCCAAAGGCATCCTGGATCGTGACGGCGTGGAGGGGTTGAGCGCGCGAGGTATTGCCAAGGAGATCGGCTATACAGCAGCGTCGATTTATAACGTCTTTGAGGCGATGTCCGACATCTTGATGGAGGTCAACCGCGAGACTTTGGTCGAACTCGAGGACATGTTTAACACCTTGCCGCCTGCTTCGGCGCCCCAAGACAGGCTGCGCGCGCTATGCGAAAGCTATGTTGATTTCATGAAGGCCAATCCGGCGCGCTGGAATGCGCTGTTTGCCGGGCGTCGCGAGCGCGAAACCTTTCCAGAGTGGTATGGTGGTGCAATCGAAGGGCTTAAGCAAAGGTTGGCTGCATTGCTGATCGAATGCGCACCAGGCGTCGAGGCGGCACGGGCCGGGGCATTGGCTGAGACATTGTTTATCGCGATACATGGCCTGGTCTCGCTGGATGTCGGGCGGCGACTGGATATTTTCACCCAACGATCCGCGCGAGAAATCGCCGCCCTGGCCCTAGAGGTCACATTGGCGTCGCTTCCGCAGAAAGGTTAAGCCCGCGCTCTCTGCAGGCCCATTGCCGAGCAGAGAGCGGCGATCTGAGCCGGGTCAGGAAACGGCGACATTGTCGATCAGGCGAACATCTTCCAGCCATACCGCAGCAAGCAGGCGCCCCGGTCGTCCCTTCTGATAGGGGCCAAGTGTTTCACTGTCACATAGTTCAAGATAATCGACCGGGCCCAATCCGCAGGCCTTCAGGCGTCGACGGGCCGCTGCCAATGTCTCGTCGATTGGCGCGCCGCCCTCGATGGCTTTGGCTGCCGCAAGAAGTCCGCTGGGAAGGGCCGTTGCAAGTTCGAGGGCATCCGCTGAAAGGCGTTGATTGCGCGAGGAAAGAGCCAATCCATCCGGATTGCGCAACGAAGGGCAGGCGACGATTTCGACGGGCAGATGCAGATCGCGCACCAGCTGTTTCACGACTTGCAACTGCTGCCAGTCTTTTTCGCCGAAAAACGCCCGGTCAGCTTGGGTCATATTCAGCAATAATGTCACGACCGTGGCGACGCCGTCGAAGTGGCCAATGCGGTGCGCCCCCTCAAGAGGCGTGCTGACGCCTGTGACCGAAACCGTGGTCGCGTGCCCGGCAGGATAGACGGTTTCCCCATCAGGCACGAACAGTGCATCGACGCCATAGGGACCCAAAATTTGCGCGTCTTCCTCTTCGGTTCTTGGGTAACGCGCGAAGTCTTCGGGGCTGTTAAACTGACGTGGATTGACGAAAAGAGTGACGATCACATGATCGCAGCTGGCCTTTGCCGCCTGCACCAGGCTGAGATGCCCCTGATGCAGGGCGCCCATGGTCGGCACAACGCCGATGGTTTCGCCTTTGGCGCGCCAGGCGCGCGTCAGCTGGCGCAGTTCTGGAAGGCTGCGGATGATCGGTGCGCTCATGCGGATTTTCCTTGGGCGGCAAAGACATGTTCGGGTGCAGGAAAGCGTCTGTCGCGCACCTCATTGGCATAGTCTTGGATCGCGCTGGCTGCGTCCTGGCCAAGTTCGGCATAGCGTTTGACGAATTTCGGACGAAACTCGGTGAAAATGCCCAAGGCATCATCAATCACCAGCACCTGACCGTCACAATCCACGCCAGCCCCGATGCCAATGGTGGGCACGGCAATTTCCTTGGTAATCCGTGCGCCAAGGGCGGCCGGCAGCTTTTCCAGCACGACGGCAAAGGCCCCGGCTGCGGCCAGGGCCGCGGCATCTGCGGCCACACGATCCCCATCCTCGCCGCGCCCCTGCACCTTATAGCCGCCCAGGGTATTGACCGCCTGAGGCGTCAGCCCGACATGGCCCATGACCGGAATGCCGCGCTGCACCAAAAAAGCAACCGTTGGCGCCATATGCTGGCCGCCCTCTAGCTTGACGGCGTGGCATCCGGTCTCTGCCAGCAGTCTGGCGGCATTGCGAAAGGCTTGTTCGGGGCTTTCCTCATAACTGCCAAAGGGCAAATCGATCACCAGACAGGCACGTGTGGTGCCGCGTGCAACCGCCTTGCCATGCAAGATCATCATGTCCATCGTGACACCAAGGGTCGATGGCAACCCATGCAGGACCATGCCCACGCTGTCGCCGACAAGGATAAGATCGCATGATTTGTCGACCAGCTTGGCCATCGGCGTGGTATAGGCGGTCAGGCAAACGATTGGCGTGGCGCCTTTGCGGGCGCGAATATCCGATGGGGTCAGCTGCCCTTTGGGTTCAGAGTTTGCACTCATTTCGCAGTTTCCTTGTACTGTGGCGGCAGGGCTGACGGCTGTGCATGGTCTGGGACATGACGAGAAGCGATCAGATCGATTGGGCAGACGTCTGGGCAGGTTTCGGGCAGGGCAGGGCGGTGGTGGCCACTGTTTAACCTTACGTAAAGTTGAAAATCTACTCCAAAGGCAGATCTTACTTTCTGGGGACTTAACGCGCGGGTGATCTTGGCGCGAGCCAACGGCTGGTAAGGTGCGAAAGCCGTGCTTGGGGGCGGACATCATGGAAATCGGTGGGCGCGTGGCCATGTGTCGCGCGTTGGGGGCCATGCCATTTCGCGCGACGAGACCCATAAACTGGGCTTGCCTTCCGCCCGATCTCGGACATTCTGGCTTCAGACGTGCGACGACTCGTATTCACATCCGCAGGCCCAGTGATGTCTTGACCAGCTTTCATCTTTCATCGCCGAAACCTGCCTTCCGCCCGCTGTCCAGTTGGGGCCAACTCCCTTTCCATTGGCGCGTGCACACCGACCCATACCCTACCGGAGCCGCTTCATGACCCGATCGAACTCGACTGCCGCGCGTGACATTGCGCATCACCTTCACCCCTATACCAATGCCGCGCGCCATGCCGAAGTCGGCCCGATCGTGATCGAGCGGGGCGAGGGGGTGTATGTCTATGATGATCAGGGAAAGCGTTACCTTGAGGGGCTGGCTGGCCTGTGGAGCGTGGCCGTCGGCTTTGGTGAAAAACGCCTTGTCGAGGCCGCGACCCGCCAGCTGGAACGTCTGCCTTACTATCATACTTTTGCGCATAAATCGAACATGCCCGCAATCGAACTGGCTGAAAAGCTTGCGGAAATGGCGCCAGAGGGGCTGAACCACGCCTTTTTCACCAATTCGGGTTCCGAGGCGAATGACACGATCATCAAGCTGGTTTGGTATTACAACAACGCGCTTGGTCGCCCGGAAAAGAAGAAATTTCTGGCCCGGAACGGTGGGTATCACGGGGTAACGGTGGCCTCGGCCAGCCTGACCGGTCTGGTAAACAACCACCGCGACTTTGATCTGCCTGCCATTCCGGTGCGTCATCTGACCTGCCCGCATTTCTATCGCTACGGCCTGCCTGACGAAACCGAGGCCCAGTTCGTCGATCGCCTGGCGGCAGAGCTGGAAGAGGTCATTCGCGAAGAGGGGGCCGACACCATTGCCGCCTTTATCGGCGAGCCACTGATGTCAGCGGGTGGCGTGATCCCCGCCCCCGAAGGCTATTGGGCGCGGGTGCAGCAGATCTGCCGTCAGCACGATATTTTGGTCGTCGCCGACGAGGTCATCACCGGATTTGGTCGTTTGGGCACGCCGTTTGGCTCGACCTATTATGGAATCAAACCGGATCTGATGGCGCTCTCCAAGCAGATCACCTCGTCCTATCAACCACTGGCGGCAGTGATGATCTCGGATGAAATCTTCGAGGTGGTCGCGGATAACAGCGGCAAGATCGGTACCTTTGGCCATGGCTATACCGCCTCGGGGCATCCGGTTGCGACGGCCGTGGGGCTGGAAAACCTGAAGATCATCGAAGAACGCGGGCTGATCGAAAATGCGGCAAAAGTCGGTGCGGTTCTGCAAAAGCGCCTGCGTGCATTGGCCGATCACCCTCTGGTCGGAGAGGTTCGGGGCGTTGGCCTGATCGCTGCGGTCGAGCTGGTGGCCAATAAAGAAACCAAGGAAAAGTTTGCCCAACCCGGTAAGGTCGGCGGCTATTTCTTTGCCCGCGCCCATCATCACGGCCTGATCGTGCGCAATATTCTTGACACACTGGCCTTTTGCCCGCCGCTGATCATCACCGAAGCGCAGGTCGATGAGATGGTCCGCGCCTTCGAGGCAACCTTGCAAGATACGGCAGATTGGATCGCTGCGGGTCAACCGGCGGTGTGATTTGCTGGCCCGTGACCAGTCATCAGGGCGCGGGCCTGTGTGCAAGGACATGGCAGCGTCCCCTTTGGGGCGCTGCCTTTGACATGATAGCGATGGCAGATCAGCGGGTGAGGCAAGTCAGAAGGTGAGGCAGGATTGGGCAGATGGGCGTCGGCTGGCGCAGGCTTTGGGGCTGGCCAATGGAATGAGCCTGGCCCTAAACCCGGTGACCCCTGACTATGCCGAGGCCATTCCGATGGCCTTGAGCAAAGCCGTACCCAAGCGGCGCGCCGAATTTGCCGCAGGGCGGCGCGCGGCCCGTGCAGCGCTGCTTGCGGGGGGCTGGCCCGTGGACAAAAACGATCCTGATGCGGCAAAGCCGGCTGCGTTGCTGCATGGTTGCGCCGGGCAGGGCAAGACGGAACTGGATCGGTTGGGGCGTGATGGGGCAGCTCTGGATGACAAGGGCCAGATTGCGACATTGGGTATCGGGGCGGATGGTCTGCCGATGTGGCCTCGGGGCGTTTTGGGCAGCATCTCGCATTGTCGCGATCTGGCGGGGGCGCTGGTGGGGCCTTCTGCCTGTTTGCAGCTATTGGGTCTGGATATCGAGGAAATCCTTACGCCCGATCAGGCCCTAGAGATCGCGCCGATGGTAATGCCCGAAGCGCAGCCCATGGCGTCTGACGCGGCGATGGCCTTGAACGTCACCCGCGTCTTTTCCGCGAAAGAGGCGCTGTTCAAAGCGCTTTTCCCCCATATCCGACAGATCAAAGAATTCTCGGCGGCCCGCGCGCTGTGGCAGGGCTCGAACTTGTCTTTGGTCTTGACCGAGGATTGGGGCGATTATGGCCGAAATCAAACTTTCGCGGTACACCAAGATTGCGGTCCCGCGCATGTCATCACTGCGATTTGGCGCTAAGCCCGGACAGCTTTGGCCCATTTTGTCGGCCCGTTTCTGACATATTCCAACCCTAGCCACTGTTTCGCGGTTTTGTAACAAATCGGGTGAAAAGTGACGAAAACGGCCCAATAAGGGCCGCATTTGTCGCTAAATCGCGCTAAAATCGCCTTATGAAAGTGATCTGGATGTTAAGAACGGACTGGCTCTTGCGTGTCAGGCTGCTATTCTGACTGGAACTGCCCGCATCAGCAGCCCTCAACCCAAAGACGCCCCTCATTAAGCAGGAGTTGATCTGGGTCGGGGCGAGGATAACGGCCATTGAACAGCTGAGACTGGCTTCCTATTTTAGCAGCCAGCAGGGATCGCGCACTGCCGCTTTTGGGGTCGTGATCTTTGGCGAG
>NZ_DALZMB010000158.1:0-6096 GCF_032007265.1 Paracoccus sp. (in: a-proteobacteria) | reverse complement strand
AAGTTCAGAGGCTTGCGTTCCCATCCTCGACGGAAAATCGGTATAGCCGATGATGACGACACCATTTTCGGTGACGAAACGCTCATCAGGAACGGTCAGCTCGCAGTTGCCGCCACGCTCGGCTGCAAGGTCAACGATGACCGAGCCGCGCTTCATCGCCTCGACCATATCGCGCGTCCAAAGGACGGGCGCATCGCGGCCGGGGATCAGCGCGGTGGTGATGACGATATCCATTTCGGGGGCCAGCTCGCGGAACTTCTTGAGCTGGGCCTCGCGGAATTCGGGGCTGGAGGGTGCGGCATAGCCGCCGGTCGCCGCGCCATCCTGGGCAGCTTCGGCAAAATCAAGATAGACGAATTCTGCGCCCATCGATTCAATTTGCTCGGCCACTTCGGGACGAACGTCAAAGGCATAAACCTGAGCGCCAAGCGAGGTCGCAGCACCGATTGCGGCAAGACCCGCCACCCCAGCACCCACGATCAGCACCTTGGCCGGGGGCACCTTGCCCGCTGCCGTGACCTGACCAGTGAAGAAGCGCCCGAAATTATTCGCGGCCTCGATCATGGCGCGATAACCCGCGATATTGGCCATGGACGACAAAGCATCCATTTTCTGCGCGCGCGAAATCCGCGGCACCATATCCATCGCGATTGCCGTCACACCCTGCTGGCGCGCGACTTCTAGCAGTTCGGGGTTCTGCGCGGGCAGAAAATAGGAAATCAGCGTTTGACCTGCGCGCATGCTGCGCAGTTCATCTTCGCTTGGCGGGCGCACCTTGACCACCACATCGACATCGCGCGTCAGATCGCCTGCCGTCGGTTCGATTGTAATTCCTGCTGCCCGATAAGCATCATCTGTAAAACCCGAACGCGCACCTGCGCCGGATTCGACGTAAACCTCGTGTCCCAGCTTCTTCAGATGGGCAGCCGAGGAGGGTGTGATCGCGACGCGCGTCTCACCATCCTGCAACTCCTTTAACGCACCGACCTTCATCGTGCCCCCCTCTATTACAAGTTGGAAAAAGTTCTAGCATCGCTGCGTTAGCGATCACAAGACTGCGATCATCGCCGCAATGCAGCTAAAAGGCGAGGAAGCACGAAAATTGCCGCGATCTGGGCTGGGCCATTCGCCTATCCCCCAGATAAATATGGCGATGTGACGAATTTCATGACCAAGCGGGCAATCAGTCGCACCAAGGTCAAAAAAAATCGCGACCCTGCTTGCAAGGTCGCGATCCGGGGCGATTTGCCCAAAGTTATTCAGACTTTTAGCTTAGTCGCTGCCTTAGGCGAGCTGCTCTTGCTCGGCTTTGGCCTGACGACGACGGGCGTGCAGGACCGGCTCGGTATAGCCCGAGGGCTGGACCCGGCCAAGGAAGACCAGATCACAAGCCGCCTGGAACGCCACCCCGTCGAAACCGGGTGCCATCGGACGATAAAGCGGATCGCCTTCGTTCTGGCGGTCAACGATCACGGCCATTTTGCGCAGACCGTTCATGACCTGAGCCTCGGTGACCACGCCATGCAGCAACCAGTTGGCCAACGCCTGGCTGGAGATGCGCAGCGTTGCACGGTCTTCCATCAAGGCGACGTCGTGGATGTCCAGCACCTTTGAGCAGCCGATGCCCTGATCGATCCAGCGCACGACATAGCCCAGAATACCTTGGCAGTTATTGTCGATCTCGGCCTGAATTTCGGCCTCGCTATAGTTGCGCCCACCCGCAAGCGGAATGGTCAGCAGCTCGCTCAGGCCTTCGGGGCGCGGATTGGCCTTGAGTTCGGCCTGACGCGCAAAGACATCAACAGCGTGGTAATGGGTCGCGTGCAGGGTTGCCGCGGTCGGGCTGGGAACCCAAGCGGTATTGGCACCAGATTGGGGATGCGCGATTTTTTCGCGCAGCATATCCGCCATCTGATCAGGTGCCGCCCACATGCCCTTGCCGATCTGCGCCTTGCCATCAAGTCCGCAAGCCAGACCAATATCGACGTTGCGGGTCTCGTAAGAGGTGATCCACGGCTTGCCCTTCATCTCGCCCTTGGCAAGCATCGCGCCTGCTTCGATCGAGGTGTGGTATTCGTCGCCCGTGCGGTCAAGAAAGCCCGTGTTGATAAAGGCCACGCGGTCCTTGGCGGCGCGAATGCATTCCTTCAGGTTCGCGCTGGTGCGACGCTCTTCGTCCATGATGCCCAGCTTGACCGTATTGCGTGCCAGCCCAAGCATATCCTCGACATGGTCAAAGATTTCCGAGGCAAAGGCGACTTCGGCCGGGCCATGCATCTTGGGCTTAACCACATAGATCGAGCCCTTGGCCGAATTCGTCAGCCCGTCTTGGCGCTGAAGATCGCGCATGGCGCAAAGCGTGGTGACAGCGGCATCAAGCAGGCCCTCATAGACCTCATTGCCCTCGCGATCGAGAACCGCCGGCGTGGTCATCAGGTGGCCCACGTTGCGCACCAGCATCAGCGAGCGGCCCTTGAAGGCAATCGGGCTGCCATCAGGCGCGGTCGCCTGCACATCGCCATGAAGGCGGCGCACGATCGTCTTGCCGTTCTTCTCGACCTCTTCGGACAGCGAGCCATCCATCAAGCCCAGCCAGTTCGAATAGGCCAAGGTCTTGTCCTGGCCATCGACTGCCGCCACGGAATCCTCGCAATCCATGATCGCCGAGATCGCGGATTCGATGATGATGTCAGAAATTCCGGCCTTGTCCTGAGCGCCAACCGGGGTCGAGGCATTCAGGTGGATGCGAATCAACAGATTGTTGTTGCGCAAGAAAATATCGCTGGGATGGGCGGCATCGCCGATATAGGCCGCAAACTTCGCCGGATCGGCCAATGCCGGGACCAGCGCCCCATTCACCACCGAAAACGCGGTCAGATCGGTCCAGCTGCCTTGGGCAAGCGGTGCTGCTTGATCCAGGAAATCGCGACCCCAGGCAATGACGCGTGCGCCACGCGCTGCATCATAGCCCTTGCCCTTGGGTAGATCGCCCAATGCATCGGTGCCATAAAGCGCATCATAAAGGCTGCCCCAGCGCGCATTCGCCGCGTTAAGCGCATAGCGTGCGTTCATGATCGGCACGACCAGCTGCGGACCTGCGATCGATGCAAATTCCGGGTCGGTATTGCTGGTTCCGATGGTGAAATCCTCACCTTTCGGCACCAGATAGCCGATCTCGCCTAGAAAGGCCTCATAGGCAGCCTGATCAAAGGGCTTGCCGCGGTTTTGGATATGCCATTCGTCGATCTGGCCCTGCAGGCGCTCGCGATCGGCCAGCAAGGCGCGATTCTTTTCGCCAAGTTCGTGCAGAAGCTTGGACAGCCCTTCCCAAAACTGGCGCGGATCTACGCCGGTGCCCGGAAGCGCCCGATCATTGATGAAGTCGGCAAGGAGTGAATCGACCCTCAAACCGGCTTTTTCGACGCGTCCCATGGCTAAACCTTTCGTAAAACTGCGGCAAATCAAGGCTTCCTAAGCCACACGTCCACGGGTTGCAACATCAGGTGTGAACAATGGTATACATTGGCCGTTGAGATAGATCACAGATTTCATTGAAAATGGCCCCTGACGTAATGCCAGGGGCCATTCAATGAATGAGATCAGTTGGTAGCTGGGGTCGTGGTCGACGGGGTCGAAGAGCCGGAACCGGTATCTGTGCTAGTTGCCGGTGCCGTTTCTGGTGCCGCTTCCGGCGTTGTTGTCGTCGCGGGCGCGGACGTTGTTGGTTCGGGCGTTACCGGTTCGCTGCTGGCTGGCGCGGTGCTTGTAGGTTCTGGCGCAGGCGTTGTGGCTGCGGGCTCGGTGGGCGCAGGCGCCGTGGTTGCCGGGGCGGGCGTGGTTTCGGTGGGCGCAGGTGCCGTGACGACCGGGGCCTCGGGTTCGGTCACGGTGACCGTGTCTTTGTTCATGAAATATTGCAGCACAAAATAGGCCACAGCCAAAGCCAACAGGATGCCAATGATCAACGGCAGCGGCGATGAGCGTTGTGCGACAGGCTCAACATAGACCTCAACCACCGGGGGCTTGCCCTCGGGATCAAAGGGGCGTTGCGGCTCATTCGGGTCGATATGGGTCATGCAAAGCACTCCGGCTGTAAAGGATTCAGGATCGGGGCGGCATGCGGCAGGCTGCCCTGCGGCCTGTCCTGCCCAGTCTTGCGACCCGACTATCCACCCGTTAACACTCCATTTCCGCACAAGTTCCGCGCCTGTGCCGATTTTCCGTAGGCGGAGTTATCCATGACCGTGACCCAATATTTGGCTGATTGGCAGCCTTATCCCTTCAATATTCTGGAAACTCGACTGGAATTCGATCTGGCCCCCAAGGGAACAAGGGTCCGCTCGGCGATTCGTTTCAGGCGAACATCCCCCGGCGATCTGGCACTGGATGGCGTCAATCTTAGGTTGATTTCGCTGACCATCGACGGCCGGGCACTGCAAAGCGAAGAATATTCACAAAGCGACGAAGGTCTGGTGATCGCTGCAAGCGCCCTGCCCGGTCCCGAGTTCACATTGAATGCCGAGGTCGAGATCGACCCGGCCAGCAACACCACCCTCGAGGGTTTGTATCTGTCGGGTGGCATGTTTTGCACTCAGTGCGAAGCAGAGGGTTTTCGCCACATCACCTTTTACCCGGATCGCCCGGACGTCATGGCCCCGTTCCATGTGACCATCCGTTCGGACAAGCCTGTGCTTTTGTCCAATGGCAATCCGGTCAGCCAAAGCAAGGGCATGGCCGAATGGTACGATCCCTGGCCCAAACCCTCTTATCTTTTTGCGGTGGTGGCGGGCGATCTTGTCTCGGTGGATGATCAATTCACCACCCTTTCGGGCCGTAAGGTCGATCTGCATGTCTGGGTGCGACCCGGCGATCAGGATCGTGCAGATTTCGCGATGGAATCTCTAAAGAAATCAATGCAATGGGATGAAAGCGCCTATGGGCGCGAGTATGATCTTGATGTGTTCAACATCGTTGCTGTCGATGATTTCAATATGGGCGCGATGGAGAACAAGGGGTTGAATATCTTCAACTCCAAGCTGGTGCTGGCCAGTGCCGAGACTGCGACCGATCTTGATTATGAACGGATCGAAGGCGTCATCGGACATGAATATTTCCACAATTGGACTGGCAATCGCATCACCTGTCGCGATTGGTTCCAGCTTTGTCTGAAAGAAGGCCTGACGGTTTTCCGCGATCAGAGCTTCACCAGCGATATGCGCTCGGCCGCCGTCAAGCGCATCAATGATGTCCAGACCCTGCGCGCCCGCCAGTTCCGCGAGGATCAAGGTCCGCTGGCCCATCCGCCTCGCCCGGACCATTATCAGGAAATCAACAACTTCTATACTGCGACCGTCTATGAAAAGGGCGCCGAGGTCATCGGCATGCTCAAGCGGCTGGTTGGGGATGAAGGCTACCGTAAAGCCTTGGATCTGTATTTCGACCGCCATGATGGGCAGGCCTGCACTATCGAGGATTGGCTTCAGGTTTTCACCGATGCCACCGGGCGCGATCTGACCCAATTCAAACATTGGTATACGGATGCGGGCACGCCCGAGCTTTCCTTGCGCGAGGAATGGCAAGATGGCACCCTGACGCTGCATTTCAGCCAAAAGACTGCCCCGACCCCTGGTCAAAGCACCAAGCCTGCGCGGGTCATTCCCATCGCGATCGGACTGATTGGTCCGAATGGCGATGAGGTTTTGCCGACGACGGTGCTGGAAATGACCAAGGCCGAAGAGAGCTTTACCTTTACCGATTTGGGCGCGCGCCCGGTGGTTTCGTTGCTGCGCGGCTTCTCGGCCCCGGTCACGATCAACCGCCAGATCAGCACGGATGCTCAAGCCTTGCTGCTGGCCCATGACACCGATGCCTTTACCCGTTGGGAGGCCGGCCATGATCTGGCGCTTGCAGCACTGATCGCACGCGCGCAAGGCGCCGAGCCAAGCCGCGCCTATGGCGATGCCATTGGCGAGCTACTGGCCACAGCCGAGTTGGACCCGGCTTTTGCTGCGCTATGCCTTAGCCTGCCGGGCGAAGAGGAGATTGCCACCGCCATCGCCTCACAAGGGATGCGCCCTGATCCTGATGCCATTCACC
>NZ_DALZMB010000157.1:0-6193 GCF_032007265.1 Paracoccus sp. (in: a-proteobacteria) | reverse complement strand
GGTAAAGGCCAGCCCAATGCGGGGGTAGCCAAGCCAATAAAACGGCAGATTTACCAAAAAGAAGATCGGCGCAAAGCTGTATCCCGTTGAATAGGACAGCATAACCGCCAGCCCTGCCGTCTGACCGGTCACGAAACCCAGATGGGTCAGGATCAAAACACCGACCGAGGCCATGAAACTGCCATAGGCAAGCCCTTGGGCGTCTTCGATGAAACTATGTTTTTTGGGTGCGGGGGTGGTTTCGCTCATTGGGGCGGCCTAATCCTCGGCGCGTCCCTGTGCAAGAGCAAGGGACCGGAAAGCCGTCTTTGACACAGCTTTCCGGAACGTCTTTTTGCTTACTTTGCGCCCGCCTTGTCGGTAACCGCATGGGTCCAGGCACCCTCTGGCTCTTTCGAGATCACAGGATCAGAACCCCCAGCAAGCAAAGTGGCCACCGTGCGCTTGTAATCAGCCTCATCCAGCGCACCAGTTCCGGTGTCGAGCAACTTGGCCACTTCGGTGGCCATATACTGCTGATGCTCTAGCGTCTGCGCACCGGTTTCGTCGTTTTCGATGACGATTTCGGCGGCTTCATCGGGATGCTCTTTGACATAGTTCCAACCCTTCATCGATGCGCGGACAAAGCGGGCTAGCTTATCCTCCATCGCGGGGTCTTTAAGCTTGTCTTCGAGCACATAAAGGCCGTCCTCCAGCGTGGCGACACCCTGGTCATCATATTTGAAGGTCACCAAATCCTCGGGTTTGATGCCGGCATCCAAGACCTGTCCGTATTCGTTATAGGTCATGGTCGAGATGCAAGCGGCCTGCTTTTGCAACAAAGGATCGACGTTAAAGCCTTGTTTCAAAACAGTTACGCCATCAGGGCCACCATCGGTTTTAAGGCCAAGGTGGTTCATCCAGCTTAGAAATGGGTATTCATTCCCGGAGAACCAGACCCCAAGCGTCTTGCCCTTGAAATCGGTCTTGGGGTCCTTGATGCCGCTTTCCTTCAGGCAGGTCAGCATCATCCCCGAGGTCTTGAATGGCTGAGCAATATTGACAATGGGCAGGCCTTTCTCGCGCGCGGCAAGCGCGGCGGGCATCCATTCAACCGTGACATCGGCACCGCCACCCGCCAAAACCTGCACGGGTGCGATATCGGGTCCGCCGGGTTTGATGGTGACGTTCAGCCCCTCTTCTTCGTAGAAACCCTTGTCTTTCGCGACATAATATCCCGCGAATTGCGCCTGGGTCACCCATTTGAGCTGCAGGCTCAGGTCATCGGCTGCCCAGGCACCGCTGGCGAAACAAGCCGAAAGGGTGGTGCCGATCAGTAGCTTCTTCATCCTTGCTCTCCACTGTTGAGGGGCGGTTTCGCCCGTTATTGGCGCTGCGAGGGGTGCCAGAAGGTCACCTTTTTCTCGATCCACGCGACAATGCCGTAAAATGCTGTACCTGCCAGTGCGGCGACTGCGATCTCGGCCCAGACCAGGGCCATGTTCAATTGCCCGACAGAGGTCGAGATCCGAAATCCCATGCCCCGCGTCGGACTGCCAAAGAATTCGGCCACAATGGCACCGA
This sequence comes from Paracoccus sp. (in: a-proteobacteria), assembly GCF_032007265.1. Classification (GTDB taxonomy): domain Bacteria; phylum Pseudomonadota; class Alphaproteobacteria; order Rhodobacterales; family Rhodobacteraceae; genus Paracoccus. The sequence continues at coordinate 4,630 of NZ_DALZMB010000157.1, read as the reverse complement.
TCAGCGCCAAAGTCGTGGTGATTTTCAGACCGTTGAACAGAAAGGGCATTGCCGCGGGCAGGCGCAATTTCCACAAAGCTTGCCAATAACCCGCATTCCAGGTCGCCATCAGATCGCGCTGCAAGGCTTCGGTCGCGGCAAGTCCGGCAACCATATTCACCAAGATCGGAAAAAAGACCATGATGACGACGACGGCGGCCTTGGATTGCCAATCAAAGCCGAACCACATCACCAAGATTGGCGCCACGCCCACGATCGGCAGGGCGGCGACAAAGTTTCCGATGGGTAAAAGGCCACGCTGCAAAAAGGGGCTGCGATCGATCGCGACAGCCGTCAGCGTCGCTGCAATTGCGCCGATCACCCAACCGGTCAGCGCGCCCTTGAGGATGGTTTGGACGAAGTCGCCCCAAAGCAAGGGCAGGTTGCGGATCAGCGCGCGCCCGATATGTGTTGGCGCGGGCAAAATCACATTGGGGACGTGATAGATCCTGACCACCATCTCCCACAGGATCAGCACGGTGATGCCAAAGATCGCCGCGACAAGGATTGCAAAAAGCGGACCTTGTCGCCGTGCCAGCCAGCTGTTCAGGCCAAGCGCGCCAAGCCAAACCGCAAGAAGGGATACCGCGCCTGTCATCGTGCCAGCCCCATCTGTTTCAGGACGCGCTTTTCAATCGCCCCAAGGATCATGACAAGTGCTGCGGCAAGTGCGGCCGCCATGAAAAGCGCAGACCAGATCTGGATGGTCTGGCCATAGTAGCTGCCCGATAACAGCCTGGCACCTAGCCCGGCCGTGGCACCCGCCGGCAATTCGCCAACAATCGTGCCGACCAAGGCCGCCGCCACCGCCACCTTCAGGCTGGCAAACAGATAGGGCATGGCCGAGGGCAGACGAAGCCGCAACAGAGTTTGCAGAGGGCTGGCATTCCAGGCATGCATCAGGTCAAGCTGCATCCGGTCGGGTGTGCGCAAACCTTTGACCATGCCCACTAAAACCGGAAAGAAGGACAGCCAGGCGGCAATGATCGCCTTGGGCAACAGGCCGGTGATGCCCATACTGGCAAAAACGACGATGACCATGGGGGCAATCGCAAGAATAGGAACCGTCTGGCTGGCAACGGCCCAGGGCATGACCGACAGATCCATGACGCGATTATGGGTGATGCCGATTGCCAGCGCGATACCTGCCAGGCTGCCAATCGCAAAGCCGGCCAATGTTGCAGAAAGTGTCACCCATGAATGCCAAATCAAACTGCGTTTCGAGGTGATTTTCTGTCCCGCCACTCCATCCCATACCCCTTTTGCCACCTGATGCGGCGCGGGTAGAACCGGCCGTTCTTGCGTCATGGTCGCTGCAATAAGTTGAGATTGGGTTAAGGTTTCGCCTGCACGGGCCGCTTGATCTCGCGCCCAAGGGGCATTCAGCACCACCGCCGCGCCGTACCAAAATACGATGAGCGCCGCCAAAACCGTCAGCACTGGCACAAGATGCTTCATGCTCTGACCTCGGGTCTGAATTCAGTCATAGCTATGGCCCTCGCGCAGCCCTTCGCGCACCTGCTGGGCAATTTCGATGAATTCGGCAGTATCGCGGATCTCCAGCGGGCGTTCGTGGGGAAGGGTGCTGGTGATGACCCGCGTGATGCGTCCGGGGCGCGGTGACATGACCACGATCTTGGTCGACAGATAAACGGCTTCTGGGATCGAATGGGTGACAAAGCCAATAGTCTTTTGGGTCTTTCGCCACAAATCAAGCACGGCTTGGTTCAGGCGATCGCGCACGATCTCATCCAAGGCGCCGAAAGGCTCATCCATCAGCAAAATATCAGCGTCAAAGGCCAAGGCCCGTGCGATGGATGCCCGTTGCTGCATCCCCCCCGACAGCTGCCACGGATATTTCCCGCCAAAGCCTGCCAGCTCGACCAGCTCCAGCACACGGGCAACCCTCTCAGATCGCTCTTCTCTGGAAAACCCCATGATTTCAAGAGGCAGGGCGATGTTTCCAGAAATTGTCCGCCATGGAAACAAACCCGGAGCTTGAAAGACATAGCCATAGGCCCGCGCGCGCCGCGCCGCATCGGCACTTAGCCCATTGACCAAAAGCTGGCCGCCGGTCGGGGTCTCCAACGCGGCAATGGCACGCAAAAAAGTGGTCTTTCCGCAGCCAGATGGCCCGATGAAGCTGACAAAGTCGCCCTTGTTGATCTCAAGGCTGACGCCTTTCAGGGCATGAACCGGCCCGTCCCCGGTCGGATAGGTTAGATCGACATCTGTGGCCTGAATGACTGCTGCGCTCATGGTGCCTCTCGAATGGGGACGTGACAGGAAGCAGAAAAGGCGGGGCTAGACCCCGCTGGCTGGAATGCCCGCCCCGCGATTGACCGGGCGAGGGGCGGTCAGCTCTTTCCAGGCCGAAAGCGCGCGGTTGACCGCCGGGCGCGGTTCGCGTGCGACAAAGCGACCATCGCCCTCATGGCTTTCGATCTTGCCGTCGTAAAAGGCGATCCGCCCGCCGCTGATCGTATAGCGGGGAAGCCCTTTGACCGACTTGCCCTCAAAGACGTTGTAATCAATGGCACTTTGCTGGCCCTTTGCCGAGATCACCTTTTCAGCCTCTGGATCCCAGATCACCAGATCTGCATCCGCCCCAACCAGAACCGAGCCCTTTTGCGGATAAAGGTTCAGGATCTTGGCGATATTGGTCGACGTGACGGCTACGAATTCATTCGGGGTCAAACGACCGGTGCCAACCCCATAGGTCCAAAGCATGGGCAAGCGATCCTCAAGCCCGCCGGTACCATTGGGGATCTTGGTAAAGTCATCCAACCCGGTCCGCTTTTGCGCGGTGGTAAAGGCGCAATGATCGGTGGCAACGCAAGACAAGCTGCCCGATTGTAGCCCATGCCAAAGGCTGTCTTGATGTTGCTTGTTGCGGAACGGGGGGGACATCACGCGCCGTGCTGCATGATCCCAGTCAGGGTTGAAATATTCACTTTCATCCAGTGTCAGATGCTGGATCAACGGCTCGCCCCAAACCCGCTTGCCCGCCTGACGCGCACGCCGGATCGCCTCGTGGCTTTCCTCGCAAGAGGTATGAACGACGTATAGAGGAACACCTGCCATATCGGCGATCATGATGGCTCGGTTGGTCGCCTCACCTTCCACCTGCGGTGGGCGCGAATAGGCATGTGCCTCAGGGCCGGTATTGCCCGAAGCCAGCAAACGCGCCGATAGTTCGGCGACGACATCGCCGTTCTCGGCGTGAACCATCGCCAGCCCGCCAAGATCTCCGACCCGGCGAAAGCTCGAGATCAGTTCATCATCATTCACCATCAACGAGCCTTTATAGGCCATGAAATGCTTGAAGCTGGTGATCCCTTTCTTCACGACTTCGGCCATCTCATCATAGACCTGCTCGCCCCACCAGGTGACCGCCATATGAAACGAAAAGTCACAATGGGCGCGGGCGGTCTTGTTGTGCCAGCGCCCCAGGGCATCCAGCAATCCCTGACCCGGCTCTGGCAGGGCAAAATCGACGACCATCGTGGTGCCACCGGCCAGGGCCGCGCGGGTTCCGCTTTCGAAATCATCGCTGGAATAGGTGCCCATGAACGGCATCTCAAGATGGGTATGCGGATCAATGCCCCCGGGCATGATCAGACAGCCCGTTGCATCCACGACCTGATCGCCGCTGAGATTGGCCCCGATTTGCGCAATTTTGCCCCCTTCGATCAAAACATCGGCGGCGTAACTCAGATCCGCGGTGACGATGGTTCCGCCTTTGATCACAATGCTCATCACTTCATCCTTCGCTTTGATCGAAATACCTCGGGGGTACGGGGGCTGGCCCCCGTTTCCTGCCTTTATCCGGTGACGATTTCCGCCGTTTCCAGAACTGCATGCAGCAAGACATCGGCGCCTCTCTCGGCCCATTCCTGACTGATCTCTTCCGCCTCATTATGCGAAAGCCCGTCGACGCAGGGGCACATGATCATCACCGTGGGCGCGACCTGATTGATCCAACAGGCATCATGTCCAGCCCCTGAGACGATATCCATATGGCTGTATCCCAGCCGGTCGGCGGCATTGCGCACGCGCTCCAGCAGGATGGTGTCAAATGCGGGCGGATCGAACTGACCCACGATTTCGGCGCTGAACTGGCAGCCCAAAGCCGCACAAATCTCCGGCGCGCGGTTGAGGAATTCCTCTGTCATCGCCAGCAGGGTGGGCAGGATATGGCTGCGAAAATCGACGGTGAAGACCACCTTTTCGGCGATGACGTTGCGGCTGTTGGGATAGACGTCGATGTGGCCGATCGCCCCGACGGCGTTGGGCTGGTATTTCATCGCAATTTCATGGGCAAGCTCGGTCAGCTGCGCCAACCCGCGTCCGGCATTGTGGCGCATCAGCATCGGCGTCGAGCCGGTATGCTGTCCCTTGCCGGTGACTGTGCATTCGATCCAGCGCAGGCCCTGACCATGGGTGACAACCCCGATCTCTTTGTTCTCGGCCTCCAGGATCGGGCCTTGTTCGATATGATATTCGAACATGGCATGTATTTTGCGCGCACCCGGCGTTTCGCTGCCCTTCCAGCCGATACGCGCCAGCTCATCGCCAAAGCGAAGCCCCT
>NZ_DALZMB010000156.1:0-6313 GCF_032007265.1 Paracoccus sp. (in: a-proteobacteria) | reverse complement strand
GAAAATGGCTGCGTGAACTCTACGGCCAAACCCCGTTAAAACGGGGAGGATTACCAGACAACGGGCACATCGGCGATTTCACCAAGAAAAATTGCGCTTCCCGTGTAGCTGTGAAACTGAGCGAAGGCTTTGATCGCAGCTGCATCATCAGGACGAGGGTCACCCGGGATGAGATGCTCATAAAGATCCAGCAAACGGGGGACATTGCCTTGGGTCGCTCGTCTGACGCTTAATTTGGCCTTTTCCATAGCCAAAGTTTGCGCGATCAAATGACCTCAGGCAATGGGTTGAACGCGGATCTGGATCTCTGGCCCGCGCCTTCACATGCGAACAGGCCTTCATTTGCGGATAGGGCGCCCATCAGCGCCCGGCCCGTTGTTCTTAGACCTCGCGGACCCAGCGCATCAGGATCGAGGCCAAGGTCGAACAGATCAGCGTCGCCGCCACCATTGGGCGCAATGAGCCGTCAAACATCAACCCTACCGGCGCCGCAATCACCACAGCGCCGAAAGTGGACAGCGCCGAGACCACCGATGCCGTCGTTCCGGCAAGATGACCCATCGATTGCAGAGCCAATGCATTGAGATTGCCGAAGGTCACACCCGCCATGGCAAACACACTGACCGCCCAGAAGAAGAACACTGGAAAGCGCAGCGCTTCGGGGATCAGCTCAAGATAAACCAGTGGCACCATGATCAAAGACACGACCAACTGCATGCGATAGGCCGTCCAGGCCATGCGCTTCATGCCCAGACGAAAGACCAGCTTGGCATTCAGAAGGCTGGCCATCCCAGAAAAAAGAGCCATTGCCGCAAACCATAGGGGAAAGGTTTCTCCGCGTCCGAAGGTCGTTCGGAAAAGCTGCTCGGCCGAGCTGAGCAAGGCGAACATCTGACCAAAGCCCAAGGCCAGGATCAAGGTGATCAGGACGACCTGACGGTTGCGCAAGACCTCGGCGGCGCCCCCGAACAACGAGCTAAGGCGGAACGGACGACGACGATCAACCGTCAGCGTCTCGGCCTGGCGCAGATTGACCCAAAGGCAGCCCACGATCGCCAGCAAAACGAAAGAGCCAAAGACCCCCTGCCAGCCAAACGCATGCATCACCAGACGCCCCAACAGCGGCGCCACGGCCGGTATCAGGATGAAGATCATCGAGACGATGCTGGTAATCCGTGCCATCTCGCGGCCCTGATACAGGTCGCGCACCAGTGCCATTGTGGCAATCCGGGGCGCCGATGCCCCAAGCCCCATCACGAAACGTGCGATCAGCAGAAAATCAAGCGTTTTTGACTGCGTCGCAACGATGGCGGCAATCGCATAAAGCGTAAAGCCAATCGTCACCGTCGGCTTGCGCCCGATCGCATCAGAAATCGGTCCGGAAAAGAAGGTACCGACCCCCATCCCCGCCATGAAAGCCGTCAGAACCAGCTGCGCCCGGTTGACGTCATCGGGGGTCAACAGCGCTGCGATTTCCGGCAGCGCTGGCAACATCGAGTCAATTGAAAAGGCAACGACAGCAGAGACAAGTGCCATCATCGCGACGAATTCAGGCAAGGGCAGCCGACGAACCGGCGAGGCGGAGTTTTGAGTCATGAATTTTCCTGCGATTGGCGCAAGGGGTACTGCCGGCCCATGAATGGCGCAAGCCCTTACAACCCGCCCAGCTGCTTGCAGTAAGGGCCGGACACGCCTATTTGATAACCCATGACTTCACTGGTTCACCTCATCAAACTTTGTGTCGGCTGCGACAACCCATCCGAACTGGAAGCCTGGCAGAAACAGCGCTGGCAGGCTGAGGCTCCGCGCCACATCACCCGCATGTGGCCCAAACGCGAAGCTGAGCTGTTGAATGGCGGCTCGATTTACTGGGTTTTCAAGGGCGTCATGCTTGCGCGCCAAGAGCTGCGCGGACTTGAAGAGGTGCGCGGCGAGGACGGAATCGCGCGATGCGCCTTGGTTCTGGATCCGCAACTTATACGCGTCGCTGCCACCCCAAGGCGGCCGTTCCAGGGCTGGCGCTATCTGAGCCCCACCGATGCCCCCGCCGATCTTGCCTCTGGGCGCGCCGAAGAGCCAAACCTTCCCTCAGAATTTGCCAATGCTTTGGCCGAGATGGGCCTGCGCTAACATCTTGACCTCTGCTTCGCGCTGGTTTACGCGGATGTCGACGCGGGTGTAGCTCAATGGTAGAGCAGCAGCTTCCCAAGCTGAATACGAGGGTTCGATTCCCTTCACCCGCTCCAATCCCCTTTTAAGGCATTTGTTTTTAAAGCAAGACTTCCCTCGTGGATAGCTGCCATTCATCGAACCACCTATTTTGGTGCTAAGGCATGCAACGCGATGATTGCGGTTGATAGAGCCGCATCTCCGGCAAGGTCGGCTAGAAATCCTGGGATCTCGACAACCGCGAAGCCATTCATGTCCCATTTCCTCAGCGTCTGGCGGCATGCGCCTCGACCCCACGCGTGGATGAGTGCCTAAGCAAGCCGGCTTTGTTTAAATCCCATGAACCCGTGCCGCCTCACTTAGGTCAATCTCGCGGGCAAGGCTGGAAGGCACGCAAGCGGACTGCACATCGCCTATACGGCCCTGTCGTTGATAAGGCGAGCCAGCGGGGGGTGTCAGGCCGCAAGGTCGACCCCCAGCCCATAGGATTGCTGCGTCGGATCGCGCACGAAAGAATTTAGACAAGGCAGCAAGCGAGCTCGTGGTTAAATCGCTCAAGCTAAGAAGGCCGCCAAGCCCCCGCATCCGAGGCCAAGACCGATGGGGAGGGTCGCTCCACAATCGGTCCCGTTGATGGCAAAAACAACCGTGAGGAAGCTTTAGGACAAGCGCACCTTGCCGGAGCTGTCCGCCGAATACGGTGTGTATCAGACGATGATCCACCAATGGAGGAAACTGCTGCCGGATGGCGCTGCGGACATCTTCGAGCGAAGCAACCGAAAGCCTGCGGAGGTAGAAGAGGGAACGGTCCGGGGGGCAGGCTCAACCGAGGACGGAGCACCAAGTTGTATGCTGTTGACGACGCGCTAAGCCGCCAGACCCGGCTCTTCGTAAGCGCAGGCCAGGTGAGTGACTACGCCGTTGCCGCAGCCCTGCTCGAAAGCTTTCTGGAGGCAGACTGGCTGCAGGCCGATCGGGGCCATGATGCGAATTGGTATAGTGATGCCTTGAAAGACAAGGAAGACGAGCCCTGCAGTCCCGGGCGACAGTCCCGCAAGAGCCTGTGAAATACGACAGGCGTGGCTACAAATGACGCAACAGGATCGAGATCATGTTCGGGCACCTGAAGGATTGGCGCAGGATTGCGACACGCTACGACTGCCGAAAAGATATTCCTATTAGCCTTAGCCCTCGCCGAAACCGTCCCGTTCTGGCTGTGAAAGGTAATGCGTCTGCAGCCTAGCATTTTAAGAGAATTACTCAAGGCCAGGGGCAATTCCAGAGTTTACTTGGCTTTAACATAACGAGGTTATCCTTACCTTCACAGACGAGCTGGAGAGGTAGGTATGCGCAAAAGATCTTTGATAATTTATTAAAATCTACCTCCACTAAAAACATCGCCCAATCCGCAACAACAAAATAACACGCACCGCTTAAAAACACCCCATAACTTGTTAATAAATTTTATAAAATCTTCACAATAATAAAATCCTCAAAAATATCACTACCGGCTACATTAAAAATACCTAGATCTATCAAGATATCCTACCCAGTAGTGATTTCAATGCGCGGCAAATAACAGGAAACTCTCCATATGATGCTCCCATTATCGACCACTCCCACGATTGAGGCGATGATCAGTGCTATGCGCGCGCTTCCAGTTCCTAACGTCCATGCAGAAACCTCAACCGGTCGCATCGCAGAAGAGGCTGACGATTCATTCATAAAGTTTATTGATTTTATAGATGATACTGAATTGGAACTCGAGAAAGAATCGGTAAAAAAAATAGCCGATGAAAAATCATATAGTGAAGATTACACTCTGCCTGATCCAGACAGATTTTCGCAAATTGCGCAAGATGACAATACTGATAAGGAAGTTTCTGTATACATTGTCATCTCAGAAGAATTCGAGCCATTCGAAGATACAGCTGCTTCATACGCACCGATGAATGACTCCAACACATCAACCTATTTGCTCGAGAACACCACTGCAGTTTCTGATAATCCTGACGACATCATTCTCGCAAAGCAGATATTAAACACATATCCCAATGCACTTTCCGAATCCTTCCTCCTAAAAAACATAAATGTTGATGTCGCCCCCAGGCCGAGAGATACCATAATTCATAGCTCGGAATCGTCGACGCTAGAGACCCCAAAAGATTTAGTGGGTACATCTAGTCGAAACTCGGTGGTTGTTGAAAATATTGCTCAAGCTCCTAGCGAGAGTGACTCTCCCGTTCGGAGGCTATACTTCCCTCAGCCGATGTTGCATTTTGAGCCCTCTCCTCCCGCCGATAGTGAGACGTTGATCCTGAAGGGGGCGAAGTTCATGGTTGCAAACCACCCTCAGCCAATCACCGATCCCCCAGTTTCAAATGACGTTCAGGTCGGCTTGAAATGGCTGGCTGTTCACCAAAAAGAAGCACTCTGCAACGATAGCTATCAACCTTCAGTACAGCCCCTAGAGAATGTTGATATGCCTGATATAGCAGTTACCAACCCTCAGGCGGATGTCCCAGCCTACGCATCCCGCGCTGAAGATCTGCTAGGCGAAGACATAATAATCATCGGAGAAGACAGTCGATTACCTAACCAACCCTATATCGCACAAGAGACACCCGACCAGCAGCGAAGCTTACATGATAACACGCTCAAACTTCAGAACAATATCGGCCCTCTTACAAATTCTCACCCCGTCAGCCCTATTAATTCCGAACCTGACGAAGAGAACCTCGTTCACGAGTTCAATCATTCGACCCTGCCATACAATCCTATCGAAAGCGAAAAATTAAAAGCCAATCCTAATCTGCTTTCCACGCTCCCCAACGATCCGAATTCCGCCACCGACCACCCGCAGGACACCACCCCCCAACCCACTCAAAGAACAACAGGTATTGAAAACTCATCGCCATTTATAGAAGATCAAAAAAATTACAAATTCAAATCACAACCTACATTAAGCATTACCAAAATTGAAAATTTAAAACCTGAAGAGCTCGGCCTACTATCCATCAACAATCAACACGATGGCAAAACTTCCTTAACTAATCTAAAGAATATCAACCTCTCGCACTTAGTGATCAACGATGCTCAAATTCCCTCGCGAGAGAATACGAGAGATCATATTGAGTCCCTATCCCTTCACGATGCATACCCCCAGAGCAACAGCCGCCGCGGCGACGGCGAAGGGGAGCAGGAAAAAAACCAAGGGGTGTTGTCACCTCTGACCAGAAGAGAAAAGGCAGATAGAGGTATGTCAATACTCAATTCAGAACCAGATGATGTCGAGAGATACCAAAAGATAAAAAATAATCGATTAGATATCAGAATTTAATCCATTGGTGATAAATGCAACAAGTTACCCAGATAAATTTTGAAAATGCACCTTATCAGTTAGATAGCCAAACCGCGACCAAAGGCGCTCCTGATGACTATCAGACGTTCCTACGGATGCTCACAACACAAATCCAGAACCAAGACCCACTTAGTCCGATGGAAGGTACCGATTTTGCGGTCCAACTCGCAACATTCTCGGGTGTTGAGCAGCAAACCAAGACGAATCAAATTCTTGCTGCGATCTTAGAGCATGCGCAAGGTGGTGGACTTTCACAACTTTCATCGTGGATTGGAAAATCCGTGCGGACAACCTCGGAGGTCAGCTTTACAGGCGATCCGATAAGAGTTTATTTGGAGCCTGACGCCAATGCTGACCAAGCATATTTGATCGCGATCGACCCCTATGGCCGAGAGGTTGCGAGAAATGCGGTCGGCCCTGAAACTGGAGATGTCCTGTGGCGCGGCCTATCTGCCAACGACGGAAGTGCGTTGTCTGGACGCTATCTCTTTCGCATCTCCTCGCATAGAGATGGAGTTGAAATCTCATCAAGACCTGCAGAAACCTATGCAAAAGTTATTGGAGCTGAACGAGTTGGGGCGACAGGTCGTCTAATCCTCGAGGGTGGCACTGGAACCAACATTGAAGACGTTTTCGCCATTTTTGGGTAAGGCATATGCACTCATTTAGAATGCTCATATGAACCGCCCCGGGTTTGCCGAAGGCTGATTACGGTTAGTACGCGGCCCTGGTAATCCTCCCCTTGGTTAAGGGGATGCGGCAGTAGAATTTTCTCGTAGCGTG
>NZ_DALZMB010000155.1:0-6361 GCF_032007265.1 Paracoccus sp. (in: a-proteobacteria) | reverse complement strand
GTCGTGAGTTCGAATCTCATCGCCCGCTCCAAAACAAAAAGGCCGATCCTACGGGATCGGCCTTTTTGTTTGCGCCATGCTCTTTTGCAAGAAGTTGGGTATTTGGGTGATAGAGAAAAGGGCCGGTCAGCCCCTTTCTTCATCAAGAAAATACCCACTCCTGCCAGATCAGCCGTCGATACGAATGCGCTTATTCTCGGGGTCGAAGGGGCTATCGATCACGACCTCTGCATTGTAGAGGCCGCCCAGCATGCGCACCTGAAGCTTGGTGCCCGGCGTTGCCAGATCGGGGCGAACATAGCCCATACCGATCTGACGGTCGAAGGCCACCGAATATCCCCCGGATGTCAGACGACCAATCTTTTCGCCGTTCAGGAACAGTGCCTCGCGCCCCCAAGGATCGGCATCTGCCGGACCGTCAATCAGCAATGTCACACAAGCCGAGCGGATTGCGGTTTTTTCCATTGCTGCTTTGCCATTAAAGGTTTTCTCCAGATCGACAAATCGATCCAGCCCTGCCTCTAGCGGGGTGGCGTCGCGTCCCAGCTCTGTGCCGAAGGCGCGATAGCTTTTTTCCTGACGCAGCCAGTTTTGTGCCCTTGCTCCGACCAGTTTAAGCCCATGCTTTTCACCAGCGCGGATCAGATCGTCCCAAAGGTGGCGGCCAAATTCGATCGGATAGTGCAGCTCCCAGCCAAGCTCTCCCGTATAGGCCACGCGAATGGCGCGTACTGGCACCATTCCCAATTCGATGTTGCGCATCGAAAGCCAGGGGAAGCGCTTGTTGGACAGCGCTGTTTCCGGATCCGCATCGCGGATCAGTTCTGCCAGGATTTTGCGGCTATTGGGGCCAGCGAGGGCGTAAACGCCCCATTGGGTGGTGATATCCTGGACGATGATCGTGCCGAATTCGCCCTGTTTATCCTCGGCCAGCTTGGTCAGGTTGTCTCCGTCGTAATCTGCCCATGCGCCCGCCGAGATCAGATAATAATCATCCTGTGCCATGCGCACGATGGTGAATTCGGTACGTGTGGTTCCGGCTTCGGTCAGCGCATAGGTCAGGTTGATACGTCCGACCTTTGGCAGCTTGTTCGTGGTCAGCCAGTCAAGAAAGGCCGTAGCCCCTGCCCCGCTGACACGGTGTTTGGCAAAGGCCGAGGCGTCAATCAGCCCGGCAGTTTCACGCACTGCCCGCGCCTCGGCGACGGCATGTTCCCACCAGCCGCCGCGGCGGAAGCTGCGCGATGCGTGATCATCAAAGCCGATCGGCGCATAGTAGTTCGGGCGCTCCCAGCCATTCACCTGACCAAATTGCGCACCCGCAGCAAGCTGGCGGTCATAGGCAGGCGCCGTGCGCAAAGGACGGCAGGCTTCCCGTTCTTCGTCGGGGTGATGCAGGATGAAGACATGCTCATAGGCCTCTTCATTCTTGCGCGCCGCGTATTCGGTGGTCATCCACCCCCCGAAGCGGCGCGGATCAAGGCTGGCCATATCGATCTCGGCTTCGCCTTGGGTCATCATCTGGGCCAGATAATGACCCACACCACCTGCAGCGGTGATGCCAAAGCTAAAGCCCTCGGCCAGCCACATATTGCGCAGCCCCGGAGCCGGGCCAACCAGCGGGTTGCCATCTGGCGTGTAGCAGATTGGCCCGTTGAAATCATCCTTGAGACCGACCGTTTCCGATGAAGGAATACGGTGGATCATCGACATATATTCCTCTTCGATCCGCTCAAGATCGAGGGGGAACAGGTCGGCGCGGAAGCTTTGGGGCACATCATAAAGGAAGCGCGCGGGCGCGTTGCGTTCATAGGGGCCAAGGATCCAGCCGCCGCGCTCTTCGCGGACATACCATTTCGCATCGGCATCGCGCAGCACCGGGTGCTCGGGGTTGCCTGCGGCGCGCCATGCGGCCAATGCAGGGTCCGGTTCGGTCACGATATATTGGTGCTCGACCGGAATGGCGGGGATCTTGATGCCCAAAAGGCGCGCGGTCCGCTGTGCGTGGTTCCCGGTCGCGGTCACCACATGTTCGGCATGGATCTCGAAGGGTTCATCCGCCGCGACAAGGTTTCCGCCCTTTTCGACCATGCGATCACAGGACACGATCCATTCATTCCCGGTCCAGCGATAGCCGTTCACCTGAATGCGTCTTTCGATGGTCGCGCCAGCCATACGGGCCGCGCGGGCCATGGCCTGAGTGACATCGGCGGGGTTGATATAGCCATCCGTGGGATGAAAGAGCGCCCCTTTGAGGTCTTCGGTCCGCACCAAAGGCCAGCGTTCCTTGATCTCGGCCGGGGTCAGAAAGACATGCTCGATCCCCACAGTCTCTGCGACCGAGGAATATAGCTTATATTCATCCATCCGCGCATCCGTCTGCGCCATGCGCAGGTTGCCGCAGCGGGTAAAGCCGGCGTTCAGCCCGGTTTCCGCCTCGAGCCCGGCGTAAAGCTTGACCGAATAGTCATGAATATGCGTCGTCGCATAGCCCATATTGAACAGCGGCAGCAGGCCCGCCGCATGCCAGGTCGAACCCGAAGTCAGCTCGTCGCGCTCGACCAGCATCGTATCCCAGCCCGCTTTGGCCAAATGCAGGGCAATGCCGCAGCCGACCGCGCCACCGCCGACGATCAGGGCTTTTACATGGGTTTTCATCAGGCTCTCCGTTGATTGGCTTTCGCGATTTTGCCCGAGTCGGGAAACCGGCATTCAGTGCCTCCGACATATTTCGCGACAAATACGACACGCGCCGCTGCCAATGACAAAAGGAAAGCACCCAATGGGGGCTTTCAGCAGTTTTGCTATGCAGCGAGGCCGCGCTTAATATTGGCCCGGCAAGACCTGATCAGGCGGGCGATGGCCATCTGCGAAGGTCTTGATGTTCAGGATCACCTTTTCGCCCATTTCCATGCGCCCCTCGATCGTGGCCGAGCCCATATGCGGCAACAGCACGACATTTGGCAGCTCGCGCAGGCGCGGGTTGATCTCGTGACCATGTTCAAAGACATCCAGACCCGCGCCCGCAATCTCTCCTGCCCGCAGCATCCGCGTCAGTGCATTCTCATCGATCACTTCGCCACGCGAGGTGTTCACGATCACGGCCGATGGCTTCATCAGCTTCAGGCGGCGCGCGTTCATCAGGTGAAACGTCGACGGCGTATGGGGCGCGTTGATCGAGATGACATCCATGCGGCTGACCATCTGATCCAGACTTTCCCAATAGGTCGCCTGCAGCTCGGCCTCGGTCTCGGGGCGCAGGCGGCGACGGTTGTGATAGTGGATCTGCATGCCAAAGGCGCTGGCGCGGCGCGCAACGGCCTGACCGATGCGCCCCATTCCCAAGATGCCCAGACGACGTCCGCCGACCCGCCCACCCAAATGCAGCGTGGGGGCCCAGCCTTGCCAGCGCCCGCTTTGCATTTCGGCCATGCCCTCGGGCAGACGGCGCGTGACTGCAAGAATCAGTGCCAGCGTCATATCGGCCGTATCTTCGGTTACGACACCGGGGGTGTTTGTCACCAAAATGCCCCGCTGGCGTGCCGAGTGGACGTCAATGTGATCGACGCCCGCGCCATAGTTGGCGATCAGCTTCAGCCGCTCTCCGGCTTGGGCCAGCATGCTGGCATCGATGGTATCGGTCACTGTCGGCACCAGCACGTCGCAATCGCGCATCAGTGCGGTCAGCTCGTCTCGGGTCAGGCGCTTGTCATCATCGCGCAGCAAGACGTCAAACAGCTCGGACATACGAGTTTCGACGACCTCTGGCAGTTTGCGCGTGACCGCAACTTTCAGTCGCGTGCGTGAGGAATTATTCGCATATGTAGCGGTCATCGCTGCTCCTATCTTCCAATGCCGGTCGGCTTTTGGCAAACTGCCGATGATGGGGCGCAGAGACAAGACCCTCAACAAGGCAGGACAGGCATATGATACCAAGAAATGCGTGGCTGGGTGCGGCTTTGCTGAATCTGGCGATGATAACCGTATTTTTCTCGATGCCCGCCCTGGCCCAAGTTCCAACCGCAGAAGAGACGGTCAAAGCCATCGAAGGCAATAATGTCTCGGCTGATGCCGAGATCAGTCGCCACCAAAACGAACAACGCGATCCCAATCGCGGGGCTGTCACCAACCTTCCGGTGCCGCGCTATGTCAGCCTGAAGGGCAGCGAGGGCAATGCCCGGCGCGGGCCAAGCCTGTCGCATCGCATCGACTGGGTGTTTCGCCACCCCGGCATGCCGTTGCGCGTGGTCGCGGAATTTGGCCATTGGCGCCGGGTCGAAGATCAGGATGGTGCGGGCGGCTGGGTCCATTACGCGCTTTTGTCGGGCGTGCGGACCGCCATCGTGCAGCAAGACATGCTAGAGCTGATGTCGCGCCCCGATCAGAATTCCACCGTGATCGCACGTGCGGAATCCGGTGCGATCGTGCGGCTGCATGAATGCAACAAGGATTGGTGCCGTATCTCGGGCGGCGGGGAAAAGGGGTGGGTTTTGAAAACCGCGCTTTGGGGCGTCGATCCAGATGAGATCCGCGACTAGGCCCGATCCCCAAGACGAAACTTCGTCAGGGCTGCCTGAAACAAAAACGGCCCCCGGCAAACTCTTGGCAAAGACGGCCAAAAGCAAAGACAGGCATAGCCGTGAAAGATGACAAACAGCCAGAGAATCTCTCTCTGGCTGTTTCTATTTCATGCGAGGCGGGCGACGATCAAAGATCGTTGCGCGGCTGGCTCAGGACGGGCATGGTATCGCTCGAGGCGGCCGCCTTGGCGCATTGGAAATAGGTCAGGGTCGTGTGATCCTCGGTCACGCGCAATACGCCCGGACGCGATTGCAGCTGAACCACGCGATTGCCGCCCGTGCCGCTGCCGTCACAGGCCAGCGTCACTTCGGTGCGGTTCACCTGAGTTTCCGAATTGGCCACGCGACACGAGGCGGCGGGGAAGACAAAGCGGTTACCGTCAATGGTCAGGCCGGTCTTGCTGTCGGCCACGCCACAATCGCTGGCGCGCAGGTTATAGACACCGTTCAGCGCATTCGACTGTGCCATCGGGCCGGGCGTCGGCTCGGGCGTGGCGGGGGCAACTTTTTCACAGGCGGCAACTGCACCAACAAGCGCGATAGCGGCCAAAGGCAGGAATAGCTTTTTGTTCAGCATGTGTCAGGTTCTCCCATGTTCAGGAATTCGCGGTTAATAACCCGCGTCCTTTCAACAAAGCGTGAACCCCCGGTTTTCGTTCCCTAAATTTCAGCCACAATTCGTCTGCAGGCAAAGAATCGCCTTTTGAGAGAATCCATTTCTCTAGTTTCGCGGCAGTTTTGGGGTCGAAAACATCGCCAGCCTCGCGGAAGGCCTCGAAAGCATCGGCATCCATGACTTCGGACCACATATAGCTGTAATAGCCCGAGGAATAGCCGTCGCCCGAAAAGACATGGCTGAAATGGGGCGTGGCATGGCGCATCGGAATGGCACTGGGCGCGCCCAGCCTGTCCAGCACCTCGCGCTGGGTCGTCATTGGATCGCGACTGGGCGCGCCCTGATGGAAGGCCAGATCGACCAGCGCACTTTCCAGATATTCGGTCGTCGCAAATCCCTGATCGGCATTGCCCGCAGCGATCATGCGATCACGCAGATCCGCAGGCAGGATCGCACCGGTTTGCACGTGGCGGGCATGGCGATCCAGAACCTCGGGCTGTTCAAGCCAGTGCTCATAGAGCTGACTGGGCAGCTCGACAAAGTCGCGCGCGACCGAGGTTCCCGACATCGAAGGCCAGGTCACATCCGACAGGATATGGTGCAGCGCATGTCCAAATTCGTGGAAAAGCGTATGCGCATCATCCCAGGACAAATAGGCCGGGGCATCGGGGCTTTCGGGCGGGGTAAAGTTGCACACATTGGTCACGATAGCGCGCTGACCCGCGCCGATCTTGTCTTGTTGCTGCAAGTACGAACACCACGCCCCCGAGCGCTTAGAGGGGCGCGCAAAGAAATCCGCAACGAAAATCGCCATCAACTTGCCATCGCGGGTGATTTCCCATGCACGGCAGTCGGGCGACCAAAGCGGCGCTTTGAATTCTGAAAAATCCAGATTGAACAGCTTGTTGGCCGTATCAAATACCGCGCCCACCATCGCATCAAGGGTCAGGTAGGGCTTGACCTCGGCCTCGTCGATCTCGTGCTCGGCGCGGCGGCGGCGCTCTGCATAAAAGCGCCAGTCCCAGGGCTCCAGCTCTCCGTTGATGCCATCTTCATGCAGTGCGCGGGTGAAGGCTGCGGCGTCCAGATTGGCGCGGGCCACTGCGGGCTGCCAGACCTGCATCAACAGCTCTTCGACATTGGCGGCATTGCGGGCCATTTCCGG
>NZ_DALZMB010000154.1:0-6376 GCF_032007265.1 Paracoccus sp. (in: a-proteobacteria) | reverse complement strand
CAGGCCGCCAAATCGGCCCTGAACGGCGGAAAACAAGGAAAAATCGAGGTGCCCTCAAGATGAATGACCGCAATGTCCCGTCCTATAATGCTCGAAGGTTCAGCCGAAGACATGATGCTGCGCTACGGCCAGTTCTGCAACAACGCCGTCCTGCGGCCGAACGTTGCGCCTACACGCAATGGCGCTAGATCGGAAGGACCCGAGCAGCGGTAACAGACTTTATCTGTGCCGTGAAAAAAAACCTCATCGAAGACCCTATATCATAAACGACATATAATTTTTATCAAACCGTAACAAATCATTGATGCGTTCTAGTTAAGCGCGACCTTTTCAAATAAGAAATGGTCGCGCAGGTGTCATGTGAACTGATTGTTGACGCTATTAACCAGATCGACATAGTAAGCATGGAGCTCTGCGGATAGCGCTTCAGCGACTGGGATTTCACGCCTTTCGACAAAAATGTTAAATAGAGAAATCTTAACTCCGCTTCCAATTTTCGTGTGCTTTTCTACTATTTGGGAGACTTTTTTTAAGATGTCTTTAGACATGTCTTCGTAAGGAGCTAGGCTGAAGCTGTCCCTAAGATCAAACCTCACATCGACGTCAGCGTATTTGCTGTATCGCTTGCAAATTACGCTTGGATACCCTGACTTGCTGCATTCCTCAATATAATCGTTCATTTCGTTTGAATCATCATTACCCTTGATTGAGAGATGAGGCATTGGCGTTCCTTCTTAGCTAGTTTGAAATTTAAATTTAGGGCGTATCGAATTTTTTAAGCGTCCCACGCCGCAAGAGGGAATAAGTTAAGATCTCTCCGAATGGTTCGCCATTGCGGCATGTGTTGATCGAGAACTGCAACGAACTGATCGTCATGTCGATCCGAGATCAGATGCGCGAGTTCGTGCAGGATAACGTAATCGGTGGCATTGGCGGGCTTCGCGGAAAGCTCGGTGTTCAGCCAGATGATACTTTTAGCGGCATTGCAGCTTCCCCATTTCGTGCGCATGTCACGTATGCCCCATGTCGATGGCGTCACGCCTAGGAGCTCCGACCATTTCTGAACCTTGGGGGCGGAGACCATCCGCAACACGGTCCGTCGCCAGGCGGCCATCCATTTGGCCCGCTGGTCCCGGCTACTGTTCGGAGGGATGCTCATCGACAGCCGGTCGTTCCCCAAAACGGCAATCTTATGAGCCCGCCTTTTCCATTCGACGACTTCCAGGCGCAGTGGGCGCCCCCAGACATAGTGGGTTTCGCCGGACTGATAGAGACGCGGTGATTGCCTCTCTTGGGCCAAGAAGCGCGCTTGCTGCCGCCGCACCCATGCCATCCGCATCAACACTGCACGCCGGACGGCGTCTAGGCTTACAGCCGCCGGAGCCGCAACGCGCACGCGGCCATCAGGTGGGTAGACGCCAACATGCAGGTTCTTGATGCTTTTCCAATGCACCTCGACATCGATGCCGCCGATCGTATGGTGCTCAGTATTCACTATGGTTCTTCAAAATTGCCATGATGTTGTCGACGAGGGTTTCGTCACCTGGCAGTGCAGCGTCAACAGCGCGCCTAACTTTCTTTTCTTTCATCATATGACCGCGCCAGCCGTCCGGTGCGACATCGCGCACCGCCTGATCGACGCGCAGTGCAGGTTCCTCATCGTTATTCAGGTTGTCGAACAGCGCCTTCTGGCCTGCGGACGTGATGCTCGCGGGGTAGTCCGTCCCATAGCCAGACTTGGCCTGCTTTACGAGTTCGGCGATGCGCTTCAGGTATTCGGCGTATTCGATGGCATCGTTGCGGCGCTGCGTGACAAGGTCCGTGAGGAGTTGGGACATTTGCTCGTAGAAGCGCGGGTTGACCGGGGTTTCGTCGATGATGAGGCGGCGGACGTTGTTCTCGATGGCCTCGGCGACGTTGTTCCGATTTCTGTTGGTGCCGGCAGGCAGGTCGTTGACGGCATCCGCGCCCTTGCTCAGGACCAAGTCGATCAGGCTAATATCGTCCAGGTGAGAGATCGTCTTGGGATCGTCCGCACGGATATAGGTATCGATGAGATGCCGCATCGCGGGCTCGTAAAGTTTTAGATCGACGGCATCGCCACTATGCAGGCGCACCTCGTCCCGAATGTTAATTGCGCGTTCAACCTCTTTCCGCATTTCACCCATTTCCAGTTCGTTGAAGCTGGAGGCATCAGGTTCGGAAGCGACGTTGGCATAGGCACGGGCATATTGTCCGGCTAGGCGATAAAGGGTCTGGCGACGACGACCTTTCTCTTCAGCATCGGGATCATTCTCGATCCCCTGAGGGCTCGAGAAATAGGTGAAGATCTCGTTGTCGCCTTTGGGTTGCTCGACGGCATCCAGCAGGCCGAGCCACGCATCACGGGCAGTCCGCAGGTCATCGTCCGCCTGTTCTGCCCGATCGGTGATCAGGCCCTCGACATCTTCCTTGTCGAACTGATCAAAGGCTTCCGACGTATAATCGTCGACGGCGTTCTCGATGTTTCGGAACAGGTCCTTGTAGTCGACGATATAGCCGAAATCCTTGTCTTCGCCATCCAGCCGGTTCACCCGGCAGATCGCTTGAAAGAGGCCGTGGTCGCGCATCTGCTTGTCGATGTAGATGTAGGTTGCCGTTGGCGCATCGAATCCTGTCAAAAGACGGCTCACCACGATCAGCAGCTTCATCTGACCCGGTTCGTTCTTGAAGAGGAGCAGCGCTTCTTCCTCGTAGTCCTCCTCGCTCTTATCCCCAAGCAGATAGTCATAAACCCGATGCACATATTGCTTTTCGGTTTCGCCCATGCCGGTTTCTTCGCCGGTCAGTTCCGGCGCGGCCCGCTTATAAGACGTCACGATCGCGCATTTGCTGGCGAGTGTGGACCCGGACTTGCTGAAGATCTCGAAGAATCTGCAGGCCTCGGAGATCGACCCTGCGACCAGCATGGCGTTGCCACGACCGGCCTTCAGGCGAGGTTTCAACTCCATATCCATGATAATGTCGCTGGCGATCTGCTCCAGGCGATCCTTGCTTGACAGCACGCGCTGCAATGTGCCCCAGCGCTGCTTCAGGGTCGCCTTGGCGATTGGCGTCAGGTTCTTGGTCTTTGCCTCGAACCAGGCGTCGATCTTGTCGGGCGAGGTGATGCGCTGATCAATGTCCCGCGCCTCATAGCGCAGGTCCAGCACGACGCCGTCCTCGACCGCTTCGTCGAAACGGTAGGGCTTGCCGATATAGGGCCCAAAGGTCTCAAGCGAGGTCCCTTTGTCCGACCGGAGCAACGGCGTGCCGGTGAAGCCGACGAACATGGCATCCGGCATGATCTGGCGCATGGCTTTTGCCAGCTTGCCGGACTGGCTGCGGTGCGCCTCGTCGATGAAGACGAAGAACTCGCCGACGGGTGCGCTGATATTGGCGTTCTGGATGTCGGCCACCAGCCCTTCCATCTCGCCTTGCTCGCGCGTGCCGAATTTATGGACCAGTGAGCAGATGATGCGATCGGTGGGGTCGGCCAGTGCGGCCATCAGGTCGTTGCCCGTGCGGGCACGGCGCACCTTGTCGCCGGTATTACCAAAGACATCCTCAATCTGCCGGTCCAGTTCCTTTCGGTCCGTCACGATCAGGATGCGGCCATCTGGATAGTTCTCGCGGATCCAGCGGGCTAGCATCACCATGATCAGGCTTTTTCCGGACCCTTGGGTCTGCCAGATGATGCCGCCTTCCTTTGCGCGCACCCGGTCCTGCGCGGCCTTCACCGCGAAATACTGGTTCGTGCGGGCGAGCTTTTTATACCCGCCATCGAAAAGTGTGAAATCGTGGATCAGTTCCAGAAACCGCGCAGGCGACATCATCTGGGTCACGTCACGGTCAAGGCGGGACGTGATGTCGCTTTCTTCCTTCCACGCCAGCCAGTAGGGCTCGGGCGTCAGGATGGGCGCATAGCGCAGGCCTTCGCTGCCGTTGCCCGCAAAGGTGATCTGCACCGTGGTAAAGAAATGACGGATGAACTCGGGGCGCTGGTTGTCCAGGGTCTGTCGGATACCTTCGCCGACGCTGATGGTCGATTTCTTCAGCTCGATGACGCCAAGGGCGATTCCGTTGACGTAAAGCACCAAGTCGGGGCGTTTGTTGTAGGCCTTGGCATCCTTGCCTTTGACCGCCACCTCTTCTGCCACAGCAAGGTCGTTGGCGGCGGGGTTTTCCCAGTCGATGAAGCGAACGGTGACGGGGGCCTCGCCCGGGCCGGGGTTAACGGCAAGGCCGAAGCGCAACGCGTCATAAAAGGCACGGTTGGCGTCGAAGAGCTTCGCCCCTTCCATCCGCGCTGCGCGTTTCAGGTGAGTGATGGCCTGGTCGGCCACCTCGGGCGTATAACCGCGAGACAGCAGCCACGGGCGCAGGAATTCGGGTTCGATATTGGCGTTATCCGAGCGTTTCTTCCAGTCACCCAGGTAACGCCAGCCAAGGCCACCGGCTGCATCCGAGCGGCGGGCGGTCAGCAAGTCGATGATCCTGTTCTGCGCTTTGCGCTCCGCCTCGCCTATCGTGCTCATGCTTCTGTTCCCGCCCTTAAAGTCACTTACTCAAAATCGTCAGACCAGCCGGATCCGACCCGTCAAAAGGTTTTGCATCATACCCTCCTTCACCTGCCGCGCCTTGTCGAGGCGGGTTTCGAGGGCTTGGATTTCGGCGTCCATATCGTCCAACAATTGCGCAACAGCGACCCGTTCCTCTGCATCGGTCGGGAAAAGCACCTCAAAAGCTCTAATTTCGGCCCCATTAACTGAATCAAAGGTCGAGCCTTTAGAAAGCTTCGCCCATTCTGGCTCTTTCGCAACCATGATATGGTAGACAATCCGCTCATCGGTTCGCAAAGCGCAGACGCCGCGACCAAGACATACATCCATGTCTGTCGTGGCAATCTCACCAACCGGCGCGCGCACCGTCATCAGATAGTCACCGGCTTTTCCGAGTTTAGTAACATCGCGTGTGAAGAACCTTGTGATTGTCCCTCGATCCTTGATGTCCGCATTGCCTTGGATCAACGGTAGGCCATCGCCCTCCGAATTATAGGCGCTTGAGCTTGGTGACTGACCCATGACAATCGTTACCAGTTCGCCTAGCGTTTTCAGTTCCCACCCTCCTGAAAACCCCGGAAGGCGGCGCTTGGCGGTCAGGAGGTCCTGCATTGCGCCCTGCTTGATGAGCCGCTTCTTCGCGATCAGTCGCTCCAGCCCCTCAATCAACGCATCCGAATCCGAAAGCGCCTCGGCGATGGCTACCTGCTCCTTTATGGGAGGCACAAGTATCTGCATGTTCTCGAATGTCGGCATGTAGATGGTGTTGTGTGTGCTCCCCGCCATCAGGCGATTCCATTCAGCTTCCATGCCTCGGAATAGATGGGCGAGGTATCTGTTGTGGAGACGGGGCCCACAGACGTAGCAGGCAAAGTCCTGGCTAGTAGCCATTTGACGGCCCAAGACAGCCACCTTGCCAATCGTTGCAGTCCTAGACAGAGCAACTGTCCCTTCGGGCAGCAAACGGGCAGAAGAATTCGCAAGACCCAGTGCCGATACGGTCATCTTAGTATCATGGAGGATTTTCCCCTCAATCGTCTTCGAGTCGTGCAAAGAGAGCCAAGGGATGCCGCCATCCCAATAGTCGGGACGGTTGCGACTTGGGGTGTGACCACTCTCGAGCTTAGCGATGTCGCATAGCTTCTCTAGGGTCCAACCTGCAGGTTCAACGTCCGGCGTCGGATGGATGCGGCCAATCTGCCAGCGCGAGACGAGATCCGATACCTGATTCATGCCTCGACCCCAAGCGCGGCCAGATGTTTTGCAACTCTCGCCTCCAGATCGCTCATATGTTGATGAATCTCCGACAATGTATGGCCGTAACGCTCCGTCAACACGCGAACACGCGCAGTCATCTTCTCGGTCCGCGCCTCAATCTCTGTTTCAATCAATTCGGCTATGTCGGTGAGCCATTTGTCATCCACGACCAGAGAGCGGATTTCGTCCTCTGTCAGGGTAGGATATTTTTTCAACGTGGCTTCTGTCAGCGCGTCCTCGGCATCCTTGGCCACCTTCTTCGCCGTCGCTTCAGACGTCATCAGCTTGGCCGCCTGCTTCAGAAGTTCCATCTCCTCGGGCTCTGCTTCGCCCGATTTCGTGCGCACCTTGACAGACGCCGCCGTCAGCTTGCCCGCATCGGTCAGGGCGTCGGCCAGCAGCCCGCCCTCGGCGCCGTGTTCTTCGACCAGTTCCTCGATCTCACGACCCAGTTCCTCGACCTTGGCCTGCGCATCGTCCAGCGCCTGCTGAAGCTTAGGGAAGAAGCGGGCAACAATCAGCGCGGGCTTGATGACATC
>NZ_DALZMB010000153.1:0-6764 GCF_032007265.1 Paracoccus sp. (in: a-proteobacteria) | reverse complement strand
GAGCGCGACGCCTATGACGATGAGGCGATGCATTTTCTTGCCTGGCTGG
This sequence comes from Paracoccus sp. (in: a-proteobacteria), assembly GCF_032007265.1. Taxonomy (GTDB): domain Bacteria; phylum Pseudomonadota; class Alphaproteobacteria; order Rhodobacterales; family Rhodobacteraceae; genus Paracoccus. The sequence continues at coordinate 6,715 of NZ_DALZMB010000153.1, read as the reverse complement.
ATGGTGAACCGGTCGGTACGGCACGGGTGATCCTGAAAGGCGAGATCGGCAAAATCGGGCGGGTTGCGGTTTTGCCCCAGGCCCGCGGCACTGGTTTGGGCGCCGGATTGATCCGGGCCGCACTGGATGCTTTGCGCCAGCAGCCCGGAGTTGATCGCGCGGTTTTGGGTGCCCAGACCCATGCCATTGGCTTTTACGAAAAGCTGGGCTTTGCGGCCTATGGTCCCCAATATCTGGATGCGGGAATTCCCCATCGCGATATGGCGTTGGATCTGAAATGATCCGGCCCGCCCTTTCCGAACAGATCCGGCCCTGGCGCGAGGTTATTGCCGCGGTGATGATCCTGGCCTTTGGGATCTGGGTCTTTGCAAAGGGCGGCTGGATTTTTCAGCCCATCGGCTGCGTTATCATCGCGGTTGCCGCAATCTGGGGGCTGAACGCGCGCCGCCAGATGCGGTTTCAGCGCGAGGTCTCGGCGCCCGGTCTTGTCGAAGTCGACGAAGGCGCGGTTCGGCTGTTTGGCGCGCGCGCGCTTGGCGGCGAGATTTCCCTGCGCGATCTGACCGAGATCCGCCTGTTGGTGCTTTCTGGCCGCAGCCATTGGCGCTTGAAGAGCAGCGATGGACAGGCCCTTCTGATTCCCGTCGATGCCGCCGGGGCCGATCAGCTTGCCCATGCCTTCGCCACCCTTCCCGGGGTCGATATGGGTCGGATCTCTGCGGCATTGCGCGGAACAGGTGCGACAGTCCAAACCGTTTGGACCAGACCGAGCAGCGCCCGCTTGACTTGACTGCCCCGAGTTGCCACCTGTGGCGCTAAAGGCAAATGAAAGGCCACCGATGTCCATTCCTCAGCAGGGCGGCGGCCCGATCGAACATCCCGACCAACTTTCCGCCTATATCGAATCCGGCGAGAAACCGCGCGAGGATTGGCGGATCGGGACCGAGCATGAAAAATTCGGTTATCTGACCGACACGCTGAAGCCTTTGCCCTATCAGGGCAAGGCCTCGATCCAATCCATGCTGGAGGGTCTGCGCGACCGCTTTGGCTGGGACGCGGTATATGAGGGCGAACATATCATTGGCCTGACCCGCAATGGCGCCAATGTCAGCCTGGAGCCGGGTGGACAGCTTGAGCTGTCAGGTGCCCCGGTCGAAACGATCCATCAGACCTGCGATGAGGTGAACCAGCACCTTGCCGAGGTCAAAGAGGTTGCCGACAAGATGGGCGCGGGCTTTATCGGCCTTGGTGCGGCCCCGATCTGGTCGCTCAAAGAGATGCCGATGATGCCCAAGGGACGTTATCGGCTGATGACCGATTACATGACCCGCGTTGGCACGATGGGTCAGGATATGATGTATCGCACCTGCACAGTGCAGGTGAATCTCGACTTCTCGTCCGAGGCCGATATGGTCAAGAAACTGCGCGTTGCGCTGGCGCTTCAGCCGGTGGCGACGGCGCTTTTTGCCAGCTCGCCCTTTCTCGACAACAAGCCCAACGGCATGAAAAGCTGGCGTGCCAATATCTGGCAGCACCTGGATGATGCGCGCACGGGCATGCTGCCCTTCGCATTTGAAGACGGCATGGGCTATGAGCGCTGGGTCGATTACGTTCTCGATGTGCCGATGTATTTCGTCTATCGCGACGGAAAATACATCAACGCCCTGGGTCAAAGCTTCCGTGATTTCTTGAAGGGCAAGCTGCCGGCTTTGCCGGGCGAGGTTCCGACCCTGTCCGATTGGGCCGATCACATGACCACGGTTTTCCCCGAAGCCCGCGTCAAGAAATTCATCGAAATGCGCGGGGCCGATGGTGGTCCGTGGCGCAGACTTTGCGCGCTTCCTGCGCTTTGGGTTGGTCTGATCTACGATCAGGATGCGCTGGATGCCTCGTGGGATCTGGTCAAAGGCTGGGATGCAGAGACCCGCGAGGGGCTGCGTGTTGCCGCCGCGAAACATGCGCTGGACGCCGAGGTCAACGGCATTCGGATGCAAGACCTTGCCCGTCAGGTGCTGGATATCGCCGAGGGCGGCCTAAAGGCACGCGCCCGCACGGGTGCAGGTGGTTTGGTCCCCGATGAATCACATTTCCTTAATACTTTGCGAGAAAGCGTAGACACCGGCCGCGTTCCAGCCGATGAACTGCTGGCAAAATATAACGGCGAATGGGCGCAAGACCTGACCCGCATTTATGCGGAGTACAGCTACTAAGGGACAAAACATATGCGGCATTTCTTCATCACCAGCTTTGAGCGTCTGATGAATGTCATGGTGGTTCTGACAGGGTTGGGCATTCTTGCCCTGTCAGGAAAAATGGCCATGGACGCTCAGGGTAATGTCGAGATGCTGTTGCGCGCGCTTTTGGTGTTTCTGGGCGGCTTTGTCGCCCTGATCACCTTTGCGGGCGTCGCATATCTGGCCATTGGCAACCACAACAACCTGCGGCGCGTGACGCGCTGGATGGAAGCCGGGGGGCGCAATGCCCGGCCCTTGACGGCAACGCGCAGCATCGACGTGCCCACGCATCACGGCGTCGAGCCGACCTATCCCCAAAACGACGCGCCAGCAGTCGCCCGTCCCGTCCCGCAACCTTCGAGCCCCGGAACAGCCGCGCGGTTTGCCAGCGTGATGCGCGCGCAAAATGTTCGCCGCGTACCGCAGGGGCAAAGCCTTCGCGCCCCGGCGCCGGGTCAGGCCGAGCCTCGCCCCGCCCAGACGCGTCAGCCAGAAGCGCGTGAACCCGAGGCCCGTCATGTCGAGCCGCGCCTGACTGAACCTCGTGTGACGGAACCGCGCATTGCAGAACCGCGCCAGCCCGAGCTGCGTCATAGCGAGCCGCGCCTTTCCAGCGCCGAGCCATTCGCTGCGCCGTCGCCGATGCGCGCACCAGAACCACAGCAGCACCATCAGCCATCGGCTCATGCGTATCAGCCGCGCGTCGAAGCACGCGTTGAACCCCATGCCGAGCCGCGACCGCACCTAAGCGCGCAAGAGCTATACGCGCCCTATCCGCAGCATGTGCAAGACAGCGAAGTCGGGATCGAATTCGCGGCCGCCGAGGTTCAGCACTCGGCCTCTTTCGCCCCAGAGGCACATGCCGAACAACCGGCCCCCGCGCCCGTGGCAGCTGCGCCGATTTTCAGCGCGGCCAAGCCGATGCTGCGTCCAAGCGTGACCGATGCGACGCCAAGCAGCAATGAAAACGCCAACCCTCAGCCGCAATCCAGCGCCAATAAAATCGGGCGGCTGGTCGCAGACCGCCGCCCGTTGCGCTAATCTATTTTGGCCCTTTACCGCTGATTCTGGCTAAAGGGCCAATGCCGTTTTATGGGGTCAAAGGCGCGGTCGCTTAGACCTCAGTCACCTGATTTTGGCGGCTGCGCATGAAGTCGTCAAATTCGGCCTTGTCTTTGGCTTCACGCAGCTTGTGCAAAAAGCCCACGAACTGCTCGTGCTCGTCTTCCAGGCGCTTGAGCGTCTCTTCGCGATACGCATCAAATGCGGAATTGCCGGTGGGCTGGCTCAGACTGCGTCCGAAACCGCGCGAGTCGGATTTGCGTTGTGAACAGAACATGCGCTTACTCCAGATCATATAGCCAAGAAGTCCAAGGCCCACGGGCCAGGCCAGAACAAACCCCAGGATCATCGCGATGATCCATGCGGGTTTGCCTCTGGCGTCAAGCCAGTCGCGGACCCGCAAAACAGGGGCCAAAACGCCCGGACCGGAGGAACGGGACCAGTCAGAGGCAGGGATATTCATCGCGATACCTTCCTTGTTGGTAAAGACCAATGTTAATCATGTTAACATAGATGGGATCGCACCGGTTTTCTGTCAATATGTCTGATGAAAAAATGCAAAAAGCGCCCCGGTGGGGCGCTTCACAGATAGAATAAATCAAGCTTGCTTGCCGGAACGTGCTAGGCGCCCGGATCGCGCTCATTCTTGGCCCAAAGCCAGCCAATAAAGGCGCCTTTGACATATCTTAGCAAAATCAAAGTCATAACCGTAGTCATGACGCTAAGAACGATCAGGATCATCAGCGGGCTTAGACGAAACCACACCCAGGCCGCGGCGATCATAGGGATCAGCAAAAGCATGATGATGGTAATGGTGAAAAACGCCGGACCATCAGCGGCACGATAAGAGCCGATCCGCTCGCCACATACCGAGCAGGCATCGACCAGCTTCAGATATCCCGCAAAGACGCGCCCCTCGCCGCAATTTGGGCAACGATTGCACATGCCGCGCAGCATCGCCTGATTGGAATCCCGCTCGACCGGAATAGGCGTCTGTGTCATCGAAAATGTCCTTCTGTGCCAATCTGGACCATCCGGGGTAAATCCATACAACTTACCCCTATGCAGGCAGGATATAGGGTGCGCGAGGCCATAAATCCATACAATTCATGCCTCCATCACGAAATTTGTCAAAAATCGCGCAGTCAGACCGACGAATTGTCAGATTCAGTCCAGAATTCAGTGATTTTTCAGTAGATTCCGGATACCCCAGAAAAATATCCATACATGCAATCAGAAAATCCAAGATTATGTATGGGTGCATTCCCTATGATTTAGCGGCAACGCTGCCTAAACCACCGCCCGCGCTGGGGCTGCGGTTTGCCCCAGAAGGGCCGCCAACTGGCTTAGCCCCTCTTCCAACACGTCACGGTCCGGCGCCACGCCCAATGAAATGCGGACCGCCTCGACGGGATGCGAGCTGACCGCGAAGGCGCGCCCTGCGACGATCGAAACCCCTGCGCGATCGGCATGTTCGGCAAAATCATCAGCCCGCCAATGGGCCGGAAGGCGCAGCCACAGGTGATGCCCCTCGGGATCAGCCGAGACATCCTGCCCCGCGAATACACTGGCCGCAATCGCCTGTCGGGCACGGCTTTCCGCACGTATGGCTGCGGTCACGGCATCGATGGTCCCATCCGAAATCCACCGGCTGGCCACGGCCGCAAGGATCGGCGGGGCCATCAGATTGGTGGCGCGCAAAACGCCCGCCAATTGCAGCGCCAAATGCGCCGTAGGGGCCACGACATAGGCCACGCGCAAAGCGGGCGTCACCGCCTTGGACAGTGTCGCAAGATGCCAGCACAGCTCGGGCGCCAGATCGACAAAGGCGGGCTCGACCCGCTCGCGCAGCGGCGCGTAAGGGTCATCTTCGATGATGGTGACCTGATGGCGCCGTGCGATTTCGACGATTTGTTGGCGTCGCAACGCGGGCAAGGTCGCCGTGGTCGGATTATCGATCGTCGGGATCACATAAAGGGCTTTTGGCGGGTTTTCCTGACAAAGACGGGCAAAATCTTCGGGGATCAGGCCTTGCTCGTCCATGCCGAGGGCGGCAACGCGCAGATCACATTGGCGCGCCGCGGCTGTCAGGCCGGGATAGGTGACCGTGCCCGCGGCGATCACATCACCCGGTCGCAGCAGCAATCGACATAGCGCGAAAAGCGCGGATTGCGCGCCCCCGGCGACCAAGATGCGATCATCGGCCACGGGCGCGATCCAGCCCTGCAACCACTTGGCCGCAGCCGCCCGATCACCGGGCGTGCCGTTGCTTTCCTGATAATGCAAAGACAAAAGTCCGCCATTTCCCGCCAATATCGCAGCGATGGTTTGCGGCAGCAGCTTCCGAAAATCCGGCTCGCTTGGCTGGGGCGGGATATTCATGCTGAGATCCAGCGTCGGCTGTGCCTGATTGCGCGGCTCGCCCAGCACATCGTCGCGGATAAAGGTGCCGCGCCCGGCCTGCGCCGCGATCAACCCGCGCCGCCGCGCCTCGTTGAAGGCGCGCGTCACCGTCGTCAGATCAATACCCAAGGCTTCGGCCACGCGTCGCTGAGGCGGCAGGCGCTCGCCGGGGGCGATGCGGCGGGCGCGAATATCGGCCTCAAGCGCTTCGACGACGCCAAGATATTTCATCCGCGCCGTTTCATCGAGCCGGGGTTGCCACATGATCTTCTCCGCCAGTAGGTGCAGGATACATACACGAATCCTGCCATGTATGGCAAACAGACCGGCAGTGCGGCACATTTTTTGCCGAGATTAATCTGCGATGATCAGCTTGGGATAACGCCAAGGCCGCGCAAATAGATCAGCACGCCGCTTTCCAGCAAATCTTCGGGCGAGAGCGGGCTATTGGCACCCGGCTTGCCACGAGAGAACAATTCGACCACGCCATGGCTAAGCGCCCAGACGTGATTGGCAACCATGATCGCGGGCGGACGTTCGGCCTGAGGAAGATGGGTGAACAAAGCGCGCGCCGCATCCAAAAGCACGTTCTGTGCGCGGTGGGCGGCCTGACCGGTGGCTGAATCCCCGCCAAAATCCATGCCGGATTCGAACATGGCCATGTAAAGACCACGATGCTCGCGCGCAAATCGCAGATAGGCGATACCGACGCGTTGAAAGGCCGAAATCGGCGTTGGCCGAGCATGATCAAAGGCCGCTGTCAGCCGGGCCGCGAATTCCTCGAAGCCCTGACGCGCTACCTCGGCCAGCATCTCATCGCGGCCGGCAAAATGGCGATAGGGGGCCGCCGCGCTGACACCGGCGCGACGCGCGGCCTCGGCCATGGTAAAGGCCAGCGGGCCTTTATCCTCGATCAGAAAGATCGTGGCCTCGATCAGCGCCTGTCGCAGATTGCCATGATGATAAGAGCCGCGCTCCACGCAGCCGGGCCTACATGCCTTCGCCGAAATAATCGC
>NZ_DALZMB010000152.1:0-6784 GCF_032007265.1 Paracoccus sp. (in: a-proteobacteria) | reverse complement strand
CCGGTCAGACCATCCGACTGGGGGCCGATATTGGCGGCACCTTTACCGACATTGTCCTTGAATGCCGCGGGCAGATGTTTTCGACAAAGGTCCTGACGAATTACGCAGCCCCCGAGCAGGCCATTCTCGACGGGATCGCGATCGTGACCCGCGAGGCGGGCATCAGTTTCGCTGATCTGGAAATCGTGATCCATGGCACGACCCTTGCCACCAATGCCCTGATCGAGCGGCGCGGTGCGCGCACGGCTTTGGTCACGACCCAAGGCTTTCGTGATGTCATCGAAATGCGCACCGAACACCGGTTCGAACAATATGATCTGAACCTGCAGCTGCCAGCGCCGCTGATTTCGCGTGAGGATCGTTTTACCGTCGCGGGCCGCATTGGCGCAGATGGCCAAGAGCTTGCGCCGCTGGATGAAGAGGCGCTTGCACAGATCGCTGCCCAGATCGCCGCCGGCGGTTTTGGCGCCGTCGCCATTGGCTTTATTCATTCCTATGTGAACCCCGCCCACGAGCGCAGAGCCAAGCAGATTATCGCCGCAGCCGTCGATCTGCCGATTTCGATTTCCTCGGACGTGTCACCTCAGATGCGTGAATTCGAGCGGTTCAACACGGTCTGCGCCAATGCCTATGTGCGTCCGCAGATGCAGGATTATTTGTCGCGGCTGCAAATCCGCCTAAAGGAATTGGGCGCAACCTGCCCGGTATTCATGATCCATTCGGGTGGCGGGCTGATCTCGGTCGAGACGGCCGCAGAGTTTCCAGTGCGCCTGATCGAATCCGGCCCGGCGGGTGGGGCAATCTTTGCTGCGGATGTGGCGCAGCGTTTTGGTCTGGAAAAAGTGGTCAGCTATGACATGGGCGGCACCACCGCCAAGATTTGCTTGATCGACGATTTCCAGCCTAAAACCGCCCGCACTTTCGAGGTGGCTCGGACCTATCGCTTCTGCAAGGGATCGGGAATGCCGATTTCGATCCCGGTGATCGAGATGATCGAAATTGGTGCAGGCGGCGGTTCAATCGCCTGGGTCGATGCCATGGGCCGCATCCAGACGGGACCGGAATCCGCGGCATCAGAGCCAGGCCCGGCCTGCTATCAGCGCGGTGGCGAGCGCCCGGCGATTACAGATGCCGATCTGGTATTGGGTAAGCTTGATCCCGATCATTTCGCTGGCGGAGCGATCAAACTGTCTCTGGCCAACGCCCAGGCCGCCATCAGCCAACACGTCGGAGACAGCCTAAATATCGCCACCGAGCCCGCAGCCTTTGGAATCGTCGAGGTCGTGGACGAGAACATGGCTAACGCGGCGCGGGTTCATGCGGTCGAGAATGGCAAGAACATCTCGGACAACACCATGATTGCCTTTGGCGGCGCGGCGCCTTTGCATGCCTCGCGGCTCTGCGAAAAGCTTGGGATTGATCGCTGCTTGATCCCCGCAGGCGCAGGTGTCGGCTCGGCCATCGGTTTTCTCAAGGCGCCTTTCGGTTATGAGGCCTTGGCCTCGCGTGTCGTGCGCCTGTCCCAATTTGATCCGCGGGCCGTCAACGACATGCTTGACGAGTTGAAACTGACCGCCGAACGCTTTGTGCGTGCCGGGACCGATGGGAAAATACTGCGCGAGGTGACGGGGTTCATGCGCTATGCCGGGCAGGGGTGGGAGATCCCGGTCACATTGCCCGATCGGGCCTTCACCCCCAGCGATGCCGAGCTTTTGACTCAGCGCTTTCGCGAGAACTATGCCCGCTTCTTTGGTCGCGCCATCGATGGGCTGGACGGGCTAGAGATCGAGATTGTGACCTTCTCGGTCAAAGCGCAGGATGAGCGTCGCGCGCCAGCGGCCTTTGCGCTCACTCGCGGCACATCGGTGATGCAGGCACAGATAGAACGCGAGGTCTTTGATCCGGCCCAAGGGCGGATGATGCCAACCGCAATCGTCGAGCGTCATAGCCTCGCCCCCGGAACGCGCCTGAATGGACCGGCAATTATCGTCGAACGCGAAACCTCGACCGTTGTGACATCGCCCTTTGACGTGGTCATGCAGGACGACGGCACCCTTCTTTTGATCCGCAAGGAGCTGGCAGCATGAGCGATGCAACCTTCGAGATCCGCATGCAGGTCATGTGGAACCGGCTGATCTCGGTGGTCGAAGAGCAGGCCTTGACGCTGTTGCGCACGGCCTTTTCGACCTCGGTACGCGAAGCGGGCGATCTGTCGGCGGGCGTTTTCGACCCACAGGGGCGCATGTTGGCGCAGGCCGTGACCGGCACCCCCGGCCACGTCAATACCATGGCAGAGGCCGTCTTGCATTTCATCGCGGAAATCGGGCGCGATCATATGTTTGCAGGCGATACCTATGTCACCAACGACCCCTGGAAGGGGACGGGGCATCTGCATGACATCACCATGGTTTCGCCCTCGTTCCTGGGCGATGAGCTGATCGGGTTTTTTGCCTGCACAGCCCATGTTGTCGATGTCGGCGGGCGTGGCTTTGGCGCGGATGGCAAATCCGTCTACGAGGAAGGCATCCAGATCCCGATCATGAAATTTGCCGAGCGCGGCAAGGTGAACGCCGATCTGATCAAAATCCTGCGCAGCAATGTTCGCGAGCCAAATCAAGTCGTCGGAGACTTCTACTCACTGGCGGCTTGCAATGACGTGGGCCATCGCCGCCTGATCGATATGATGCAGGAAATCGGGCTGACCAGCTTGGATGCTTTGGGTGAGTTCATCTTTAGCCGCACCCATGCCGCCACTTTGGCGCGTATCGCAGCCCTGCCCAAAGGCAGCTGGTCCAACCACAGTTTGACCGATGGCTATGATCAACCTGTCAAGCTGGCCGCCACGGTTTCGATCTTGGACCACGCCATCAATGTTGATTTCGCAGGCACGGATGCGATGAGCCGCTGGGGCATCAATGTCCCGATCATCTATACCAAGGCCTATGCCTGCTATGCGCTCAAATGCGTGGTTGCCCCAGATATTCCAAACAATTGGGCCTCGCTCGAGCTGTTCACGATTTCATCGCCGACCAATATCCTGAATGCTGCGCGTCCGGCGCCCGTCTCATTGCGCCATGTGATCGGCCATATGGTGCCCGACCTGGTTTTGGGTGCGCTGGCCAAGGCCTTGCCGGGGCAGATCCTGGCAGAGGGGGCGGGGGCATTGTGGAATATCCATATCTCGGCCCGTCCTGTTGCGGGTCAGAATGGCCGACGCGCCGAGATTTTGATGTTCAACTCGGGGGGAATGGGGGCGCGGCCCACATTGGACGGGCTTTCGGCCACCGCATTTCCGTCGGGCGTGATGACAATGCCGATCGAGGCCACTGAACAGACTGGCCCGATTGTCGTCTGGCGCAAAGAGCTGCGTCCCAATTCGGGCGGCGAGGGCGAGTTCCGCGGCGGATTGGGCCAGATCATCGAAATTGAGGCCGCGCCGGGGCATGAGTTCGATTTTTCGGCGATGTTCGACCGCGTAGACCATGCCGCGCAGGGCCGCAACGGCGGCAAGGCTGGGGCACCCGGTACCGTCACATTGAATGACGGCACCAAGATGAAGCCTAAAGGTTGGCAGCATGTTCCGGCCGGGCAGCGGCTGATCTTGGAGCTGCCAGGGGGTGGCGGCTTTGGCGATCCCGCCAAGCGCAGCGCCCAATCGCGCCAAGCCGATGATGCCAAAGGCTATGTCACCAAAGGCAAAAAGGAGACGTCCCGATGAGCTATGTCGCAACCCGCCTTGCGGCGGTAAAGCCCTCGGCCTCTATGGCCGCGTCGCAGGCTGCCAAGGCGCTGCGGGCGACAGGCGTCGATGTCATCGATCTTGGATTGGGCGAGCCGGATTTTCCAACTCCGGCCCATATTTCCGATGCCGCATATCAAGCGGCGCTTGCGGGTCAGACGCTTTACACGGCTGCTGCAGGCACGCTGGCGCTGCGTCAGGCCATCGCTGCAAAGTTTCTGCGCGAAAACGGGTTGGACTACAGCGCCGATGAAATCGTTGTCGCCAACGGGGCCAAGCAGATCATCTTTAACGCGCTGATGGCCACCCTGAACCCAGACGATGAGGCAATCCTGCCTGCGCCTTATTTCGTCAGTTACCCCGAGATGGTGAAACTGCTGGGCGGCTGCCCCGTCATGGCACAATGCCCAGCTAGCTCGGGCTTTCGCTTGACGCCCGAGGTGCTGGAGGCCGTAATTACCCCGCGCACGAAATGGCTGTTTCTGAACATGCCGGGCAATCCCTCGGGGGCGGTCTATTCACTGGCCGAATTGCGCGCAATTGCTGCGGTGCTGGCGCGCCATCCGCAAGTGCTGATCCTGTCTGATGAAATCTACGAGCATATCCTTTTTGATGGGCGCGAGTTTGTCAGTTTTGGACAGGCCTGCCCAGAATTGCGGCATCGCACGCTGATCGTAAATGGCGTCGCCAAGGCCTATGCCATGACGGGATGGCGCGTGGGCTATGCCGCGGGCCCCACAGCCCTGATCGGTGCGATGAATACCGTGCAAAGCCAAAGCGTCACCTCGGTTGCGGCCCCGATGCAGGCTGCGGCACTGGCGGCACTGACCGGGCCGCAAGATTGCATCAAGGAATTTCGCGCGGCCTTTGAACGCCGTCGCAACCTTGTGTTGGCGGGGATTGCGCAAATCGATGGCTTGACGCTGTCTGCGCCAGAGGGTGCATTCTATGCCTATATCGGTTGCGCAGGGCTGATCGGTCGGCGCACCGCAAAGGGAGAGGTGCTGACGGATGATGTTGCGGTATCTAACTATCTGCTGGCCGAGGGGCACGTCAGCTCGGTTCCCGGCAGCGCCTATGGTTTATCGCCCTTCTTTCGCATCTCGACCGCGACCCGTGATGACATCCTGACCGAGGCCATTGCGCGCATCGCGCGCGCCGTCGCCGCATTGCAGACTGCCGAGGTAAACGCATGAGCACCCCCCGTTTCGACACGATCCTGATCACTGGCGCAGCTGGACGTCTGGGTACCGAACTGCGCCGGGGGCTTGCCCCTTTGGCGCGCAAATTGCGGCTGACCGATCGCTGCGAAATCGCAAATCTGCAAAGCAACGAAGAGGCGCATATTGCAGATTTGGCCGATAGCGCCGCGATCATGAAGCTGTGCGAGGGGGTCGACGCGATTGTGCATTTCGGCGGGGCACCGCTCGAGCGGCCCTGGCAGGAAATCATGTCCTCTAATATCCAGGGCAGCTATAATATCTATGAGGGCGCGCGCAAAAACGGGGTAGGCCGCGTGATCTATGCCTCATCGGTTCATGCGATCGGCTATCACAAGCTAGAGACCCATATTGACGCCGCCGCCCCTCATCGTCCTGACGGGCTTTACGGGTTGTCGAAATGCTTTGTCGAGGATCTGGGTCAGCTTTACTGGGACAAATTCGGCATAGAATCCGTGGCCCTGCGCATTTTTTCATCCTTTCCCGAGCCGACCGACCGCCGCATGTTGTGGTCCTGGCTGGCCTTTGATGATTGCCTGCGCTTGGTCAAGGCGGCGCTGACGGCACCGCGTGTGGGCTTTACCGTTTCCTTTGGGATTTCGGATAATGCGGTCAAACCGGTGGACAACCGCCTGGCAGGGCATCTTGGTTTTCACCCTCAAGAAAACACCGAAAGCTACCGCGCCAAGCTGGAGGCAAGCCACCCAACCCCCGACCCAAAGGATCAAGCCGTTGAATGTCTTGGCGGCTGGTTCGTGCATCTTGGGCACCCCGATGACGAGGAAAAGCAATGAAAGACAGATATGATGTCGTCATCATCGGCGGCGCGGTTATCGGATCGGCGGTGGCCTATTTCCTGACCGCAAATCCGGATTTCAACGGCTCGGTCCTGGTGATCGAGCGCGACCCGACCTATGCCAAGGCGGCAACCTCGCTATCTTCGTCGTCGATTAGGACCCAGTTCTCGAATCCAATCAACGTGAAGATCAGCCAGTATGGCAGCGAATTTATTAATAATTTCGGCGATACGATGCAGGTCAAAGGTGAGGCCAGGCCCGATTTGAACTTTCATCCGGGCGGCTATCTGTTCTTGGCCAATACCGAAAATGGCGCTCAGACTTTGCGCGAAAACCACGCGGTTCAGACCGCCTGCGGTGCGGATGTGGTGCTGTGGAATAGCGATGAGCTGGCCCAAGCTTTTCCGCATTTGAACTGTCAGGATATCTTGCTGGCCTCTTATGGCCGCTCAGGCGAGGGGTGGTTTAACAACACCGGCCTGATGTACGGCTTCAAGGCCAAGGCGCGCGAGCAGGGGGCGGATTACGTCACCGATGAGGCGGTGGCTATTACCCGCGATGGCGCGCGGGTGACATCCGTGACCCTGAAATCCGGTGCGGTCATTCAGGCCGGGACCGTCGTCAACGCCTCGGGGCCGCGTGCGGCCCTGACCGCGCGGATGGCGGGGCTGGATGTTCCCGTCGAGCCGCGCAAGCGCACAATTTTTGTCTTTGACTGCGCCAAATCCCCCGAAGGAACCGCGCGGGTCAATCAAGGCCGACTGCCCTTGATGATTGATCCAAGCGGCGTTTTCTGCCGCCCCGAAGGCCGATTTTTCCTGGTGGGATGCCCGCCGGTTCACGATGATGCCGTCGATTGGGATGATTTCGATCCACGCCATGAAGAATTCGAAGAGATCATCTGGCCGGCCCTTGCCGAACGCTCTGAGGCATTCGAGGCGATCAAAGTTGTTAATAGCTGGGCCGGACACTACGATTTCAACACGCTGGACCATAACCTGATCGTGGGGCGCCATCCCGAGGTTGAA
>NZ_DALZMB010000151.1:0-6895 GCF_032007265.1 Paracoccus sp. (in: a-proteobacteria) | reverse complement strand
GCGCCATTGGCCAGCGGGCCATAGACGATATAGCTGTGCCCGGTGACCCAGCCGACATCGGCCGTACACCAATAGACATCGCCCTCGCGGTAATCAAAGACCAGCTCATGGGTCATGGCCGCATAGCACAGATAACCGCCACTGGTGTGAACGACCCCTTTGGGTTTGCCGGTCGAGCCAGAGGTGTAAAGGATGAACAGCGGATCCTCGGCATTCATTGGGCGCGGCGGGCAGTCGGGGGCGACTTCCTCCATCTGGGCCAGAACGTCGACATCGCGTCCCTGAATCCAGGTGGTCTGATCGCCCGTATGTTTGACCACAAGGCAGCGCACCTTATCCGAGCAATGCAAAAGCGCGGCATCGGTATTCGATTTCAGCGGTGTGCGGCGGCCGCCGCGCGGGGCGGTGTCGCAGGTGATCACGACTTTCGCGCCGCAATCATTGATGCGGTTGGCCAAAGCATCCGGGGAAAAGCCTGCAAAAACCACCGAATGAACGGCACCGATCCGCGCACAGGCCAACATGGCAAAGGCGGCCTCGGGGATCATCGGCAGATAGATCACGACCCGGTCGCCGCGCATCACGCCCTGGCTTAGCAAGACATTGGCAAAGCGATTGACCTTTTCGGACAGCTCACCATAGCTGATATGGCGCGCAGGCGCATTCGGGTCATCGGGCTCAAAGATAATCGCTGTCTGATGGGCGCGGCTTGCCAAATGGCGATCAATGCAGTTCACCGCGACGTTAAGAACGCCATCCTCGAACCATTTGATCGAGACCTTACCCATGGTGAAATCAGTGTTTTTGACCTTGGTGTAAGGCGTCAGCCAGTCCAGCCGCTTGCCCTCACGCCCCCAAAATCCGTCCGGGTCATTGACCGATTCCGCGTATAGGCGGGCGTAGTCCTCGGGTTTGACCAAGGCGTTTTCAAATCCTGCGGGGATGGGGTGTCGCGAAACGGCTTCAACTGACATATAACTCTCCTCTCTGGTGCCGGATCAAGTCGGGTGCCCCCTCCCTGGGGTAGCGATCTTCACCGACGGCTCCGGGTTCTTGCAAGGTTATGCCATTTCGCGCGTCATGGTAAACCGGATTTGGTATGAATGCCGAACGGCTGGAAATTTGGGGCAAATGGCCAAGCCATAGCCCTGTGCCCCCTTGCAAAGACTGCGTCCCCTCGCCAATCTCGCGCCATGAAAAAAGACCCGATCCGCACCACCGACCAAGAAGCCCGCGAGCTTGCGCAGCGCCTTATTCGCGACATGAAACATGCCGTATTGGGCACGCTGGACCCCGACAGCGGCACCCCGCTGTTGACGCGGATTGCGATACAGACTGACCGCGACGGATGCCCGATGGCGCTGTTGTCGGGGCTTGCCGCCCATAGCCGGGCCATCAAGGCCGATCCAAAGGCGGGCTTGATGATCGCCGATGACACTGTGGCCAAGGGCGATCCGATGACCCATGCGCGCCTGTCAATTCTGGCCAGGGCCGTCCCCGCCGAGCCCGATCCCGAACGGCGCGCGCGCTGGCTGGCCAATGATCCGAAGGCGACGGTCTATATCGACCTGCCCGATTTCACCTTCTGGCGCCTCGAGCCGCAGTCGGCTTTGCTGAATGCAGGCTTTGCCCGCGCCTATCGCCTCGAGCCCCAGGACATGCTGACAGCCCCGGCAGAGTAATCTGCCAGGGCGCTGGCACATCTGTGCTCGGGGCGCATCAGGGGCGTTAGTTGGGCGTGTCGACCCGCACACGCAATGACACCGTCCCTTTGACCGCCGCCGACCAATTCAGCGCGATCGACTGGCGATCCGAGCCGACCTGATTTTCAACCCAGGGCATCTCACTGACCCGGTTGTTGCTAGAGGTGGTGATCGCCGTCTCTGCAACAATCGATTCCACCTTTCGCGCCCAGCCGTTAAAGGGCAGCGCCGCCCCCGCAGCAATGACCCAACGATTTGCCGCCGTATTTTGCTGCAGGGTCAGATCAACCGGGTTGGCGACATAAGTATTCACGCCATTGAACAGATTTCCCTGAAATTGCAGGTTGCGCATTCGGCTGTAGTTCAGATCGGAAAAGGTGGTGTCGACTTTGTCGATCCTGTCGATCTTGTTGTTATTGGACTTAAAGACGTTCCCCATCACGCTAAAGCCATGAATGAAATGGCCGCTGCCATAGGGTTTCAGCGTCAAGAATGAAAAGCCAAGGGTGGTGTTGGAGGCAAGAAAGGTGTTTCCGGTAATCGTCAGCCCGCCAAAGGAATATTCATCGCTCCCGAAATTGGGGTAAGCGGCATATTCGTTGGTCCATTCGATCGTGCTATTGTCAACATAATTGCCATTGATCGTGGTCTGAACATTGGTCGCGGCCAGGACAAGGCCCGCGAAACGGACCCCGGCTTGCGCGGAATCCCCCTGAAACCAATGGTTGCCCTCGATGATATGACCTGCGCCGCTGGCCACCATGAAATGCCCAAAGCGCACAAAGCGATTATGGCGGATTTTGGTGTCATTGGCATTGACGTTGATGGCAATGGTCGTGCGGTTTTGTGCCAGCTCGGACATTTCATTGGACAAGAACTGGCAACGATCGATCAGCATATCCTGACAGCCCCGCCCGATCGAAGTGATGCCGCGATCCTTTGGCCGCGTGATATAGCAGTCGCGCAGATGAAACATTTGCCCCTCGGCGGGCAGCATAATCGCGCTGGCCATGCCATCCAGCTGCATTTCCACATCAGTGATATTCAGCCGGTCCAGCCGCTCTAACCCAGAAAAATCAAGCGCATAGCGGTAGCGGTGAAAGGTAAAGTTGCGCGTCGCGCCCCCGCCATACATGGGCTGAGACAGCGTAAGCGTCCCGGCACCGATATTGCGCCCGCGCACATAGACTTCGCGGCCAACGCCCGGGCCGGTGACACGCGCGCCGATCTCGATATTGGCGACATTGGCGACATTGCTCAACAGCGTCGATTGCGCCGGGTTATAGGTCGCGTTCGAGCTGACCACGCGCGTCGCCCAGGCCGGACCATCCACGATACCGATCTGACCATTGGCAATCACCCGGCGGTTCGAAAAGCTGCCAAGGTTGGGGGCAATCGCTGCCAGATCAATCGGCTCGGTCAGATCGACACGCCTGCCGCACAGATCCAGAGTGGTGTGATCGGTATAGCCAAACAGCGCCTGCAATGCGCGTTTAAAGCCTTCGGTTTCATCGCCGAAGGCGCTGGCATAGGTCGGGAAATCAAAACGTCCCTGCAAGGCCAGTCTGGCGCTGCGTGGCATGCTGAGGCGGCCCTTGAAGCGGACGGGCGAGTTCATCGACAGGTTCGAGCCGATGAGATAAACCCCCTCGGGCACCAAAACCTCGCCGCCCGCAGCCGCCGCATCCGCCGCGACAAAGGCCGCGCGGTCGTCGGTTTTGCCGTCACCCACCGCGCCGAAATCGCGCACATCGACCCAATCCAGCATTTGCGGCAGAAATGCCGATGTCACATCCTCGATGACAAAATTCTCGATCCGCACCGCGCCATTATTGTCGCCGATCAGATCCAGTCCGAAAAAGCCCGCGCTTGCCAGCCGCCCCCAGGCCATGTCGACGCCCGCGCGATTTCCGCTGCCCACGATGGCCGACACTTCAACCACCTCGCCATAGGCGCGCAGAGCGACCTCGGGGCCAGATTGAACCACCCCGCCCAGATTTGCGCCGCTGGCATTCATGGCATAGGCCGCAATGCGCACCCGGGGCAGGTTTCCGGTAATGGCTTTGACGCGGGTCGAAATGCGCAAATAAGTACCCGGCGAAATCGGGGTGCGCTGGTTATAGCGCAGCGAGGTCGGCTCGGCCTGTTTCAGAATTTCAAGGCAAGTGCCGAAATCTGCATCCGCCGGAACGATCGCGGCATTGGCCATCCCTGCCCAGCTTGGCGAGCCGGATGTGCCATTGGTCCGCGACCAAAAATTCAGCCCCGCGCTAAAAGCACGGGGCATCAATGATGTATTGCCAAGAATGGACATGCCGATCTTTCCCCTTTGCTGTTCCGCGGACAAGATCCACGGCTTGGGAAAAGAAACTGACGGCCCGGCGTTAACCAGGCATTAACCATGCGCGCGCCGCAACAGCGGCACGCGCAACAGCCTTAGCCCAGCAGCTCGCCCGCAAGCGCCTTTTCAATCAGCGCACGGGTTTCAGCCACGCCGTAAAGCGCGATGAAGCCGCCAAAGCGCGGCCCTTGCTCGGCCCCCAGCAGGACCTGATAGAGCGCCGAGAACCAATTGCGCAGCGGCTCGAAACCATGTTCGGTGCCAACCGCAAAGACCATAGTCTGAAGCGCTTCGGCATCGGCTGCCCCCTCCCATGCGGCCAGACGCCCAGCCAGATCTTCAAGCGCACGGCGCTCTTGCTCGTCCGGGGCGCGGAAGGTGCGGGTCGGCGCGACAAAATCCTCGAAATAGCGCAGGGCAAAGCCCGCTGCCGCATCCATGGTCGGGTTGTTTTCCGCCGTTGCCTCGGGGGCATAGCGTTGGATGAAGCCCCAAAGCCCCTCTTTGCCAGTCGCGCCCGCGACCGAGGCCAGATTAAGCAGCATCTGGAACGGCACCAGCATATCCGACCTGGGCACATTGCCACCATGAATATGCCAAACCGGATTAGCCAACTGCTGATCCAAGGTCTGGGTCGGGAAGGCCCGCAGCTGCTGATGATATTCGTCGACCGCCTTGGGAATGACATCGAAATGCATGCGCTTGGCCGTTTTTGGCTTTTGGTACATGAAATACGACAGGCTTTCGGTGGCGGCATAGGTCAGCCATTCGTCAATCGAAAGACCATTGCCTTTCGATTTCGAAATCTTCTGACCATCCTGATCCAGGAACAGCTCATAGGTGAAATGTTCCGGCTTCTTGCCGCCAAGGATCTCGCAGATCTTGTCATAGATCGGCGTATTGGTCGAATGGTCCTTGCCGTACATCTCGAAATCCACGTCCAGCGCGGCCCAACGGGCGCCGAAATCGGGCTTCCACTGCAGCTTGACCTGCCCGCCCGTTACCGGAAGCGTGGTCTCGGTGCCATCCTCATCATCGAAGGTGATGGTGCCATTCTTGGCATCCACATTCTTGATCGGAACGTAAAGCACACGCCCCGAGATCGGGCTGATCGGCAGGAAGCAGGAATAGCTTTGCTGACGCTCTTCGCGCAGCGAGGCCAGCATGACGGCCATGATCTCGTCATATTTCTCGGCCGCGCGCAGCAGCGTGGCGTCAAACTTGCCCGATTTGTAGAAATCCGTGGCCGAGATGAATTCGTATTCAAAGCCGAATGTGTCCAAAAAGCGGCGCAGCATGGCATTGTTGTGATCACCAAAGCTTGGGTATTCGCCGAAAGGATCGGGAACCGCGCTAAGGGGTTTTTGCACATTGGCGTGCAGCAGCTCTTGGTTCGGGACATTCTCGGGCACTTTGCGCATGCCGTCCATGTCATCCGAAAAACAAAAAAGCCGGGTCGGAATATCCGAGATGATCTCAAAGGCGCGGCGCACCATCGTCGTGCGTGCGACCTCACCAAAGGTCCCGATATGCGGCAGCCCCGAGGGACCATAGCCGGTCTCGAACAGGACATAGCCCTTTTCGGGTGCCTTTTTCTCATAGCGTTTCAGCACGCGGCGGGCCTCTTCAAACGGCCAAGCCTTGGAATTCATCGCGGCATCACGCAGAGCGGTCATTTTGAGTCTCCATACTAATCCACCTCCCGTATTGAAACCGGGCAATATCGTCAATAATTGCTGATCAACGCTTTAAGGAAACATGACAATGACGAACGATTTACCCTCTTTCTCGACCTGCGATGCGCTGGTGGCGGTCATGGTGGCGGTTTCTGCCTCTGATCTGAACATGCGGACCGCCGAGTTGGTCGCGATTGAACGGATGGTAAATCACACGCCGATCTTTGCCAGCTATGACATTGATCGCATCCGCGCCATCTCTCAGACCGTCATCTCTTTGTTCGAGGAAGAGGACGGGCTTGATGCGCTGTTTGGCCTGATCCGCGACGCCTTGCCGCCACAGCTGTTTGACACGGCCTATGTGCTGGCTTGCGATGTCGCGGCATCGGATGGCCGCTTGGGAGAGGTCGAGGCCGAGATGCTGGCCGAGATACGTCACCAATTTGCGCTGGATCGGCTGACCTCTGCCGCGATCGAATTGTCGGCACGCGCGCGTCACCGCGTCATTTAACCCCGAACGGCAAAAACAGCCGCGGCCCGGTTCATTCCCGGGCCGGGCCAGCGATCACGGCGCAGTCTGGCTGGCAAGCGCCGCATCGGGCTGGCTCATCAGCCAGTTTTCAATCAAGCCCTGCTGCAACGCCTTGGATTTGCGCGTCCACAGGCTGACGCCATCGGGCAGCTCTTTGCCTTCATTGGCGGCGCGGCGGGTCTCATCCCCGGTCAGGATGGCGAAAATGATCGCATGTCCCTGGCTATCTTCGGCATAACCCGCAAGGTTCGAGAC
Source organism: Paracoccus sp. (in: a-proteobacteria) (assembly GCF_032007265.1). Classification (GTDB taxonomy): domain Bacteria; phylum Pseudomonadota; class Alphaproteobacteria; order Rhodobacterales; family Rhodobacteraceae; genus Paracoccus. The sequence goes on along the minus strand of NZ_DALZMB010000151.1, from coordinate 388 downwards.
AAAGTTCAGCGTTCCGGTCTTGGCCTCGACGGTGATCGGGCTATGGGAAAGCGGCTTGCCCTTGGCATCGCGCAACGCGATATTCTTCATCAACCCCCGCAACTTTTGGGCCTGCCCCGGACCGGCCAAGGTCTGGACCATCATCCCGGCGGTAATGCGCGTTGCAGGCGACAGCCCCGAGTGATCGTAAAAGACATAATCGCCCAAGATACCCTGCGCCCGCAGCCATGCGTTCATTTCCGCAGCCGAAGCGGCAAGATCGCCCTTGCCGCTGGCGGCCAATCCAACGACCTCGGCGGTCAAATTGTTGGAATATTCCATCATCCCTTTCAGGATCGCGTAAAGAGGCGCTGAATCGCGCGTGGCGATTGTCTCACCCTGCGGCAGA
>NZ_DALZMB010000150.1:0-6976 GCF_032007265.1 Paracoccus sp. (in: a-proteobacteria) | reverse complement strand
CAATTGCCGGGTCTGGCTTTATTCAGCCCGATGATTATCGGAATTCTGGTCGGTATGGTTTTTGCCAATACATTCGAAGTACCCGCCCGCGCCGCCGAAGGCATCAAATTCGCCGGCAAAAAGCTTTTGCGCATAGCGGTCGCGCTATTGGGCCTGCAAATCACCCTGACACAGGTCAGCGAGCTTGGCTTGGCGGGGTTTGCCGTGGCTGGCACGGCGCTGTTCTCGACCTTTTTTCTGACCCTTTGGTTGGGCCGGCGCATGGGAATTTCAACCGAGTTGACGGGCCTGATCGCAGCCGGATCGTCGATTTGCGGAGCCTCGGCAATCGCAGCTGCGGATGCGCAAATCCATGCCAAGGACGAGGATGTGGCTTATGCCGTTTCATGCGTCACGATCTTTGGCACGCTGGCGATGTTCGTCTTTCCATTGCTTTTGCCCGTCTTGGGGCTGGGCCAGGCCGAATACGGGGTTTGGTCCGGAGCGGCGATCCACGAGGTTGCACAGGTCGTAGGCGCGGGTTTTCAGGGCGGTGAGGATGCCTTGACCATCGCGATCGTCGTCAAATTGTGCCGCGTGCTGATGTTGGCGCCGTTGCTGATCGTGATGGGGGTGATGGCCGCACGCTTTCGTCCAGCACAGGCAGGAGCGGCCAAACCCGTCCTCGTGCCGTTCTTTCTGGTTGGCTTTGTCGCCATTATGCTGGCCAACAGCTTTGGGTTGGTGCCTGCGAAACTGGCAGATGGGCTGATCGGGGTGACGCCGATCTTGCTGACGCTGGCATTGACCGCCCTTGGTCTGGGGACCGATTTCGCAAGGCTTAAAAGCCTTGGGATCAAGCCACTTATCCTTGGTGCGCTGGCCACGCTTTGGATTTCCGGCATCAGCCTGGCCATGTCGGTCTGGCTTTTTTAGCCACGCCTGCGGGCATGCCCTTGAACGACACGTTGAAGCATCGTCTATTCGCCCCTGGTAGCAGACCGCACCGGGGGCATGAGTTTCCAAGGGTCACAATGCAAAACTACGGGGCAAAAGTAAGGGCAGGGCGGATATGCATCGGCAGATCGATCTGAATGCGGATCTGGGCGAAAGCTATGGTCCTTGGCGCATGGGAGATGACGCCACGATGTTGGGGCTGGTCAGCTCGGCCAATATTGCTTGCGCAGGCCATGCTGGCGATCCCGAGGTCATGTTTCACACCCTTGAGATGGCCCATCAGCGCGGTGTCATGATCGGCGCCCACCCCGGATATGCGGACCGAGAGGGTTTTGGCAGGCGCATCATTCCCATGAGCCCCCCCGAAATCGCGCGCATGATCGCGGCGCAGGTCGGCGCCCTTCAGGGGGTGGCGGCGCTTTGTCAGGCGCAGGTGCGCTATGTCAAACCTCATGGCGCGCTTGCCAATCTGGCCGCATCCGATCCAGAAACCGCCGATGCGGTGGTGATGGCTGTCAGTCGATTGCCGGGAGATCTTGCGGTCCTTGCCATTTCGGGAACCGCGCTAGAGGCGGCGGCGCGCCGCCATGGCCTGCCGGTCTTTGCCGAAATTTTCGCGGATCGCGGCTATTTGGCAAATGGTCAGCTGGTGCCGCGCAACCAGCCCGGCGCGTTGATCCACGATCCTCTTGAGGCCAGTGCGCGGTTGATGCGCTATCTGGAAACCGGGCGGATGCCCACGGTCGAGGGTCCTGAAATCCCACTTGAGGTGCATTCGATCTGTGTGCACGGTGATAACCCACATGCCGTTGAAATGGCGTTGCATTTGCGCGAAGCGCTGCAAAAGGCAGGTATCGAAATTCGTGGATTTCTGTCGGATCGGGCGCAATGAGCTTTCCCAGGATCCAGCCCATTGCCGAACATGCCCTGATGGTGGAATTCAGTGCCACAGAGGATGATCGCGCCCATGAGCAGGTGATAGATCTAGACGCTGCATTGCGCGCAGCACCTTTTCCGGGCTGTTTGGAGGTGGTTCCAGCGCTTGTCTCGCTTCTGGTCGAATTCGACCCCGAAGAGACCGATCACGCGCGGGCAGGCGTTGCAATTTCGCGGTTGATGGCGGCGGGCGGGCAGGCGCGGAAATCGCCTGAGGTTCATCAGATGGGTATTTGTTATGATGAAGAATTTTCACCGGATTTGCCAGAAGTAGCCGCGCGAACCGGTCTGTCCCCTGCACAAGTGATCGCTGCGCATGTGGCCGGAGAATACAGCGTGGCGATGTATGGTTTCGCGCCAGGTTATGCCTATCTTTCCGGGCTACCCGCTGCTTTGCGTTTGCCCAGAAAGCCATTTGCCATCCGCGATGTTCCGGCAGGCAGTGTGATCATTGCTGCTGCGCAATGCCTGGTCACGACGCTGACCATGCCGACAGGTTGGTGGATCATCGGTCGCTCTCGCAATCCGATCTTGCAGATGGAGGCGGCGCATCCCTTTCGTTTCGATATTGGTGATCGCATTCGTTTTCATCAGATATCGCGCGACGAGCTGGGGGCGGCTGGAGCTGGATCACAACCATGAGCGTGCGTCTGATGGTTCGTCGCGCGGGGCCACATGTTTCGGTGCAAGATGCGGGCCGACCGGGATTTCTGCGTTATGGAGTGCCGCGTTCTGGCCCTATGGATCGTGCGGCCTTTGCGGCGGCCAATCTGGCTTTGGCAAACCCCCAGGGCTGGCCCGGCATTGAAGTGTCTTTAGGGGGGCTGGCTTTGGACTGCCTTGCCGGAGAGATTGGCTATGCGGTGGCGGGGGGCGGGTTTATCGTGCGCCGCTATAATCGGGATGGGTCGATTGCCGATCCAGCGGAGCAAGATCAGCCCTCGTGGCATCGGGGGGTGCTGAAAGCCGGGCAATCCTTGGACATTCGCCCAGGTGCTTGGGGAAGCTGGTGCTATCTGGCCTTTGCCGGGCGGCTTGACGTGCCGCTTTGGCTGGGAAGCGCGGCGACGCATTCGCAATCAGGCTTGGGTGGCGGGCGGTTGGTTGCGGGTCGCAGCTTGGATTTGACCCAGGCGCGGGTCTTGCCCCCGGCTGAAATTCCCATTCCCGTCTGGGCGCGTCCGCGCGGCATTGCCCATTGCGTGGCAGGGCCACAGCTGGATCACTTTGGCCCTGATGCGCTGGAGCAGCTGGCGGCGGGCCCGTTCTATATGACGGCTTCCTATGACCGTATGGGTTCAAGGCTGAAAGGGCCCGCGATTTTGCCCAAAGACGCGCTGGCCATCCCCTCGGGGCCGATTACGCGCGGGGATGTGCAGATTGCGGGGGATGGAGTCGCCAGTCTGCTGATGGCCGATCATCAGACGACCGGGGGCTATCCGCGGCCGGTGACGGTGTTGGACGCAGATCTGGACGCATTGGCGCAGCTTCGCCCCAACGATCCGCTGCGCTTTCGCCCGATTTCGGCCTTGGCTGCCACAGGCGTCGCACGCACAAGTCGCCTTGCGAAAGCGCGCTACTTTGCCGGGCTGATCAGGCGGTTCGGACACAGCGACAGATAGCCGCGCCCCCCTCAACCGCCCTTGGGCCTGATCGGAGCTGCGTTTATGCTAGGACCCAACTTGCCCGCGCCTATAGCCGAAGGAGCGACGAAATGAAGCCTGCCTTTGGCCGGATAAGGGCGTATCAAGACCGCAAACTTGATGCGCGTGACGAATGCTGCAGGCTGTCTGATGCCGATTGATGATGCACAACTGGCGGCCTTTGCCGCAGGTCAGCTGAAGGCCGAAGACAGTGAGTTGATCCGCGCCGAATTGGCGCGTGATACTGCCTTGCGCCATCGTTTTGATCAAATCACATCGGTTGCAAGTACGACGGCACAGGCCCCAAACCGTCGCCCCTTTGGTATTTTGGCCGTGGGAGCGGCGATTGCAGCCATTGGCTTAAGCTGGTGGCAATGGCATGCCCCTGCAACCGTCATCATTCCCACTGCAGAAAAGGCCGCTTTGAACCGCCTTGCCTCGGGCGAAAGCGAGACCTTGGATGATGGGCGCCAGCTGGGGATGATCTCATCTTACCTCAATCCGCCGGGCGAGCTGTGCCGCGAATACGAGACGCATTCCGGGCCGCTGATGCGTATCTCGATCGCCTGCCGAGGGCAGAACGGCTGGACGGAAAAGATCGCCGTCACCGTCATGGCGCGTGGTGAATTGCTCGAGCCCGTCTCGGGGGGAATGCACACGCTTGAAGCATATCGAGGTGATGCCAAGCTGAGCAACCGCCTTGAGCCGGCTGCCGAAGCTGCCTTGCTTGAGGCGCAGTGATTTCCCAAAAGGAACGGCATAAATCTGGGTCGTTCATGCCCATTTTTGCATGCGAATCACGTTTATGAACTGGCGCGGTTGAACGTGCAAAAAACAACGGTTTAGCTAGATATTCTTAGAAACTGGATCAGCTATTTTTCGCTCAAATGCGTGTCGGTTGGAAGGTTCCGGCTGAAAAACCATTCTTTAAGGGTGAAACCCGTGATTTGCTGGGGCTGCAGCTGTGGTGTTCTCTGAATTCCCCCGCTAAAGGCAAAAGAGGGCCTTGGGAACAGAAGGGAAACGTGATGCCGGTCAAATCTCGGAAGGCGGTCGGCAAGACTGGCCTTCGAAGCTGGCGTCAAAAGCTGGATCTGGGCAAGGCTCTGATTGTCGGTCCACGCAATCTGGATGAAATCGTCTATGCCTATCGCTTTCCGTCCAAGCCGGATCGGTTGAAGATTGGCTATTCCAGCCGCGGGCTAGAGCGCGTGGTCGAGCAATCGACCGGATTTCCCGAAAAGCCCGTGGTGATCTTCGTTATCCATCACAAAGATGCCAAAAATATCGAAAAGTCCTTTCATCGTGCGCTGGCCTCGCGTCAGGCCGATGTCTTGGGGACCGAGTGGTTTGACGTCAGCCTGACCCAGCTGTTACGGATCTCGCCCGCGCTGCGCCATGCCGCCGGGGTCTCGCGGCGCTGGCGCTGGGTCAAGATTGCGGCCTCTGGAATGATCGGGGCTTTGGGCATTGCGGCAGCACCTGTTGCATCTGCTGCAACCACGGCATTGCTGACCAGCAAAGGGCAATTGGCGGTTCTGGACCGTGCGCTGGCCTATCAGCAAAACCTGCGCGCGGGCGAGGTGACGACGGCAATGGATTTTGCGGCGGTCCTATTCAACTTTGCCTTTGGGCAGGATCTTCCCAAGATCCTGCCTGCGGTGCCGCTTTTGCTAATTCCGCTTTTGATGCGCTTGCCATGGCTGAATTGGCGCAGGCAAGCGTTTTAAGACAGCGGAATTAGTCAAGCTTTTCATGGGCATCGGCCTGGCCCTGAAGCCAGTAGCCCGATGCTTTGAGCCATTCCTTTGGGTGGTTGCGTTCGGATTGCACGTGATCGCGCAGAACACGCGCGACACCGGCCTCGGCTGCGATCCAGATAAAGCCTTTGCCCTGAGGAAACTCTAGGCCCTGCAGTGCCTTCAAAAGCGGGGCGGGATCGGCGGCATCTGCCAGCGGGCGATACACCCAATGGGCGGTATGGCGCGCTTTGGCATCAAAATGCTGCTCGTCTTGCGCCGAGGCGATGCTGGCCAAGGTCAGGACCTGCTTGCCTTCCGGCAGCTCTTCGACCCAGCGACCCATAGCTGGCAGCGCGGTTTCGTCGCCGATCAGTAAATACCAGTCAAAGATCGGAGCCACGACCGCCGAACCGCGCGGCCCGCCGATTTGAAGCTGATCCCCGGGCTTGGCGGCAACCGCCCATTGCGTCGCAGGCCCTTCGCCATGGACCGCAAAGTCCAGGACCAAGGTTTGCGCCTGATTGTCATAGGCGCGCGGGGTATAGTCGCGCATCTCGGGCGCGTCGCCGCCAGTGGAAAAGAACAATTTGATGTGGTCATCAGCGCCAAGGCTGATGAAATCGGCAAGTGATTCATCTTCAAGCGTGACGCGGATCATATTGGGCGTCAGGCGTGTGACCTTGCTGACCGTCAATGCGCGGCGGCGGGTGTCGTGGCGATGGCGTGTGATGACGGGTTCCATAGGACCTCTGTAGTTTTTGATTGTTATGGTCGCTGCGAATATAGGCGAGGGCACGAATGCCGATCGGGCGTAGCTTCGGCTGTTACCTAGTAACTTTGTCAGGTATTTGACAAGTGCCCGATAAATCGCTTTTATCAAGATTGAAATGCGGGTCGGTACCTTTTCGCTTGCGGTGAAAGCCGCGCGGGCCGATGACACGGAAAAGTCAACTTCAGGTCCCCGATGCCATGGGGCTGCCAGATCTACCCTCGTCAATTCCGCCGGGCACTGCCCCGAACCCTAGGTAAAGCGTCCGCAAAACATGAGCATCATATGACCGAGGCAAAGTCCCGACCGTCTTCTCAGCAGACCCGCCCCGATCATCTGGTCGCCTCACCCGGCATTTTTCATGCCCTTCGGCTAAAGCCCGGAGACAATTTGACGGCCTCGTTGCGCCATGCTTTTGAGCAGGCCCAGACCCAGTCGATGGCGGTCGTGACCTGCGTTGGCAGCTTGACACAGGTTGCGATCCGACATGCCAATCAGCCGCAAGCCACGCTTTATCGCGGACATTTCGAAATCACCTCGCTGGTGGGAACCATCGATGCCGCAGGAGAGCATTTGCATCTGACGATTACCGACGGTGAAGGGCGGGCCTTTGGCGGTCATCTTCTTCCCGAAGATAGTGCGATTTATACCACCGCTGAAATCGTCACCCTTTCCCTGCCTCAGATGCGCTTTGAACGCTTGCCCTGCGCATATTCGGGCTATGATGAATTGGTAGTGACTTCTCAAGAATCCGAGGCAAACCTATGAAATCATTAAGTTCAACTCGCGTCATCGTTTTGATCGCGATTGGCATTGCCGTCAACATGGCCCTTGGTCAGATCGCGCAATTGGTCAAGCTGCCGATCTTTCTGGATTCGCTTGGCACCATGGTTGTGGCAGTCATGGCCGGGCCTTTGGCAGCGCTGCTCACCGGGGTTCTGACCAATTTG
>NZ_DALZMB010000149.1:0-7286 GCF_032007265.1 Paracoccus sp. (in: a-proteobacteria) | reverse complement strand
TGGCGAAGAAAAGCTGCGCCAGCTGGATACAAACGAGATCCCCGCCAAAGAGGCTGCGGTCAATGCAGCGCCCGAAGACGAGCAAGTCATGGCCGCGCAGGAGTTGCGCGATCTGCGCTCGGCGCGCGACGATCTGGAGCGCCGGGTCCATGACCTCAAACTGACCCGTCAGGTCACGATGCAATCGCTGCCCTCGATCCGTCTGGTTCAGGAAAACGACAAATCTCTTGTCACCAAGATCAATTCGACCTTGGTAAACACGGTCCCGCTTTGGGAAACCCAGCTTGCGCAGGCGGTCACCATTCAGCGCTCGGCCGAAGCGGCCAAGGCGGTCAAACAGGCCAATGACCTGACCAATGACCTGCTGACCGCGAATGCCAAGAACCTTCGTCAGGCCAACCAGACCATCCGCACCCAGATGGAGCGGGGCGTCTTTGACATCGAGGCCGTGCGCACCGCCAATGCCGAGCTGATTGCCACGATCGAAGATAGCCTGCGCATCGCCGATGAAGGCAAAGCCCGCCGCGCCGCCGCCGAGCAAGAGCTCGAGACCATGGAATCACAGCTGCGCCAGACCCTGTCGGCATCCTCGGCCCAGCAGATCCCCTCAACCGGAAGCCCATCACGACCGTGACACAAATGTCTAACCTGCAACCCGCCCTGCCGACCTTTGTCGGCCGGGCGCGATTGACCGCCTCTGCCGCGCTTATGGCCGGGCTGGTGCTGGCTGGCTGCGCCGAGCAGCCCGACACCAATGCCGCCCCCACCAGCATGTCCGCTGCGGCGCCCCTGCCGCGACCCGATCGCGCCCGCGTCGATCAGGCCGCATTGCGCCGTGACCGCGTTGCTCGCACCAAGGCCGCCAATGATGCCGCCCTTGCCGCCTCTGCGACCCCTGCCAGCGTCAATATGCGCAACTATCTGGTCAATGTCGAAGAGGCCCTGATCCAGCGCGGCAAGCTGCGCACGGATGACGGCTCCTCGGTCGGGCCGATCACCGTCGAGCGTCTGGTCGAGGATTTCATCCAGACGGCCCTGCGTGACGAATATTCCCGTCAGGGCGGCAAGCTGGTTCAGGGCAATACTCCCGCCCCGCTGCGCCGCTGGGAGGCCCCGGTGCGCATGCAAATCGAATATGGTGCCTCGGTCAATCCGCTTCAGCGCAGCAAAGACCGCAATGCGGTTGCGGGCTTTGCCGCAAAGCTGAAAGCCGCGACCGGGCATTCTGTGGCGCTGACGGATGGGCCGGGCAATTTCTATGTCCTGATCCTGTCCGAGGACGAGCGTCGCGCCTTTGGCCCACGTCTTGCGGCATTGGTGCCGGGAATTCCGCCCAGCGACATCGCCGCCTTGACGGATCTTGCGCCGCAAAACTACTGCACGGTCTTTGCCTATTCGCGCGGGAACGGTCCCACCTATGTGCAGGCCGTGGCTCTTGTGCGCTCGGAACTGCCCGCCAGAATGCGCCTCAGCTGCTTTCACGAAGAGTTGGCACAGGGCATGGGTCTGGCCAATGACAGCCCGGCAGCGCGCCCGTCGATCTTCAATGATGACGAGGAATTCGCGCTTTTGACGCGCCATGACGAATTGCTGCTGCGTATGCTCTATGATCCACGCCTGCGCCCCGGCATGACCGAAGGCGAGGCACGCCCGATTCTGACCGAAATCGCGACCGAGCTGTTATCTGCCCAGACGCTGGTTGCGGCCAATACCCCCGGCGGCGTCTAAGCACGCAAATCCCGGCCCCAACGGAACTCCAAAGGGCCGGGACCGCTTGTTATCAACGATTGCCTGCCCGCATAGATGAGGATCAAATGGCCATTTTCGACTTTCTGTCCGGTGAATTCATCGATGTCATCGAATGGACCGACAACTCCCGTGACACCGTGGTCTATCGCTTTCCGACGGTGGGCCATGCGATCAAATACGGTGCCAAGCTTACCGTCCGCGAGGGTCAGGCCGCCGTTTTCATTCATGAAGGCCAGCTCGCCGATGTGTTCGGGCCGGGCCTTTACATGCTTGAAACCAACAACATGCCGATATTGACCCGGCTTCAGCATTGGGACCACGGCTTCCGCTCGCCCTTCAAATCCGAGATCTATTTCGTCAACACGACCCGCTTTAACGATCTCAAATGGGGCACCCGCAATCCGATCACCCTGCGCGATCCTGAATTCGGCCCCGTGCGGCTGCGCGCCTTTGGCACCTATTCGATGCGCGTGACCGACCCGGCGACATTCATGCGGGAAATCGTGGGTACGGATGGTGAATTCACCAGCGACGAGATCAGCTATCAGCTGCGCAATGTCATCGTGCAGGAATTTTCGCGCATGATTGCGGCCTCGAATATCCCCGTACTGGATATGGCGGCCAACACCCATGATCTGGGCGCGATCGTCGCCAAGGCGATTGCACCCACGATTGCGGAATATGGCCTCACCATCCCCGAATTCTATATCGAGAACATCAGCCTGCCCGAAGAAGTCGAAAAGATGCTGGATAAGCGAACCTCGATGGGAATCGTGGGCGATCTGAACCGTTTCGGCCAATATGCCGCCTCTGAGGCGATGTTGAATGCCAGCACCCAACCCGGCGGCGGGATGGGCGCAGGCATGGGCGCTGGTATGGGTGCAGCCATCGGCATGGGCGCCGCGATGAGCCAGGGGCCTTGGGGCCCCGTCCCTCATGCGGCACAGGCTCAGGCCCAGCCATCGGCGGCGCCTCAATCGCCGCCCCCGATCCCTCAGGCTGAAAAACAATGGCATCTCGCCGTCAATGGTGCCCCCGAAGGGCCCTATGGCGCCGCCGATCTTGTCAGGCTTGCGCGCGAAGGCCGCTTTAACCCGGACACGCTGGTCTGGGCCCCCGGTCAAGACGGCTGGACCGCCGCCCGCAACCAGCCCGAGCTGGCCCAGCACTTTGCCGCAACGCCGCCTCCGCTGCCGCCTCAGCCCGAATCCGGCGCCTGATCCACCACCTGCCCCAGCGCGGGATTGCCTCCGGGCAATCCCCCATTCTTGCGGTCCATAATCATGCCGACGCCACCGACCCAGTACCGCTATCCCTGTGAAAACTGCGGCGCGAGCCTTGAATTCTCGCCCGGCCAGCAGAAATTGACCTGCCCCTATTGCGGCCACGTACAAGAGATATCGCCAGGCGCTGCGCGCGCGCCATCGCGTCAAAGCAGTGAAGGCCCATGGGGCGACAAGGCGATTTTGCGCGACCCGCAGACCGGTCGCGCGCTGCAATGGGACGCGGGCCGCAAAGCCCCCGAGCTCGAGGAAATCCCGCTGGAAAAAGGCCTGCGGATTGACCAAAACAGCGATCTGACCCAGCAAATCAAGACGCTGTCCTGTCCCAATTGCGGCGCAAAAATCGAAGTCACCTCGGAACAAACGGCATCATCATGCCCCTTTTGCGCAACCCCGGTCGTCACCGATACCGGCAGCGCGCGCCAGATCAAACCGCAAGGCGTGCTGCCCTTTGTGATCACCGAGGCTCAGGCAAAAACCGCGCTGGATGACTGGATGAAGGGGTTGTGGTTCGCGCCATCGGGGCTGACGGCCTATGCCCGCCGCGGTCGGAAAATGTCCGGGGTCTATTCCCCCTTCTGGACCTTCGACGCCGATAGCCGCTCGGTCTATTCAGGCCAGCGCGGCGATTACTATTACGAGACCGAATGGGTCACCATGCAGGTCGATGGGCGTCAACAACGTGTGGCGCGTCAGGTCCAGAAAATTCGCTGGACGCCGGCCTCGGGGCGGATTGCGCGGCATTTCAATGATGTGCTGGTGCTGGCCTCCAGCTCGCTGCCGCGCCGTTTCACGGATGCGCTGGCGCCATGGGATCTCTCGCATCTGACCAGCTACCGACCGGAATATCTCAGCGGCTTCACCGCCGAGGGCTATACAATCGCTCTGGCCGACGGCCACCAGATCGCACGCGAGGAAATGGCGGGCGTGATTGCCATGGATGCGCGCCGCGACATCGGCGGCAATGTGCAACGCATCCACTCTCTGGAAAGTGAATTCAGCGCCGAGACCTTCAAACATATCATGCTGCCGGTCTGGACTGCGGCCTATCGCTACAACAACACCTCCTATCGCTTCGTGGTGAACGGCCAGTCCGGTCGCGTCCAGGGCGAACGCCCCTATTCCATCTGGAAAATCGCATTCGCCGTCATTCTGGCCCTGATCGTGCTGGCGGCCGTCATGCTGGCAACCCAGGCCAACAGTGCCCAACCCATTACGCCCCCTCTGGCCGCAACCGAATACGGCCAAGCCCTTATCCAAACCACAAAGACGCTGACATGATCCTTTGCGCAGGCGAATCGCTGATCGACATGATCCCGACCCAGACGGGCTTTCGCCCTCTCGCCGGAGGGGCGGTCTATAACACCGCAATTGCCTTGGGCCGAATGGGCGTGGACTGCAGCTATCTTTGGCCCCTCTCCCGTGATCCTTTTGCACAGATGCTGCGCGCGCCTTTACACAAGGCCAATGTCGACACCAGCCTGTGCCCCGAAACAGACCGCCCCACGACTTTAGCCTTCGTCACCCTTAAGAACGGCGAGGCGCGCTATTCCTTTTATGACGAGGGCTCGGCCGGACGCATGTTCGCTTGCGCCGATCTGCCCGAGCTGCCCCTTCAAACCAAAGCCCTCTTCATCGGTGGCATCAGCCTTGTCCCCGACCCTTGCGGTGCCACCATCGAAACGCTGGTCGAGCGGGCAAGGGCGCGTGACATCCCGGTGATGATCGATCCCAATATCCGCCCTTTCTTCATCACCGAAATACCCAGCTACCGCGCAAGATTGGCACGGCTTCTGGCTCAGGCAGATCTGGTCAAGCTGTCGGGCGATGACATCGACTGGCTTTGGCCGGACCAGGATATAAATGGCATCATTGCGGATCTTTTGGCGCATGGGCCAAAGGTTGTGTTTCGCACCTTGGGCAGCAAAGGCGCCGAAGCCCATAGCCGGGCGGGCGTGATGTCGCGCCCTGCGGCAAAGGTTGCGATTGCCGATACGATCGGGGCTGGGGATACATTCAACGCGGCGGTGCTGGCGGCGCTGGCGCGTGCCAATGGGTTGGCCCGCGCCGATGCCGATCAGCAGGTGCTGTCCGATGCGCTGGAACTGGGCATCCGGGCAGCCGGCATCACCGTTTCGCGTGCCGGGGCCAATCCGCCCTGGGCCGATGAGCTGGCCGCGCCCAAGGGCATCGCTGGCGTTTCAAGCTGATTACAGCGCGCGAAAGCTTGCGGCCTGACGTTCGGTCCAGCGCAAAAACAGCGTCACGCCATTCTCGCCAATCTCTTCGCGCGTGACGACACCTTGCCCGTGCAGCCAGGCGCGACGGCGGCCGTCCTGATGATCCAGAACCACGCTTTCTTCATGCAGCGGCTCGTCCAGCGCCAGGGCAAGCGCGCCATCGACGGCCTCCAGCAAATCCTCGATCCCCTCGCCCGAAAGCGCACTGACCGCCTGGACCCCTTCGGTGCGGGCATCGGTGCGCCGCAGCGCCTGCCGGGTTTCGGCGCTTAAAGCGTCGATCTTGTTCCAGACCTCGATCAGCGGAACGTCGTCATCGACCCCCAGACTGTCCAGAATTTCGCCGACATCGCCGGCTTGTTCCTCGGTCTCGGGATGGCTGATGTCGCGCACATGCAAGATCAGATCGGCTTCCAGAACCTCTTCCAGCGTTGCGCGAAAGGCCGCGACCAGCTCATGCGGCAGATCCGAGATAAACCCGACCGTATCCGACAAGATCACCCGTCGCCCCGACGGCAAACGCATTTGCCGCATGGTCGGATCCAGCGTGGCAAAAAGCTGATCCTGCGCCACCACATCCGCACCAGTCAAGCGGTTGAAAAGCGTAGATTTTCCAGCGTTGGTATAGCCCACCAGCGCCACGATCGGATAAGGCACCTTCGCGCGCGAGCGCCGGTGCAGCTCGCGCGTGCGCACGACTTTGTCCAGTTGACGGCGCAGACGGATCATCTGATCGTCAATCGCGCGGCGGTCAGCCTCGATCTGGGTTTCACCGGGTCCGCCCACGAAACCAAAGCCGCCCCGCTGACGCTCAAGATGGGTCCATGCGCGCACAAGCCGGGTGCGTTGATAGGCCAAGGCGGCCAGCTCGACCTGCAAAACCCCTTCGCGTGTCTGAGCCCGATCCGCAAAAATTTCCAGAATCAGCCCGGTACGGTCAAGGATCTTGACCCCCCATTCCTTTTCCAGATTGCGTTGCTGAACCGGGGTCACGGGGCCATCGATCAAAACCAGTTCGATGCCCTCGCCATCGGCGGCAGCTTCCAGAGTCTGGCCGACCTCTTCGCGTTTGCCTTTGGAAAACAGCATCCCCGCATCAGGCGCGCGCAGGCGCACGACCTCGGCGCCCTCGACCACGATCGCGGGAAGCGCATGTGCCAAAGCCACGGCTTCTTCCAAGGCAAGCTCGGGGGATCTGCGCGTGCGCGCAGACCCTAGATCGGGGTGAAGAACATAGGCCCGCGTCGGGCGGGCCCGCGTCTCGTTGCTATCGCCCAATCAGTCCTCGCCTTCATAAAGGCTGATGGGCTGACCCGGCATGATCGTCGAGATCGCATGTTTATAGACAAGCTGGGATTGACCATCCCGGCGCAAAAGCACGCAGAAATTGTCAAACCAGGTGATGACGCCCTGCAACTTGACGCCGTTGATCAGAAAGATCGTAACCGGAACCTTTGCTTTGCGGACATGGTTCAGAAAGGCGTCTTGCAGATTTTGTTTATCACCGGCCATTCAGGCAACCTCCCGGCATTTTTAATTTTGTTTTTTAACATCTACGTGAGCGAAAGCCACCTTGCAAGGCGGCCTTTCCCGAGGGTGTTTTTTGCGCGACACCGTGTCACCTGCGCCATAATCGGCCTGTCATCTGCGCCATAATTCAGGGTTGAGCAGCGCGAGAATCGCCAAAGTCTCGATTCGGCCAATGATCATCGCGCCAGCCAGAACCGCTTTGGTGAAATCGGGCAGGCCCGCCCAGCCCACCCAAGGCGCGCCAGCGATCCCGGCCGAGCCCTCAAAGGTCGGCGTCAAGGGGATCACCCCGGCCAGCGGGCCCGTATTGGTCAAGGCTGCAACCGACAGAATGGTCGCACTTTCAAATTCGATACGCTGCAGCGAGACAAGCACGATCACCACCGCGATGGTCATGGCAAACAGCATGAAAAAGACGAATGCCAAAAAGGCGCCCTCGGCGCGCAGACGTCGGCCCATGCGCCCGCCGCCCCCGATTGAATTC
>NZ_DALZMB010000148.1:0-7423 GCF_032007265.1 Paracoccus sp. (in: a-proteobacteria) | reverse complement strand
CGAATCCGGGGGGCTGATTTGGTATCGCTTTGAAAAGGATGCAAAATGCGTAACTTTGATTTGACCCCCCTTTATCGTGCGTCGGTGGGGTTTGACCGGATGGCCGATGTTCTGGACCGTGCGCTTGCCTCGGATCTGTCGCAGCACAGCTATCCGCCCTATAATATCGAAAAGACCGGTGAGAACAGCTATTGCATCTCGATCGCCGTGGCGGGTTTTTCTGCTGATGAGCTGAGCGTTGAAGTGCGCGACGGCGCGGTCATCATTACGGGGCGCAAAGCCACCGAGGATGAGGGTCGCAGCTTCTTGCATCGCGGCATCGCAACCCGTGCCTTCGAGCGCAAGTTCACTTTGGCCGATCATGTCCGCGTCGAAGGTGCGAGCCATCAAGATGGCATGCTGAACATCGATTTGCGCCGCGAGATTCCCGAGGCGCTGAAACCGCGTCAGATCGAGATCTCGAAATCCTCGAAAGCAGTCGAGAAGCTGGCTTCTTGATCCGAGCGGACCGGGGCGCTGCCCCGGACCCCGGGATATTTTTGCATGAGTGACATTTGGCGGGCGCAGAGCAATCTGCGCCCGTTTTCAGTTTTGCGGATATCGGTGAAAATTTAGACCCGGCGGCTTAGACCTTGCGGCGCGCGCGGAGCGCGGCGGTGATGGTGCCATCGTCGAGGTAATCGAGCTCTCCGCCAACCGGGACGCCCTGGGCAAGGCCCGTCACCGTGACGCCGGTGTCGCAAAGGGCCTCGGCGATATAATGGGCCGTGGTTTGGCCGTCTACGGTTGCCGCCAGAGCAAGGATCACTTCGGTGACATGTTCGGCCGGGATACGTTGGATCAATTCGGGGATGCGCAACTGATCTGGGCCAATTTCGTCCAGCGCGGACAGGCTGCCGCCCAGCACGTGATAGCGGCCGCGAAAGGCACGGCCGCGTTCGAGCGCCCACAGATCTGCGACATCGGTGACGACGCAGATCTCGCCGGTTGCGCGCAGGTCGTCACGACAGATCGCGCAGGTTTCTGCCTCGGTGATATTGCCGCAAATGGAGCATTCTGTTGCGTTCTCGGCGACTTGCGACATCAAGGTGGCAAGTTGGGCCATTTGGCCGGTGCGTTTGCGGATGAGTTGCAGCACGATGCGCCGCGCCGAGCGAGGGCCGAGGCCCGGAAGTCGCGCAATTTGCGCGATCAGGGCCTGAATGTCGCTGTTATCCTCGCTCATGCGCGGCGGGCCTATGTTCAGAATGGCATTTTGAAATCGGCCGGGATGCCCATGGCACTGGTCATTTTGGCCATTTCTTCAGCCGATTTTTCCTCGGCGCGTTTTTGGGCATCCTTGATCGCGGCAAGGATCAGATCTTCGACCACTTCTTTATCTTCGGCGCGAAAGATTGAAGGGTCGATATCCAAAGCCGTCAGCTCGCCCTTGGCGGTTGCGGTGGCCTTGACCAGCCCTCCGCCCGATTGACCGGTGACGCTGAGCCGATGCAGGCCTTCCTGCATCTCGGTCATCTTGGCCTGCATATCCTGAGCGGCCTGCATCATTTTGGAAATGTCGCCAAAATTGCCGAAACCATCGATCATATCTTATTCCTCGTCCTCGAAAGGGTCCCATTCTTCGACCTCGGCCACGGGGCCTTCGGTCAGGTCATGTGGGGATGTATCCTCACCCACCGCTTTTTCAACCGCCACCTCGACGGGTGCTTTACGAATTTCGGTGATCTGGGCCGATGGAAAGGCCGCGAAAATCGCCTGAGCCAGCGGGGTCTGCATGACGCGCATGCGGATCGCGGCCTTTTCGGCGGCGCGGCGTTCCGAAATCGTCGGCTGACCGTCCTCGTTGGCGATGGTTACGGCCCAACGTGCGCCCCCGGTCCAGCTGCGCAGCCGGTCAGAAAGGCGGTTGGCCAGATCGCGTGGGGCATTATCGGTCGGTTGGAACTCGATCCGGCCGGGCGAATAGCGCACCAGCCGCAGGTGATCCTCGACCTCGAGCAAGAGCTTCATGTCGCGCATGCGGCGGATGAGCGAGATCACGGCCTCGAAGTCGGGATAGGCGGCAAGCGCATCAGGAGAGATCGCCAGCGCCATTGCCGATCCGTCACGATTGATCGAGGCATGTGACTGGGCTGCGGACTGCGCCACAACCGGGGCGGGGCGCACAGCACGCGGTGCCTGACCAGAGGGGGCCGAGCCCATGCCCGAGGGGCGCGCGAAATCGCCCGCAGTGATCGAGGCCTGAACCTTGCGGATCAGCGTATCGGGATCTGGCAGGTCGGCGACATGGGTCAGGCGAATGATCGCCATCTCGGCCGCCATCATGGCATTGGGCGCGGCCGAGACCTCTTCGAGAGATTTCAGCAACATTTGCCACAGCCGCGTCAGTGCCCGCATCGGCACTTTTTCGGCAAACTGCTGCCCGCGGCTGGCCTCATCGGGGCCGATGCTTGGGTCCTCGATGGCCTCGGGGGTGATTTTGAGGATCGAGATCCAATGGGTGATCTCGGCCAGATCGCGCAGCACGGCCAAGGGGTCGGCGCCATCGGCATATTGGGCTTGCAGCTCGGCCAGCGCTTCGGCCGCTGCACCGCGCAAGATCATGTCAAAAAGGTCAAGCACGCGCCCGCGATCGGCAAGGCCCAGCATTGCGCGCACCTGAGGGGCCGTGGTTTCGCCCGCACCATGGCTGATCGCCTGATCCAGCAGTGAGGTTGCATCACGCGCCGACCCTTCGGCGGCGCGGGTGATCAAGGCCAGCGCATCGTCACTGATCTGCGCGCCCTCGCGGGTCGCGATCTTTTGCAAAAGCGCGATCATCACCTCGGGTTCGATCCGTCGCAGATCGAAGCGTTGGCAGCGTGACAGCACCGTGACCGGCACTTTGCGGATCTCGGTAGTGGCAAAGATGAATTTCACATGCGGCGGCGGCTCTTCCAACGTCTTGAGCAGCGCGTTGAAAGCGCTGGTCGACAGCATATGCACTTCGTCGATGATATAGATCTTATAGCGCGCCGAGGCCGCGCGGTAATGCACGCTTTCGATAATCTCGCGAATATCGCCAACCCCGGTGCGCGAGGCTGCGTCCATTTCCATGACATCGACATGGCGCCCCTCTGAGATCGCGACACAATGTTCGCAAATTCCGCAAGGTTCGGTCGTGGGGCCACCTGTGCCATCCGGGCCAATGCAGTTCAGCCCCTTGGCGATGATCCTGGCCGTGGTGGTTTTGCCCGTGCCGCGAATGCCGGTCATCACAAAGGCCTGAGCAATGCGATCTGCGGCAAATGCGTTCTTGAGCGTGCGCACCATCGCATCTTGACCGACCAGATCGGCAAAGGTTTCGGGGCGATATTTGCGCGCCAATACCTGATAAGTCTGTCCGGTCTCTGTCATGGTCCCGCCTTTTGCAACCGCGTCACCTTAGCCGCGTGGGCCTGCCGGGGCAACAACCGCTGTGCGATGATTGCCCGCTGAAAGCCAGTCGCCGGGCTATAGCCACTGACACCGCCTGCGGCAGGGGCAGACCACTTGGCGTGGCACGTGGATGGGACCATATTGGCAGCTATGATGCGCAAACTGACACGACGCCATGTGCTGGCAAGCGGCCTTTGTGCCCCCTTGATTTGGGCCGCCGGGCCTGCAGGCGCGCGGCCCAGTGCCGTGTTGGACGACGCTGCCCGTTTCGGTCAACTGCGTGCCATTGCCGTCTGGAGCGGCGGGGTCGAGCTTGCTGCGCGCGGTTATGGCAAGTGGAATGTCGAGCAGGCAACCAATGTGAAATCGGCCTCGAAATCGGTGATATCGGCGCTGGTGGGAATTGCCATCTCGCGGGGCACGTTCAGCGGCGTAGACGAGCGGCTGTCAGAAATCTTGCCCGAGGATTTTCCGGTCCAGCGCGATCCACGGCTGAATGAGCTGACGATCAGCCATCTGTTGTCGATGCAATCGGGCCTGACCCCGCAATCGGGTGCTGCCTATGCCGCTTGGGTCACAAGTGACAATTGGGTGCGCAAAGCGCTGGCGGCGCCGATGGTAGAACGG
Source organism: Paracoccus sp. (in: a-proteobacteria) (assembly GCF_032007265.1). Classification (GTDB taxonomy): domain Bacteria; phylum Pseudomonadota; class Alphaproteobacteria; order Rhodobacterales; family Rhodobacteraceae; genus Paracoccus. The sequence continues at coordinate 3,379 of NZ_DALZMB010000148.1, read as the reverse complement.
CCGGGGGGGCGGATGCTCTATTCGACAGCCTCGACCCATTTGCTGTCGGCGGCCCTGGCCAAGCGCAGTGGGCGGACCACGCTGGATCTGGCGCGAGATTGGCTGGGGCAAATTCCGGGCTTTCGCATCGAGGCATGGCAGCGCGACCCTCAGGGCATCTATATCGGTGGCAATGAAATGGCGATGAGCACACGCTCGCTGCTGGCCTTTGGCGCAAGCTATGCCGCCGAGGGCTATGCCGGCGGGCGCAGCGTCATTCCCTTGAGCTGGATCAGGGAAAGCTGGCAACGCCGCACCGTCTCGACATTCACGAAATCAGGTTATGGATATGGCTGGTTTTTAGCGGAAATGGCGGGTCGACAGGTCAATTACGGATGGGGCTTTGGTGGCCAGATGATCTATGTGGCCCCTGCAACTGCTGATCGATCACCCGTGGCCATTGCCATGACTTCGGACCCGGCCTTGCCCTCGGGGGCGAATGGCTATCGCGCCCAGCTGCACCAGATCGCGACCGAGATTTTGACCAGCATCTAGCCTTGACTGAACGGCAGGGCCAAGGCCCGCTGCCCTTATCAGTCGCAGGATTTCATCGGCTTGCGGCATCCAGGATCATGCGCGGTGACCGGGCGGAAAGTTGGGAAAAAACGGCAGACGATTGACCTTGTGCGCCGGGCAAGATAACCGCGCCATATGGCCAGAGCACCCCTTCTTCAATTGACCGACATCTCGCTGACTTTCGGCGGGAATCCTGTATTCGACAACCTCAGCTTGACGGTTCAGCAAGGCGATCGTGTCGCTTTGGTGGGGCGCAATGGCTCGGGCAAGTCCACGCTGATGAAGGTGATGGCCAAGCTCATCGAGCCTGACCGCGGCGGGGTCGTGACCTCTGCCGGCACCTCGGTCGGCTATATGGAGCAAGAGCCCGATCTGTCGGGTTTCGAGACCCTTGGCGACTTCGCCGTCTCGGGCCTTGCCCCGGGCGAGGAATACCGCGTGGAAATGGCAGCCGAAGGGCTGAAGTTCGATCCCAAACGCCCCGTTGCGACCGCCTCGGGCGGCGAGCGTCGCCGTGCGGCTTTGGCCCGCCTGATGGCGTCAGAGCCTGATCTGATGCTTCTGGACGAGCCGACCAACCACCTTGACATCGAGGCGATTGGCTGGCTCGAAGAACAGCTTTCCTCGACCCGTACCGCCTATGTGCTGATCAGTCATGACCGCGCCTTCCTGCGCAATCTGACGCGCGCGACGTTGTGGATCGACCGCGGCGAGGTCCGTCGTCAGGAGCGCGGCTTCGAGGGTTTCGAAGAGTGGCGCGAGACCACTTGGGCCGCCGAGGACGAGGCGCGCCACAAACTTGACCGCAAGATCAAAGCCGAGGCGCGTTGGGCGGTCGAGGGCATTTCCGCGCGGCGCAAGCGCAATATGGGCCGCGTGCGTGCGCTGGCCGATCTGCGCGCCGAACGTGCGGGCCAGATCCGTCGTCAGGGCACCGCCGCCATGGAGATGGACGCAGGCCAGCAGTCGGGCAAGCGCGTGATCGACGCCAAGGGGATCAGCAAAAGCTTTGGCGATCGCGTGATCCTGCACCCGTTCGATCTGCGCGTCATGCGCGGTGACCGCGTGGCTTTCGTCGGCCCCAACGGCGCGGGCAAGACCACGCTGATCAAGATGCTGACCGGCGAGATTGCCCCCGATGAGGGCACAATCAAGCTGGGCACGAACCTTGATATCGCGGTTTTCGATCAGGCACGCAGCAAGATCGACGATACGGTGACGCTGTGGGATGCGTTGACCTCGGATCCGTCGATGAGCGTCTCGGGGCGCTCGGATCAGGTCATGGTGCGCGGCAATCCGCGCCATATCGTGGCCTATCTCAAGGACTTTCTTTTCGATGACGGTCAGGCGCGCGCGCCCGTTGGCAGCCTCTCGGGCGGTGAAAAGGCGCGGCTTTTGCTGGCGAAAATCATGGCACATCCCTCGAACCTGCTGGTTCTGGACGAGCCGACCAACGATCTTGATGTCGAGACGCTGGACCTGCTGCAAGACATTCTCGGCGATTATGATGGCACGGTGCTGCTGGTCAGTCACGACCGCGATTTCATCGACCGTGTGGCGACAACGACGGTGGCACTCGAGGGCGACGGCAAGGCCACCGCTTATCCTGGCGGCTGGTCGGACTACCGCGCGCAACGCGCCGATGACGGGGCCGTCTACGCGGTCTCTAGCGTCAAGCCTTCCGGCAAATCCGCCGAGGCCCCTGCTGCTGCGAAGCCCGTTAATCCCGCGAAAACGGGCCTGACTTTCACCGAGAAGAACCGCCTTGAAGCCTTGCCCGCCATCATGGAGCGGCTTGAGGCGGAAATCGCGAAACTGTCGGAGTTCCTGTCGGATCCCACGCTGTTCACGACCTCGCCGGTGAAATTCCAAAAGGCGAGCGAAGGCCTGTCGGAACGTCAGGTCAGCCTGATGGATGCCGAAGCCGAATGGCTGGCTCTGGCAGAACGCGACGCGGGTTAAACGTCACGCTTCACCGCATTGGAACGGGCGCCGATTGGGCGCCCGTTTTGCGTTGGAGGTTGCGTTTTAAAGCAGGGTGCCCTGCGGTTTCTCAGCCCTCGTCTTTGGCGACCGTCAACTGAGGTACCCCGTTCGAGGTCCGGCGATGAGATCGGCCGGTTTCGTCGATCGTTGCCCTGATCTGTTGGCGCAGGTTCGAGAAGCTCTCGAACGGCACGACATCGACGGGCTGATCAAAACGGATCCCGATCTGGCGATGGCTGTCGGGGCCGGACAATCCGGTCACTTGGCCCAAGAAGGGCTGTCCAAGGTAATGGCCGCGTACCCGATCACCCAATGCCAGCGCGGGCGGCGCATTGCGTTGGGTCAGGCGCGCGGACAGCGTGTTCCAGTCCTTCGCGCCTTGCTGCTTGGCGACCAGTTCAAGGGCCTGTGCATGGCTGATGTTTGTGCCTTGCAGGGACAGGGCCGCCCGCAACGCTTTGGCTTGGGCCTTGGCCGTGTCGATCGTCAGGGCGCTCATGCCGCACCTTCGGGGGTCGAGGCATGGATGGGGCAGACCGTTGGCTTGCGCCATCCCAATGACGGGGACGGGCAGGGGTTGGTTCGTTGGATTGCGTGCCGGATAGACATCGCTCACTCCTCAAGAAGCGTATTCCAAGATCGATGGGGGCCTGCATTGCCCACCGCACGAATACGTCGAGGGTGAGGGTCTTTCCGCTCCGGACTTCACCGTGACCAAAGGTCGGCAGGCGGCAGGTGTCCGGCACCTCGATTCCCGATTAGCGCCAAGCCTTGCCCCGATCAAGGAACGAATGCGTCATCGGGAAGGGAAAGGCCGCCCTGCACAAACGAAAAAGGG
>NZ_DALZMB010000147.1:0-7626 GCF_032007265.1 Paracoccus sp. (in: a-proteobacteria) | reverse complement strand
CTTCGAGTTTTTTTCCGTTACGCCTTTAGTCTCCAGAAGCTCGAACAGTTGTGGCCAGTTGTAATGGTTCCAGCCTCCTCCCAGTACGACGAGGACATTCTCGAACTCGGCGCCTTTGACGCTGTGCTGGGTCGCGAAGGGCGTGAAGCCTTCAATGAATTTCAAAACTTCCACTATCTGAGAGTAGGGAACCTTGCGCAACGCCTCATGTCTTTGTAATGAACCCATATCATCAGGGATAGCCTCCCCGCTGAGCGCCGCCAGATCATCCTCCCTCTTGACGATCCGCGAGGTGAGGACGGGGCGGTCCGTGGTCTTGAGGTGGTCAAGAACCTGCCCGATGCTCCCCTGGCTTCGAAGCTTGAGAAGTCGGTCCATATCCTTGCGCCAGGAGACTTTGTCCCCATGGCATCGGATCGCGGGGCCGCTCCCGTGAATGCGGAACATCTCACCGTAGGTGCCGGACGAATATGCCGAGCACATTGGCTCCACAACTTCGGCCAAAAACCTGACGACGGGATCCTCCTTTCTGACGAACTGGTCATTCTTTCCTTTGAAAGCTTCCGCTATGCCCGGATATCCCTGTTCGGCGGCAAGGACGCTATGGGTAAGCATCAAGACCTTAGTTTTTTCTGGGACCCAACCTTCACTCTCTAGGCGAGCCATCAAGTTGATCCTTGCGGCCCTTGCCATTTCGGAAGGCAGGTCGTTTTTAGAATGGGGCGAATTGGTCCTCTGCCCGTTGTAGGCGTTGGCGTGGAAGAAGCGGGCCTCGCCCGGCAGATTGGGATGGCTGACCACCTGAGGCAGTTCCGGCCGCAAACGGTTGAGCACATCAACGATGGGCTGCACTGAGCGGAAATTGGAGCCCTTGTCTATGCCGTCGACGGAGTACTGAGCGAGCTCGTACTCGCTTCGATAGATTGTTTGCCAATGATCGCCGAACAGCCCGACAAGGGGGCCGCCGCTGCTTTTGAAGACATGTTCGTCAATCGCGTTCATGAAGTTGCGATCAGTGTCCTGGTACTCGTCGATGAAGAGGATGGGAAACCGTTGTGTGAGAAGGCGCTTAAATTTTTCCATTGACAAAAGTTTGGCCATGATCGCCGGAACGTCGTCATGGGCAAGCGACACCTCATCGCCGCTAATCCGGAAGAATCCCAGATCGTAAGTTACCCGTTTGTCGCCCATGCCACCGGCTTCCGCGATCACGTCTGTCCGGCTTTCCAGTTCAGAAAGCACTGACCGCAACGCGGCTTGAAATGGCGCCATGAAGCTCCAAGAAAATGCGTGGATAGTCTCGACGAGAATAGCCGGATGATCTTCGACTTCGACGGCGATCTCATCGCGCGCCACCTCCGTGTAGGTGATGCACGCCACGCGCTGCCCTGCTTGAACCAGGGAGCGCCCTTGCTCGGAAATGATCTTCTTAAGAGCTGCGACGAGTGAGTAGGTCTTGCCTGCGCCGGCACCCGCTTCGAGCCGGAAGCTCTTTCCCGCATCGAGGCTGGCCTCGATCTTGGCTTGTGCCGCATTCGCCGCGACAATGGCGGGGTTTTCTTGGCTGACGGTCACGATGCGAAACCCGGGACTTCGCCACCATCTTTCTGCGGAACAATCGGCGGCGGCTCTGCGGGCGGGGACTGAGGTTCGGCCAGCCAAGCCAATCCTTCACGGATGTAGCGCGGCGCTACCCAATCCTTTTCACGAATGGCGAACTGCAGTGCCGTGTCCGCCTTTCCCATGTCCTTAGCCATTTCCCATGCCTCGGAAACCATGTTCTCACCTCCTTCGAGTCCAAAGCGCTTGGGATTGGCAAGGATCAGGGCGTCTTCAAAGCTGCGGGCGCAGGCGTTCGTCTCCTTCACCTCTGGAATCTGAAACGCCAAGCGTCGGAACCGTGAAGTCTTCTCTGCATCCGTCTTCGCGATTAATTCCGAAGGCTTAATGTGGGGCGGGTTCGCGCCGGAACTCGTGTCAAACCAATGCCTGATAGCCGAGTTGCTTGTACGCTGACCTTCGGACACAATGCATTTCTCGTACTTGGTTGTGTCCTTGCCGGCTTTGGTCTTCGTTGCGACACCAACGACGGAGTCGATATCGGTTATGACGAGCGTTTTGAGTTCCAGGAAGTCAATTAAGGGATAGAAGAGGTGGGCGTATGCCCCACCTACTTCCATCGTGGTCACGTATTGCCGGGCCAATTTGTGTTCGGCTGGAAGTTCCCGATCCGCAAGGTCGCACAATCTCGGCACCAGAATCCGCTCCGTCGTTCCCTCCACCATGATCGCCTTGTCGGCGAAGTATAGGTCGCACTTTGTAAGCGTCATGTATTGGTGCAAGAAATCCTTGTCGGGATCCGGGATGGCCGCCATGCCCTTTTTGAAGTCCTTTACCTTGGTCTGTCTGGCACCGGCGGCGACTGGGTCCTCATTGAGGAAGTAACGGACCGCTTCGAACGTGGCAGTGTTGGCGACATGCGGCGAGTGGGTGGTGATGACGAACTGTACTTTCCACGCCGGCTCGTCGGGATACCCTTCGGACAGCTTTGCGACCGCCTTATGCAGTTGCGCGATGAACACCTCCTGCATCTGTGGATGGAGATGAGCTTCTGGCTCCTCAATGAAGATCAAATGAGTGCTGGGGCGAGTTTCCCTTGCCCTATACTCCTTATGGAAGATCTGGAGTTGCAGCAGCATGTAGATCAGGTTGCGCGTTCCGAGCCCATTATATCCTTCGGGTAAGTGCACGCCGTCATTGCTGGCGTAGACAATCTTGGTGTGGTCGTTGAGTAGCGCCTCGACGTTCAGCACCGTCTCGGGCCGCAGGGTAGAGTCGTTCGGCCCCGGAAATCCAAGAACGTCCATAGCCGGCAGTAGACCCGTCAGCACGTCGTCGAATTCTTCCTGAACACCACGTTCGATACCTTCAACCGATGACTTCAGTTGTGCCGCGAGTGCCTGATCGGCAGCGGCTGCCGTCGGAGCTTTAGCTGTCTTATAGAGGTCGCCGAGAATCTTGCCGATGACGTCCGCGTCACCGTGGCTGGAATGGTCGAGGGTTCGTTGCGCACGCACTAGATCCCACTTGATCAGTGAGCGCAGATGGCTGGGCTCCAACCGCCGCCGGTTGTCCGGCTCCGTGGGATCGATCGCCCAGACTTCGGTTTCGTATACGGATCCGAGAACTTCCTTGACGTGGCGATAGAAGGCGGCAGCGGGGTCGGAAGCGTCGGGATCTGCGTCGAATTCCAAGAGCATCGACAGGCTCGATAACCGCGGAGCGTAAACGACATGCGCGATCGCGATGTCCGAGCCAGCATCGAGATCGATCACGAAGGGTGACATCGCGCCAATGTCGGCCGCCGCCTTGTCGTACGCAAGAGTGAGCGTGATTGCGATCTTCGGCAGCATGTCAAGCACGGCATTCGGCGTAGCGCCGGCCGCCTTGGCCCCCCTAGCCGCAGCGAATTTCGAGCGCTCAGCGGCCGAAAAGTCCTGTAGCCTGAAAGGTGAGCCTGTGGCAGCGAAACACCGGAAAACATCCGTCAAAGAAGTCTTGCCGCTGTTATTACGGCCCACCACGATAGTTGCCGTATCCTCGAGCATGAGCTCAACATCCCGTAACAGCCGAAAACCCTGAATTCGAACCTTTCTGACCTGCACCACTTCACTCCAAATCAATTCGCCCTCAAGTTGACAGTTTTTATTCCAGAAGCAACTTTTGAATGTATATGTCGCAAGAATTCACTTTTTGATCAGCGTCAATTACGTAGACCGCTTCGGAGCACGGTGCTCGGCAACAAGTCTGACCTGCGATCGTCCGGTTTGAGCCGCTGTCAGGGCGTGATGGTCCAGAGCGAAAGCAAGCCCTTCTTGCCCTGCCATTCACCGCCGACCCGGGTGAAGCCCGAGCGTTCGAGATTGTTGCGCATGGTGTTGCTGTCGGTTGTGGCGAAGGTGGGCTCAGTCAACTTCTCGGCAATCGCGGTGACGAGACCCGCAGAAAGTTGCTTGCCCTGCATGTCGGGGGCGATGACGACATAGCCGAGTTCGGGGGCAGCCTCGAAGCCGGCAATCGGTGCGCAAGCCTTGGTGAACTTTTCGCGACGATAGGATGCTAGAGGCTGCTTCCATGCCGCCGCGCCGATTATCCGATCGGTGCCTGTCTCGCGCAGCAGCGCGACGCAGCGGGTGCGCTCGAGCCGGGCGAGGAGAACGTCGACGGTGCCATCGACGGCCTCCCCCCTGACGACAAGCTGCGCGACGGCACGCTGGTCGTCGGGGGCGAGATCGTTGAAGGTACCGGTCCAAGGATAAATGTCGTCCGTCATGCATGTCTCTCGCTTCTACGATTTGGTCTTGGCGGCCCGGGCTGGCTTTTTCGTGGGTGGCGCGTAGTAGATTGCATCGAGCATGGCGACGCGCGCGTCCCATAGCTCCATATCCACGTCCACCGGGCGCGGTGCATTGTACCAGGGCGCCTGTCGGATGGGCTCGATGACCCAATCCCAATAAGTGTCGAGGGTCAGCATGTTCGGGCGAAAGTCGAGCGCCTCCGAAAGGCGGGACTTGTTGCCGCCGTTGACGCAGACGAAGAAGTCCGGGCGCTTCATCGCAAGCAGGCGGGTCGCGGTCGCGATAGGGTTGCCTGCTTTCGATTTTGGGAGAGCCCGTTTGAAGGTCGCAGCATATTGATCGAACTGGGCGCGGGTGACATCACCGCGCTTGGGGATCAGGTCCAGAGCTTGTGCGATCGCTGAATCCTGAAGCCCGATAGCCTTGGTGAAGGCGGTGGCTCTTTTCATCGAACCGAACCAACCCCATTCGAGTCTGCCTAGGTTCGCGGACGTGGCTTCGACAGTGCCAAGCAGCCCGGCAACGCCCTTCCATTCCGCGAGCGAGAGATCTGCGAACGAGCCTTTCCTTGCAAACATCTTCTGGATTTCACGGACCAGATCGATGCGCTTGTCGAAGCCGTGATGTTTATCGCGCCGTGCGCGCCTGACGAACTCCTCCCAAGACATGGTAGCAAGGCGCGAGTTGAGGCGGGGCCATTGATCCTCGTCATCGGGCAAAACCGGATTGATCGGTCTCTGGGCCTTATCCGCGGCCTTGGCCTGCCGACGGTAGCTAGCGGCGAGTTTCTTCGTGATGGGATGGTGAAGCCACTCGTAGCTCGCAAGCTGCTTCCGGACCTGCTTGAAAAACATCTCGTCCGTCGAGCCTTTCACATAGACGCTGGCCTCAAGATTCTTGCCTAGTCCGCCGTTAGTGAAGTTGGCGCTGCCAACGATCGCCTCTGCCTCGGCGCCCGACTGAAAATAGAAAATCTTGGGGTGGAAGCAGCCGGGCCTGTTCTTCGCAACGAAGGCATTGGGCACGCCGACGAGTTCGTCGATGAGGTCTGGATCAGTCGCCGAGAAATCGAGGCCGAATAGAACAGTGTCGAACTTGGCTTTATTGGCGACCAGCGTCTTGGCAACCTCGGTTAATTCACCCCACGCAACGGCAATGGAGATACAGTCATGATTTTTGATCAACGCCTTCAGACGACGTGAGATCGCGTTTGCTTCCAGTAATGCGATCTCCATGCTCCGCCCCATTGCCCCTCTAACGATTTTTATGACATGAGCGCACACGCTTGCAACATTCGAAGCGCGAACACTCACCGAGACGAAATGATTCACCTAGCTTTGAGTGGTCGCTTCGGGGAGTTCCGTCGCGCAGCGGTACGTGGCGATGAGTGACCGCCGTGGGCCGACCGCCTGCTTCAGGCGACTGAACGGAATTGCTGGTCGCCGTGTCGAGGTATGTTCATTGGAGCCCTTACCGGCCGTTCGCGAGTACTACCTTTGCCGCAGCTCGGCGACACCCCATGCCGGAAATTCAAGATTCCGCCCGGTGCCCTACAAGAGCCCGAGGAGTGATGAACGCAGGAAGCGGACGGTCGGCGGAAACCGTGAGCGCCACCCTAAAAAATCGATGGAGATCGCCACGCCCGTCGCCTTAGGTGTTTCAAAGAAAGGCCGAGAACCACTTTTTCACGTGCCACTCGGCTGTGGAATTTGACGGACAAACATTGAAGCGGAATGCCACGCCGTGGTGTTGAACCAGATCTTGCACAGAATATCCGTTTTGGTTGGTAATGAGTGCAGACTTTCCAGAAAGGCCGCATTCCAATGCCATACCGACAGACGCCCGCCCCAAGGGCAGGGCCAGTTTGCCAGAGTAAAATTTCATCTCTGCATGGACTGTGACGGCCGTATAATCGGGATCGCCTCCGCTGGCGCGACATGAACTGGCGACTATTTCCGGGAGCACGATGAGATCAAACTCATGAAGCAGACGCCCAGACTTCGTCGGGATCGAAATCCCGACGGGCGTCTGCCCAGAAACTTTCACTCCCAAGTGTGCTTCTAGCGGCTCCCTGCCTGCCTTCGTCATCTGCGCGAACGTGTATTGACGGGACGTGATCCGACCAGGGCCAAGGCGGAACAAGGGTTCTGTAACGGGATTGCCCCAGCCGTCGCGCAGCTCTAGCTTCCAGCCTTTACAAGCCGCCGCCGAAAGTAGCAGCGTCAACACGTAGGCCTCGTAGAGGTCATTATCCTTCGCCTTGCTAGCGTATCCAAGATCGACCGACAGGCCGAGCGCTGTCTCGAGGTTGGTCAGCAGGCTAGTCAGCGCCATCAAGATGGTTCCTCAGTAAATCGAATACCTGCCGGTGGGCAGCGAGTTCCGAGAGTGCCCTTCTGCGCTCAGGACCGGAAGATAAATACGATTCGACATCAAAGGCTTTACGATCTCTCAGGCTGAGCGCCTCTTCGTCATCAGGCCGGTCCATGTCATCTGGTTCGAAGTGGATTTCCCCACTAAAAAAGCTATCGCCTATTGATAATTCGATGTCGGCGAGATCGACGGTGACGATTTCGGCCGCAGTTATCAGGGCGAGTGCGCGCGTCCGCGGTGCGACCATAGAATTGAGAGAATCTTCCGCTTCAACTGCAGCCCAGCCGAACCCTTTGCGAAACAGTAGTTCTCGCAGGTCAGCGATCAGTTGTTCAATTTCCTCATCATCCATCGATCCTCAATTGCCGGTCCGGCACCCTGCGGTCAAGTCTAAATGATGCATATGACTCGCCTCGTCGAAGGCGCAGCTTCAATCACTATCCGTGAAGTGGCTGGCGTCAATTTTCCACTGCGCTGGCGCGAATGAGGCGATGTGCCGTTTGTGGCGGGTTCGCTGAGCCTCTCGCGCCTGGCCGCTATGGCTTTGGGGCGGGCTTGCGACAGCTCGGCTTACTGGACGCCCAACGGGGTCGGTCCTCCCGGCAGAGACGCCCCGCGCCTGCCATCGTGACCGGTGTATGCTGCAGAACAATACAATCGGCAGCTTCGGGGAATGCGGCAAAGCAGCATGATTTGAGGTTGACCGGCGGCTATGGGCCGAAACTTCTGCGGCAACTGCGAATTGGCATATCAGGCAGCGCCTAGGTCGAATGTGTCCGAAGAGCTTAGAGCATCGCAATCTAATTCCGGCCTGTGTGGCAATTGGGTTGGAAGCAGGCAGGTAATCCTCCCCTTGGTTAAGGGGATGCGGCAGTAGAATTTTCTCGTAGCGTGA
>NZ_DALZMB010000146.1:0-7941 GCF_032007265.1 Paracoccus sp. (in: a-proteobacteria) | reverse complement strand
TGGAGCTTTCCGGTTCTGGTCGAGGATGGGGTGATGATGGGCCGCTATGGCCATATGGGCTTTTTCCGTCACCCGCGCAAAGCCGATCATCAGGCTGTCAGTGATGCGCTGGCCCGCGTCGGCATGAGCGAGTTTCGCAAACGCCAGATCGGAGAACTGTCCGGCGGACAAAAGAAGCGCGTCTTTCTGGCGCGCTCGATCGCTCAGGGCGGACAGGTCATCTTGCTGGACGAACCCTTTACCGGCGTTGATGTGAAAACCGAAACCGCCATAATCGAACTTTTGCGCGAGATGCGCAGTGAAGGGCGGGTCATGTTGGTCTCGACCCATGATCTGGGCTCGGTTCCTGAATTTTGCGACCGGGTTGTGCTGGTCAAAGGCACGGTCTTGGCATCAGGCCCAACCGCCGAGGTCTTTACCCCCGACAATCTTCGCACCGCTTTTGGCGGCGTTCTGCGCCATTTCGTTCTGGGGGGGCAGCATTTGCATGATGATGACGACCCGCGTGAACTGACGGTCTTTAGCGATGACGAGCGCCCGCTGATTTTCTACGACGATCAACGCAAGGCCCAGACTGATGCCTCGATCGATCCGAACTCCCAAGCCAAGCCGCAGGGAAAGGCCTAGCCCATGCTGGAGACCCTGCTTATCCCCTTCCATTACAGCTATATGGCCAATGCCATCTGGGTTTCGGCGCTGGTGGGCGCGGTTTGCGCCTTTTTGTCGGCCTATCTGATGCTGAAAGGCTGGTCCTTGATCGGGGATGCGCTAAGCCATTCGATCGTTCCCGGTGTCGCGGGGGCCTATATTCTGGGCCTGCCCTTCGCGCTGGGTGCTTTCATCTCGGGCGGGCTTGCCGCGCTGGCGATGCAGTTTCTGAACGCCCGCACCGGACTGAAAGAGGATACGGTGATCGGTTTGATCTTCACCGGCTTTTTCGGGCTGGGCCTGTTCATGATCTCGCTCAACCCGATGGCGGTCAGCATCCAGACCATCACCATGGGCAATATTCTGGCCATCAGCCCCGAGGATACGTTGCAGCTGGTCATCATCGGCACGGTGTCTTTGATCATTTTGACACTGAAATGGCGCGATCTGATGGTCGTCTTTTTCGATGAGACCCATGCCCGCACCATCGGGCTGCATCCCAACCGTCTGCGCATTCTTTTCTTTACCCTGCTGGCCGCTTGCACCGTGGCCGCGATGCAGACCGTCGGTGCGTTTTTGGTGATTGCCTTGGTGGTGACACCGGGCGCCACGGCCTATCTGCTGACGGATCGATTTCCGCGGCTGATCTTGCTCTCTGTCAGCATCGGGGCCCTGACCTCTGGATTTGGGGCTTATCTCTCGTTCTTTCTGGACGGGGCGACGGGGGGCGTCATTGTCGTGCTACAGACCGTGATCTTCTTGCTGGCCTTTGTCTTTGCCCCCAAGCACGGCATTTTGGCCGCGCGTCGCCGCGCTGCGGACGCGCTGAAAGAGGTGGCGTGATGGATTGGCTGACCCTGCCCTTTACCTTTCCCTTCATGCGCGACGCAGCACTGATTGCGCTGATCATTTCCGTCCCCTCCGGCCTGATTTCGTGCTATCTGGTGCTTAAAGGCTGGTCCCTGATGGGTGACGCGGTCAGCCATGCCATCCTGCCTGGCGTGGTCATTGCCTATATGCTGGGTGCGCCGATGCTGCTGGGGGCGTTTGTCGCGGGCATGATCTGTTCGCTGGCGACGGGCTATCTGCAAACCAACAGCCGCGTGAAACAAGATACCGTCCTTGGGGTGGTCATGTCGGGCATGTTCGGGCTTGGCGTTGTCCTTTATACTCAGGTCCGCTCGTCGCTGCATTTGGATCACATTCTTTTTGGAAACATCTTGGGCATCGGCCCCGAGGATCTGCTGCTATCCGCCCTGATCTCGGCCGGTGTGACGCTGGTCGTTCTTGCGAAATGGCGCGATTTTGCCCTGCTGTCGTTTGATCCGGTGCAGGCAAGGGTGGCGGGATTGCCGGTTGGCCTGCTGCATTATGGGCTGCTGACCATGCTGTCGCTTTGCGTGGTCTCAATGCTCAGCGCGGTGGGCATCATCTTGTCGGTGGCCCTTTTGATCGCGCCCGGTGCAATTGCATTCTTGCTGACCCGCAGCCTTGGGCGCATGCTTGGTCTTGCCGTGGCCGTGGCTATGGTCAGCTCGTTGATCGGGGTCTGGGCCAGCTTTTGGCTGGACAGCTCCCCCGCCGCGACCATCGTCCTGATTTTGACCGCTTTCTTCATCGCGGCATTTTTGCGCCGCCAGTTCCAGGTCCAGCGTCAAAGCCAAAACTGAATCCTGTCGGGCATTGCCATCCCAAGGCAAAGTTCAGGTTTTGCCCGGTTTGACCTGTCTAAAGGTCTGTTCATCGCCGGCAATCGGCCTATTCTTTTCACATCATTTCATTGAGAGCCGTCATGACCAATCACAACGCCCCGAACGCGATTGCCCCTGATCCAAGCGCCCATGCCGATGATCCTCATTACATCGGACGGCTGGGCTGGCTGCGTGCGGCGGTTTTGGGTGCCAATGACGGCATTGTCTCGACCGGGGCGCTGATCATGGGCGTGGCGGCAGCCGATCCCAGCCCGCGCGCCATTTTGATCGCCGGGGTGGCCGGACTGACCGCAGGCTCGCTGTCAATGGCCGCAGGGGAATATGTCTCGGTCAGTTCGCAATCCGACACCGAGCGCGCAGATATCGAACGCGAGCGTCAAGCGCTGATCGATTCCCCCCATGAAGAGCTGGCCGAGCTGGCGGCCATTTACGAGGCGCGCGGCATGAGCCCGCAAACCGCCCTGCAAGCCGCGCGTGAGGTCTCTGACCATGACGCTTTGGCCGCGCATATTCGCGACGAAATTGGCCTGACCGAGGCAAGCGCCGCCAACCCGCTGCAAGCGGCGCTGACCTCGGCGGTGACCTTCAGCCTTGGCGCAGCCGTGCCGCTGGTTGCCGCGATAGCGGCGCCAGCAAATCTGGTCATGGCCTTCGTGTTGATCGCCACCGTGGTCGCGCTCGCTGTGCTGGGCGGCATTGGAGCCAAAACGGGCGGTGCACCGGTGGCACCGGGTGTGGCGCGCGTGGTCATCTGGGGCACGATCGCCTTGGGAATTACCGCTGGCGTAGGGCGCCTATTTGGGGTCGCAGCCTAAGGCGCCGCGACCCAAGGCGCGCGCCCCTTATGACGCGCGCGCATAGCCTAGGCTGGCTTTGATCAGATGGCGTGCGTAATCCTGTTGGGCCTGCCCACTGCGCAGGGTTTGCGCATCCATCACCTCAACGATCTCGCCGCCGCGCATAACCGCAAGTCGGTCACACATATGGCTGACCACCGCCAGATCATGACTGACCATGACATAAGTCAGGCCACGTTCACGGCGTAGATCATTGAGAAGGTTCAGAATTTCAGCCTGAACCGAAACATCCAAAGCCGAGGTCGGCTCATCCAGAAGCAGCAGCTGTGGTTCGGCCGCCAATGCCCGGGCAATCGCCACACGTTGGCGCTGCCCCCCCGACAGCTGATGCGGATAGCGAAAGCGAAACCCCTTGCCCAAGCCGACCGCGTCCAAAAGGCGTGGGATGCGTGTGTCGATATCGCTCATTCCCTGCAAACGCAGGGTTTCGGAAAGAACGCTATCGACAGAATGGCGCGGATGAAGGCTGGCATAGGGGTCTTGAAACACCATCTGCACACGGCGATAGAACTGGCGGCTGCGGCGGTGCCCCACCAGCTTTTCATCCTCGACCGTGATCTCGCCCGACCAGTTGGGCGCAAGCCCGGTAACGGCGCGCAGAATGGTCGATTTCCCCGAACCGCTTTCCCCGACCAAGCCAAAGCTTTCGCCCGGCTTCACCGAAAAGCTGACGTTTTTCACCGCATCCACGCGCGATGGTGCATGTCCGAACCAGACATTCAGATTTCTGACATCAAGCATCACAGCCCTCCTGGGAATGGGGTGTCGATCTCAGCATCGCGCCAGCTTTCCTGCCGCTCGAGCACGGCCAGCCGTTCGACCGGATGATCCAGACGCGGTAGGCTGTTCAGCAGCCCCCGCGTATAGGGATGGCGCGCTTCATGCAGCTGATTTGCCGGAAGGGTCTCGACGATACGGCCAGCATACATGATGATCACCCGGTCGCAAAACTGCGACACAAGGTTCAGGTCATGGCTGATGAAGATCAGGCCCATGCCACGATCGCGCACCAGATTATCCATGATGTGCAGAACCTCGGCGCGCACCGATACATCCAAGGCCGAGGTCGGCTCATCTGCGATCAGAATTTCAGGATCGGGTGCCAGCATCATCGCAATCATGATGCGCTGCCCCATTCCCCCAGACACTTCATGCGGATAGGCCTTGAAGACACGCTCAGGATCGCGGATCTGGACGGCGCGCAGCATCTCAAGCGCCTTGTTGCGCGGATCGCTGCGGCTGGCGCCCGTGTTCTGGCGGTAACTTTCAACGATTTGCGCGCCGATGGTCATCACGGGGTTCAGGCTGAATTTGGGATCTTGCATGACCATGCTGATCTTGCGACCGCGAATGCGCCGCATCTGACGCGGCGGCAGGTTCAGGATCGACTGCCCATCCAGATCCATTCGATCAGCGGTGACCTGGCCCGGTGGCCGGATCAGCCCCAGGATCGAACGCCCGGTCATGGATTTGCCCGAACCGGATTCGCCCACCACCCCCAGACGCTCGCGGCCCAGATCAAAGCTGATACCACGCACGGCCTCGAATGTGCCCTGTCGGGTGGGAAAGCTGACGCGCAGATTGCGCACGGAAAGAAGCGGTTGGCTCATTCCTTGGCCCCTTTCGGATCAAGCACATCGCGCAGACCATCACCCAACAGGTTGAAGGCCAGGCTGACGATAAAGATGGCAAGGCCCGGAACCGCAGCAACCCACCAGAAATCCATGATATAGTTGCGCCCATCTGAAATCATGGCACCCCATTCCGCCAAGGGCGGCTGTGCGCCAAGGCCAAGAAAGCCCAAGCCCGCTGCCGATAGGATGATGCCAGCCATATCCAGCGCCACGCGCACGATCATCGAGCTGATGCACAGCGGCCAGATGTGATGCACCAACAATTGCCAAGGCCCCGCCCCTTGAAGCCGCGCCGCTGCAATGAAATCGGCGCGGCGGATCGTCAGGGTCTCTGCCCGGGCAAGGCGCGCATAGGCCGGCCACGAGGTCAGCGCCAGCGCCAGCACCGCATTGCCAATCCCCGGCCCCAATGCGGCAACAAATGCCAGCGCCAGGATAAGCTTGGGAAAGGCCAGAAAAATATCGGTAATGCGCATCAGGATTTGATCGGTCCAGCCCCCGGCAAAGCCCGCGACCGTACCGATGAACAGGCCAAGGATCGGCGCGATCAGCGCCACTGTCCCGACAATGAACAGCGTCGTGCGCGAGCCCCAGATCAGCCGTGACAGAATATCGCGCCCCAAAGAGTCGGTACCCAGCCAATGTTCGGCCGTAGGAGGCATCAAACGATTGCCAAGGCTTTGCGCATAGGGGCTATAGGGCGACAGAAGCGGTGCAAAAATCGCGGTCAAGATCAGCAAGATCAGGATCACCAGCCCCAGCATCGCCAGCTTGTTGCGCCGAAACACCAGCCAGCCTTGATAGATGGCACCCCAACGGGCCTGCCGTCTTGTGGTGGGTGCCTCAGAGAGCAACCACTCGCGGGTCGTCATCTGGGTCATGGTCGTTCTTTCATCATTCGTCATCGCCCGCCCCTATTCCGAACGCGGGTCGAGCACCCGGTATAGCAAATCGCTGAGTAGGTTGAGGCCGATGAAACATGTTCCGATCACCACCGTGCCACCAAGGACCGCATTCATGTCCCCTGCCAGCATCGCTTTGGTGATGTATTGGCCAATGCCGGGCCAGCTGAAGATGATCTCGGTCAGAACCGAACCCTCTAGCAAGGTGGCAAAACTAAGCGCGATCACGGTGATCAGCGGGACGGCGATATTGCGAAAGGCATGGCCCCAGATCACCTGTGTCTCGGACAGGCCCTTGACCCGTGCGGTCAAGATATATTCGCCGGTCAATTGCTCGAGCATAAAGCTGCGCGTCATGCGGCTGATATAGGCGAGACTGAAATAGCCCAGCAGGCTGGCGGGCAGGATGATATGGGAAAACGCATCCTTGAACGCGCCCCAATCGCCCGCGATCAGGCTGTCCAACAGGACCAGCCCGGTGACCGAGGGCACCATGCCGTCATAGATCAAGCCTTGCCGCCCCGGACCACCGACCCAGCCCAGCATGCCGTAAAAGACCAAAAGGCCCATCAGTCCAAGCCAGAAGATCGGCATGGAATAACCAATCAGCGCCACCACGCGGGCGATCTGATCGATCCAGCCCCCCCGGCGCGCGGCGGCAATAACGCCCAAAGGCACGCCGACAAGCACGCCGATCAAAGTGCCCAATGTTGCCAGTTCGACCGTCGCAGGAAAGACGCGCTTCAAATCTTCGCTGACGGGGTGGCCGGTCGAAATCGACATACCAAAGCTGCCATGCAGCACATCCCAGACATAAAGGGCAAACTGGCGCCAAAGTGGCTGATCCAGCCCCAAAGCGCGATAGGCAGCGTCATATTGTGCCTGGGTCGCGCGTTCGCCAACGACCTTTAGCACCGGATCAATGGGCATGATCCTGCCAATGATGAACGTCACCACCAGCAGGCCCAGCAATGTCAGGACGAGCGATAAAAGCACCCCGCCGATCTTTTGCCATCGCCGCCGGAAATTCGACGGACCGCGCGGTATGCCGCCGTTTGGCGGCGCGGATTGCGGGCCTGGCGTTGACGCAAGATCAGGCGTCATGGATTGGGGGACGGATGATTGCGGGCTCGGCGAAGCGAGGTTGCCCTCGCTTGCGCCTTTTACTGTATCGCTCGTATTCAAGCCTTATTCGCCTTTGGTAACCTGACGGTAGAACACCGAGGCCAGCGCGCCACCGCTGTTCCAATGCTCGACATTCTTTTGCATCGCATCCTGGCCGATTTTTTGGAACATCGGGATGATCGGGGCGATATCCCGATATTCTTGCTGAATATCCAGATATTCCTGCTTACGCTTGTCGGCATCCCCTTCCAGCGTCGCGGCCATGGCTTTCTTTTGCAGATCTTCCGGCACGGCCCATGCGTTGCGCCAAGCCAATTCTGAATGCTTTTCATCCGGTGAATTGTTGGGGTTGATCGCAAAGGTCGAGACGTTGGTGTTGGGGTCGGCATAATCCGTGCCCCATTCACCGATAAAGATCGGCACCTGACGCGCACGATAGGCGTCAAGCACCTGCGCCCCGGTCATCTGCTGAATTTCCAACGTCAGACCTGCCTCTGCCATCGAGGCCTGCAAGGCCTGCGCGACGTTAGTATAATCGGTAATGTCACGCACCATGGTCTTGATCGTGCCCGAGGTGATCCCAGCGTCGTTCAAGATTTTCTTGGCTTTTTCAACATCATAGGTCCAAGGGTTGTCATCGCTTGCCCCCAGATAGCCCGAGGGGATGATGTTTTGGTGGATTTCCCACTGCCCTTTCAGGAAGCTGCCTTCCATCCCCGAGTAATCGATCAGATGTTTCATCGCCTCGATCACGGCCGGGTTCGACAACAGCTTGTCGTCCTGGTTCAGGCCCATGTACAGCAAGCGACCGCGAGGCTCGGTCACGATTTTGACGTTTTCTTTGCCCTCGACGCCCTGCACATCTGTCGGGGTCAGGTTGCGGGCCACGTCGATGTCGCCCTGCTCCAGCAGCAGTCGCTGAGCCGAGCTTTCCTGAACGTTGCGCAAGATCACGCGCTTCATCGCGGGTGCGCCCTGGAAATAGCCCTCAAAGGCGGCCAGTTGGACCTGCTCGTTGGGCTTCCAAGCGGCAAGGGTGAAGGGGCCAGAGCCGGCCTCGTTC